>JAFZRH010000024.1 GCA_017619975.1 Lachnospiraceae bacterium | reverse complement strand
GATGGTGATGATGGTGATGATGGTGCTCGTGCTCTTCCTCCTCGTCATCGTCTTCATGATCATGGAGGTCGATCGGCAGCAGGAGGTTTTCCACGTCGCTGCGCTCAAAGGCATGGCGGATCGCGGCGGCCGAGAGCTCGTCCCAGGGCGTCGTGATCAGAGGAGCTTCCGCGTTGTGCTCCCGCAGGAGGGCGACAACTTCCTCCAGTTTTGCTTCATCGATCAGCTGCGTGCGGCTTAAGATGATCGTGGAAGCATACTGGACCTGATTCACGAAGAACTCGCCGAAGTTTTTGATATAAAGCTTTGCTTTCTTCGCATCCACGACGGCCAGGCGCTCGGTGATGGTCAGTTCCGCAAAAGCTTTAACCTTTTCCACCGCGGCGATGATATCCGACAGCTTGCCGACGCCGCTGGGTTCGATGATGATGCGGTCCGGCGCAAAGTCGCGGATCACCTGCTGAAGCGCTTCGGTGAAATCCCCGACCAGCGTGCAGCAGATGCAGCCGGAATTCATTTCGGTGATGGTCACGCCGGCATCTTTTAAAAATCCGCCGTCGATGCCGATCTCTCCGTATTCATTTTCGATCAGAACGATCTTCTCGCCCGCAAAAACTTCTTTGATCAGCTTGCGGATCAGCGTGGTCTTTCCGGCGCCCAGAAAACCGGATACGATAGTTACTTTTGTCATTTTTATCTCCTTGGATCCTCTTTCTTCGCGTTGAAAACAAGGGTCTTATTTTACTACAAAATTGATGATGCGGCCGGGCACGTAAATCTCTTTCAGGATCGTGACGCCGTTTAAACGGCTTCCCAGCTCTTCTTTCGCGGCCGCCAGCACGCTGTCTTTCTCCGCTGTCCGCGGGATCCGGACCGTGCTGCGCATCTTGCCGTTGATCTGGATCGCGACTTCGACCGTATCTTCCACGGTCTTCGCCTCATCCCAGATGGGCCACTTCTGCGCATAGCAGCGGCCTTCAAAACCGCTTACCTCCCAAAGCTCTTCGGTGATATGCGGCGCGACAGGATTGAGCAGAAGCAGGAAAGTCTTCCATTCGTCGCGGGTCACGCTGCCCACCCGGTAAAACTCGTTGACAAGGGCCATCTGCGCTGCCAGCGCGGTGTTGAATTTCAGGCTTTCGTAGTCCTGGCTGACCTTTTTGATGGTCTGATGCATCTTCGTTTCCAGCGCTTTGCTGTAGCCGCCGGCACTCGTGACAAGATCCTGCAGCTTCCAGACGCGGTCCAGGAAACGCCGGCAGCCCTTGACGCCGTCGGTGGACCAGGCCGCCGCCTGCTCGAAAGCCCCGATGAACATCTCATACGTTCTCAGCGTATCTGCGCCGAATTCTTTCACGATATCGTCCGGATTTACCACGTTCCCGCGGGACTTGGACATCTTTTCGCCGTCTTCGCCGAGGATCATGCCGTGCGAGGTTCGCTTCTGATAAGGTTCCGGCACCGGCACGACCTGCTCGTCATAGAGGAAGTGGTGCCAGAAACGGCTGTAAAGAAGGTGCAGGGTCGTATGCTCCATGCCTCCGTTGTACCAGTCGACCGGAAGCCAGTATTTCAGCGCTTCGGGAGACGCCAGGCAGGTCTCGTTCTTCGGATCGGTATAACGCAGATAGTACCAGGCAGAGCCGGCCCACTGCGGCATGGTATCGGTTTCCCGCTTTGCGGGGCCGCCGCAGCAGGGACAGGTCGTATTGACCCAGCCGCTCATCTTGGAGAGCGGGGAAGACCCGTCGTCGGCGGGCTCGTAGCTTTCCACCTCCGGCAGAAGCAGCGGAAGCTCTTCTTCCGGCAGCGGAACGTAGCCGCACTTCTCGCAGTGTACGATCGGAATCGGCTCGCCCCAGTAGCGCTGGCGGGAGAAGACCCAGTCGCGCAGCTTGAAATTGACCTTCGGCGCTCCGAGGCCCTTTTCTTCCAGATAGGCCGTAATAGCTTTCTTGGCCTCCTCGACCTCCAGACCGTTCAGGAAGCCGGAATTAACCATGATGCCGCTCTGCACGTCCGTATAGGCCGCTTCTTCCACGTTGCCGCCGGCCACGACTTCTATGATCGGAAGACCGAATGTCTTCGCGAAATCCCAGTCACGGGTATCGTGCGCCGGAACCGCCATGATGGCGCCGGTGCCGTAGGTCATCAGAACATAATCGGAGATCCAGATCGGGATCTCTTTTCCGTTCACAGGATTAACGGCCCGCAGGCCTTTCAGCTCCACGCCGGTCTTGTCCTTGACCAGTTCGGCCCGTTCGAAATCGGACTTTTTGGCAGCTTCCGCCTGATACGCCCGCACTTCAGCCAGGTTCTGAATCTCTCCGGCATACTTTTCCACATACGGGTGCTCCGGCGAAAGGACCATATAGGTCGCGCCGAACAGGGTGTCCGGACGCGTGGTAAACACACGGATCTTATCTTCTTTGCCGGCCAGGGCAAAATCCACCTCCGCGCCGGTGGAACGGCCGATCCAGTTGCGCTGCGAGGTGCTGACCCGGTCCGGATAATCGACCAGATCCAGCCCTTCCAGCAGCTTGTCCGCGTAGGCGGTGATCTTCAGCATCCACTGCGTCTGCTGCTTGTGGATGATCGGAGCGCCGCAGCGTTCGCAGCAGCCGTCCACGACCTCTTCATTGGCCAGGCCGACTTTACAGGAGGGGCACCAGTTGATAGGCATATTGGTTTTGTAAGCCAGGCCGGCTTTGAACATCTTCAGGAAGATCCACTGCGTCCAGTGATAGTAATTCGGGTCCGTCGTATTGACCTCGCGGTCCCAGTCAAACGAATAGCCCAGCATGTGCAGCTGGTCTTTAAAGCGCCGGACGTTGTTTTCCGTCACGATGCGCGGATGGATATGGTTTTTGATCGCATAGTTTTCGGTCGGCAGGCCGAAAGCGTCCCAGCCCATGGGGAACAGGACGTTGTAGCCTTCCATGCGGCGCTTGCGGGCGACAATATCCAGCGCCGTGTAAGGGCGGGGGTGTCCCACGTGAAGGCCCTGCCCCGAAGGATACGGAAACTCTACCAACGCATAGTACTTTGGCTTGGAATAATCCGTGGAGGCGGCAAAAGCCTTTTCCTCATCCCAGATCTTCTGCCATTTGTTTTCCAGGTTTTTGGGTTCGTAACGCTCTGACATAGCGGTTTGATCCTTCCTTTGCATTTTTGCCAATATATTTTGCGCCTTTTTTATGGATTTGTCAAGTTTTGGCCCGGAATCGCGAGGATTTTATTGGTCCGGCGCAGCATAGTTTTGTCCTTATAGGGTCATTCTTCCGGCCGGATTTCCGCTGCCTGATCCAGAAGCTCCCAGGCATAGTCATCCTTGGCCTGATCTTCCGCGGAAAGCGCATCAAAAGGCTTTATCAGCGGATGGATCCTGGCCTGATTATCTCTGACCGGCCCGTAATTCCAGTTGTTCAACAGATGGAAACGGTTCCAGCGCTCATGTTCGATCCGCCGGCATCTTTCTTTCCCGGCATCGGACAGGTCTCTGTAGCAGGCCGCCGCTTTTTTCCAGTCAATGATCTGTCCGGCTTCTTCGCCCAGCAGGATCCTGGCTTTCATAAACAGATGATCCGCCGAGGCCAGATTGGAACGCCGTAAAAAGCTGCCCAGCTCATTCCAGGAAGGCATCTTTCGGCCGGCGGATTCACAGTACTTTTCATGGAGGCGGATCGCGAGACTGTTTAACGCCCGCCGCATGATCAGCTCCGGTGTGTTCAATTCTTCCGGACTGCCGTATCCTATAACGCCATCCGCTGTCTGAGACAGTCTGGCATATACCAACCCTTTTACGGGACAGAAACGAAGAAGGGAAGCCGCCTCAGAAGCATTCAACGCCTCCTCCTCTTCACAAAAAACGATACGGTCCGGCTCTTCGAAAAGCTTCCAGTCCTGATTCCAGGGCCCGGGGTTATACGACAGGCAGTCCCGTCCGGTCTTTTCCGGCTCCCGATCGATAAACTGTGAAAGATACGGATGTTCCCGGAAGAATTCGTCCCAGCCGTCTCCGCAGAGCGTATAATGCAGCTGCTGTTCCGGCGATACTACGTTTACCAGAAGTCCCTGCTCCAGCAAAGCCCTTCCGTATACGCCGCCTCCGACCAGAACGATTTTCTCGTTCGGGGACTGCACCGGAAAACGGTGCCAGTACAGCCTTGCGGACGCTTCTGCCGGATGAAAAACGCTTATCTGACGGGGTATAACCGTCGGCTCGTTTTCGCTTAAATAATAGACCCGGCAGCCAAGTTCCTTCAGAGGAAAAGCCTGTTTTTCATTCGCGAATTCGTCTTTTCCGAGGAAAAAAACGTGCACGTTTTCCAAAGCAGGGTGCATCCGGCAGAGAATCGATGCGTCCATATCGGTAAATACGGCTCTCCGGGAAGCGTCCGCCGTTTTTCTGACAGCTGTCGGAAGAACAATCAGCGCGTCTTTTTCTTTTATCAGCTTTTTTGCCAGAATCAGACTGCTTTCTTCCGCTTCCGGAAAGACGTACCATGTCTTTTTCCGGGAGAAAAACAGTTTTATCCGCGGCAGAAGCTTTCCCTGTACCAGCTGCAGGATCAGACTGAACACCGCCGCCAAAACGCCAAGACTCATCAGCTCGAAAACCATGCCCAGAATGCGGCCGAGTTTTGTCACGGGATAGATATCTCCGTATCCGACGGTCGTCAGGGTGGTGATCGAGTACCAGAAGGCTAACGAAAGGGATCGGATGGAAGCCCCTTCCGCACCGGACTCTGCCAAAACCAGCAGCTTAAGCAAAAGCAGATAGGCAAGGACTGCAGCGAATATCCAAAGAAGTTTTTTCCCTCTTGCCGTTCTCATACCTGTTTTCCGTTCCTTTTCCGCAGCAGCTCAGGAATCAGGAGGACGTTCTCAAGATCCAGCTGCTGATAGTTGACATTCCGGCCCGTCAGTTCTTTTTCCCAGCGGTCCAGCACCGGCAGTTCCTGCCAGGGAATCAGGCAGGCATGGAGTTTTTTCTCCGTATCTTTTGCCGCGCGGAAACGGCTGCTGCCCTTCTCTTCCATCTCCCGGCGATACCTGGCTGCCCGTTCGGCAAACACATTTTCCGGCATGGCGCGGTATCCCATGCAGGCGTGGAAAGCGCACCAGCGCAGATGCTCCATTTCTCCCAGATGCTCCAATAAAGACGGGTTCCGCGGCCACCCGTCCGCCTGAAGTTTCTCTGCCGTCAAGCCGGCCGCTTTCAGAAATGCCGGCAGATAATCCGCACTGGCCCGGCAGCTCAGACGGCTGAAATAATCGCAGGTCTTCCAATCATCTTCAAGACTGTTTCCTTCCGCAAGATGATACTGATGGTTGATCTCTTTTGCCATTTCATCCAAATGGCTTCCGTCCAGAATCTCCGGAGAATAGATACTGTACCGTTCCGTCAGTCCGTTATCGTCGCAGTAAGCGGTGACCGTATCCGGAGAGCACAGAATCAGTCTGGCATGACCGCCGTTTTGTTTCAGAAAATCGCGGTATTCCGCGGCGATCTCGGCATTTTCCCGTTCATTTCCGGTACAGATCACGATATAATTCAGTTCCCGGATATATTGTTTTAGATACGCATACACATTCAGGCTGCGGGCATTGTCTTCCCGGACATCCACCGCGATCTGTTCCAGCAGGCTCGAATAACGGCTGACAAAATAGCCTGCCTGCTGACTGTAATCTTTTGCAATGACCAGCGCATGGAAGCGGCTTCCCGAAAACTGACCGTTCATGATCAGTTCCCGGAGTACTGCCTGTCCGGTCCTCCCGAATCCCACGATCAGGGCCTCAAAGTTTTCTTCGGCAGCCCCGTCCCGTCCGAAACGCATGGTGTCGCAGGGCGGGAAACTGTGAATCATCAGGCGGGCCAGCAGGTCTTCTTTCTCCAAAGACAGAACAGAACCGAATCCGCCGCGGCCGGCATCGGCCAGCAGCGCTTCTCCGCTTCTTTCGTCGTCGACCAACAGGGAAACACGGCACTGCTCCGGCCGGATTCCGGCTTTCTCCAGCGTCTGTTTCATCGTCTCCGCATAGCGAAGATTCGCCGCAGCATCACGGCTCAGACAATACAGACTGCATTGTTTTTTCCCGGGACGTAGATTGATCTTTTTCAGAAACGTCCCGGAAGGTTTTTTAGCCTGATCATCACTCATCAAAATCGCGCCCATGCGCAGAATCTGCGTATTGAAACTGCTCCCGGCTCCGTCATCAACAAAAACAGTGACCGCTTTCTCTTTCTGCTGCAGCTGTGCCGCGAAACCGATCGATTCCTCCTGTACGCCATAGATCAGATTGATCTTTTCGTGATGGAGCAGAAGCAGGTTTAAAGAGCGGATCAGCCGCGCGCCGACGTTGGTAATGACGGTACTGGCCGTTGCATAAAGAGCCAGCAGATGGGTCAGATAGATCAGGATCTGCATGCCGTTCCGGGCCAGGACCGGAATTTTGCTGATGGTTCCGATATCATTCCGGCCAAGGAACATACAGAAGACCCAAAAGACTGTTTTCGCCACACTTTTCAGGTTGGCTCCGTCCAGACAGTAATATCCGTATCCGTAAAAAGCCAGACCGCAGATCCCCACGAACAGGAAGATCAGGCCCAGCAGTTTATTCATGAATTTCGGCTGGAAACCGAGTGATATCAGTAATCCGGCAAACAAAAGTCCGGCCAGGATCCATACCAGTGGTAAATTCATGGAGCCTCCTATCAATCAGATTCATAATAGAGTGATTATATCACGATGCTTTTTTTCAGACAAGCAAAAAGAGCGGTGCCGCTTGTCAAATTGACTGCGACACCGCCCTTTTCCCGAATGATCCGGTCTTTAAGCCAGTTTCATAACCTCTTTGCACTTGGCAATGATAAACTGACCGATGTCATAGGCCGCATCCACTGTCTGCGCCCCTGCATGAGGAGACACAACAAATTTTTCGCAATCGAACAGCGGAGATACGAATGACTCATGGTTTTCCGCCAATTCATTTTCCATAACGTCCGTGCCGTATCCACCGAGCTTGCCGCTTACAAGGCCTTCATAGACGTCCTTCTCATTGCAGATGCCGCCGCGGCTCATGTTGATGATGATCGCGCCGTCCTTCATCTTATCGATCTGTTCCTTGCAGACCAGGTTGTTGGTCTCCTTGGTCAGCGGCACGTGGATCGTGATATAATCCGCGTTATGCAGGACGCGGTAAACGTCATCTCTTGTACCTTCCGCTTCATTGGCCTCAAAAACGGCATCCGGCAGATACGGATCGTACGCAAGGACCTTCATGCCGAAGGCTCTGGCCAAAAAGCCGACGCGCTGTCCGATCCGGCCGAAGCCTAAAATGCCGATGGTCTTGCCGCGCAGCTCACGGCCCATGAATTTATATTTATCCCATTCATGTTTGATCTTGACATCATTGTTTGCGGTTATCGTGTCACGGGAAAGCTCCAGCATTTTGCAGATCGTAAGTTCCGCGACTGCGTTGCTGTTTAAGCCGGGCGCGTTCTGAACGGTGATGCCAAGTTCTTTGGCGGCTTCCATATCGACATGATTCAGTCCGACGGAGCAGACGCCGATGAATTTTAAATTTTTGGCAGCTTCCAGGATACCGCGGTCAATGGCAGGATCCACCCGCATGATCAGGACATCGTAAGGAGCAATGATGGTCTGCAGTTCTTCCTTGGTGGGCAGCATCACGGTATCAACCGTCATGTATTTTCCCAGTTCCTGAGAGATATGCTTGTCAACATTGTCAATGATCAGGCATTTCATGTCTTTTCTGTTCCTCCTCGCATATTCAGTATTCGGGTACAAAACAACTATCTGTAAACAGTATACCAGATTAATTTTTTTAGTCAAGCGCAGACGCCATAGAATAAAGATATTAACCGGGATTCCGGAACAGAAAAAAAAGAAAAAGGTGCCGGACGGCACCTTTTCCTGATTTGTTTTTACTCTTCGTCCTGTTCCGCAGCCCGGGCGGCGACTTCCTTGTCCTGCACGTCCTGCGGCGCCTGTTCATAGCGGGCAAATTCATAGGTGAAATTGCCGATACCGCCGGTCATGGATCTGAGGTCGGTATTGTAGCCGTACAGTTCGGACATCGGGCAGTCCGCTTCAATGACCTGATTGCCCTTGTGGTCGGGCGTCATACCCAGCACACGGCCGCGGCGCTTGTTCATATCTCCCATGACGTCGCCGGTGAACTTATCCGGAACCGTGACCTTCACGGAAGCGATCGGTTCCAGCAGAACGGGGCGGGAGGCCTTATCGGCGAAGCAGTTCTTGACAGCCAGATGCGCGGCAAGCTTGAATGCCATTTCGGAAGAGTCTACCGGATGGTAGGAACCGAAGACCAGCGTCGCCTTTAAGCCGACGATCGGATAACCGGCCAGCGGGCCTTTCACGACCATTTCCTGAATACCCTTTTCAACAGCCGGGAAGTAGTTCTTCGGAACGACGCCGCCGACGATCTTCTCTTCGAATACGTAAGACGTATCCAGATCGCCGCTGGGCTCGAATTCCATGACAACGTCGCCGTACTGACCGTGACCGCCGGACTGTTTCTTGTGCTTGCCCTGGACCTTCACGCTGCCGCGGATGGTCTCGCGGTAGGCCACCTTCGGCTTGTAAAGCTCGGCCTTTACTTTGTAGCGGGCTTCCAGTTTGCTCATGGTGACTTCCAGCTGCTGATCGCCGATGCCGTAAAGCAGCAGCTGACGGTTTTCCTTGTCGTTGACGGACTTTAAGGTCAGATCCTCTTCCATCAGTTTGGCAAGGGAAGTGGCCAGCTTGTCTTCATCGCCTTTATTGACAGCACGGTAAGCCTGGCTGGTGTAAGGCTTGGAAATATCGGGCAACGGATACGCGATCGGCTCTGCCTTGGAGGCCAGGCTGTCACCGGTCGCGGCGGACATCATCTTCGCGATGGCGCCGATATCACCCGCATGCAGTTCGGGAACTTCGATGGCTTCTTTGCCGCGCATCAGATAAAGACGCGCGACCTTTTCTTCGGTCTCTTTCTGTACGTTGAACAGAACCGTATCAGCCTTTAAGACACCGGAGCAGACCTTCAGATAGGAGTACTTGCCAAGGAACGGATCGATAAGGGTCTTGAAGACTTTTGCCGTAGGAGCTTTGCTTTCGTCATAATCGGCCGCAAATTCTTGTTCCGTGCGGACATTGGTACCGCTGATCTTGCAGTCGGCCGGCGAAGGCAGATACTTGTCGATATCGTGCAGCAGCACGCCGACGCCGTAGCAGTTTAAGCCGGAGCCCATCAGGACAGGGACCAGATCACCGGCCGCGACGCTGGTATTGAGCGCGTTCGCAATCTCTTCGGGCGTAAATTCTTCGCCTTCAAAATAGCGCTCCATCAATTCTTCATCGGTCTCGGCGACGGCTTCCATCAGCTGCGCGTGAGTCTCTTCCAGAAGATCCTTGGCGGAAGCGGGAATATCGCATTCCACATATTCGCCCTTGGTACCCGTAAACTTGCGGGCGCTCATCTTGGGAACATTCACAAAACCGGCCAGCTTATCGCCTTCGCGGAAAGGAACCTGGAACGGCGCGACCTTCGTGCCGAACGTATTCTTCAGCTCTTCGCAGACGCGGGCGTAGTTGGCATTGTCGTCGTCCATGTTGGTGACGAAGAACATGCGGGGAAGTCCCAGCTTTTCGCAAAGCGCCCAGGCTTTCTGTACGCCGACCTGCACGCCGGCCTTGCCGTTGACGACGATCAGAGCGGCATCGGCAGCGCTGACGGCCTCTTCCGCTTCACCGACGAAGTCGAAATAGCCGGGCGTGTCCAGGAAATTGATCTTCTTGCCTTCCCATTCGATGGGAACGATCGTGGTGCTGATGGAGAAGGTACGCTTCTGCTCTTCCTTATCAAAGTCACTGATGGTGGTTCCGTCCGTGACCTTGCCCATACGGGAGATAACACCGGTAACGTATGCTGCGGCTTCTACCAGCGTGGTTTTACCGCAGCTGCCGTGGCCCAAGACCGCTACGTTACGAATGTCCTTGGTCGAATAAACCTTCATATTGTTCAATCCTCCTTAAAATAATACGCGGGATATGTATTGCCGAATAAACAGTATACAGGAAAACGTCCCGTATTTCAAGCATAATCAGAGATTTTCCAGATAAGAAATGTACTCATTTTCGAGTTTTCCGCTGGAAAGAGCCAGGTCCAGCTGCCGCAGCATGGCTTCTTTGTCCCGGTTCATGGTCCCGCGCAGCTGCACATAGTTGGAAATATGGTTGGAACGCAGGACGCTGCCTTCGCTGTCAAGATCTGCGACAAGCATCCGCATCTCTTCCACGATCTGCTTCGGGGTCAGACGTTTAAAGCGGCCGGCCTCGAAATCCCTCGTCATGGGCGTGCCGCGCCGCAGCGTCAGCGTCATGATGCCGATGTATTCCGGTTTAATGCGGGAAAGCGCTTTGGCGGATTCCGACGCATTTTCTTCCATGCCGTCCTGCCCGGCCAGCCCCGTGATCTGCGTGATCGAAAGCCGGATGCCGGCTTCCTTTGCTTTCAGGCAGGCTCGTACGGTCTCCTCTACGGTCACGCCTTTGTTGATGGCCTTCAGGATCCGCTCGCTGCCGGATTCCAGACCCAGATAGACCATCTCCAGACCGGCTTCGCGAAGCGTTTTCAGTTCTTCCGGCGTTTTGAGGAGCAGGTCGCGGGCGGAAGCATAGCTCGTGATGCGCTCGCACTCGGGGAACAGTTTATGAATTGCCTGCAGGATCTCCAGCAGCGTTTCGGTCCGGACAATCAGAGCATCTCCGTCCGCCAGAAAGATCCGCTCCACATAGCGGTAGGCACGCCGGGCCATGGCAAGATCCTCCAGCACGTCTGAAAGCGGCCGGATATGGAACTGTTTATCCGCATACATGTTGCAGAAGGTGCAGGCGTTGTGGCTGCAGCCGACCGTCACCTGCAGGATATAGCTGTAGGCCTCGCTCGGAGGCCGGTAAATCTGTCCTTCGTAACGCATAATAAACCCCTGATTCTTTAGAGCGGGCAGATATTATAAATCAGCACGAATCTGGTATTTCTCCAGGAACTCCTCTTCCGTCAGGACCGGGATGCCCAGCTTCTTCGCGGTCTGGTTCTTCGTGGAATTCGAAGCGGCGTCGTTGTTGATCAGCGCCGTCGTCTTCGCCGAGACCGCGCCGGCCGCTTTGCCGCCCAGCGCTTCGATCTTCGCCTTTAAGGCTTCGCGGTTCGGGAAATGCTCCAGCGATCCGGTTATGACAAAGGTCAGACCGGCAAGGCTTTGCGTGGCGGGCTCTTTCCCGCTCTCCGCGCTTTCCAGCTTCAGATACGGCAGGAGGGCATCCAGCTCACGGACGTTTTCGGAACCGGCAAAATACGCGGCGATGCCTTCCGCTACAATCGGCCCCACGTCCGGAACCGCCTGCAGTTCCTGTACGGATGCCCGGCGGATCCGGTCAAGATCCGATTCAAAATACCTTGTCAGTACCCGGGCTGTCGCAGGACCTACATTGGCGATCCCCAGCGCGGTGAGCAGCCGCGGCAGCGTGGTATGGGAAGCGGTTTCGGCAGCATTCAGCAGATTCCGGAAGCTTTTTTCGCCGAAGCCTTCCAGTGAAACGATCTTTTCCCGCTGCATTTCCAGCCGGAACAGATCCGCGTATTCCTTCACAGCGCCGATGTCGATCAGCTTTTCCAGCGTTGCTTCGGAAAGACCGTCGATATTCATAGCGGTCCGGCTGACGAAAAGATCGAACTTTTTGATCTGCTTTGCCGGGCAGTCCGGATTCGGACAGTAAAGTGTTTTTGCTTCGCCGGAATCGCGGATCTCGGTCGATCCTCCGCAGACCGGACAGGTTTTGGGCGGGCGGATCGATCCGGACCGCGTATAGTTTTCGGCGATCTGCGGAATGATCATATTGGCCTTGTAGACGCCGATCTCATCGCCCTTGCCGAGCTTCAGTTCGTCGAGGATCGACAGATTATGCACACTGGCCCGGCTGACCTGCGTGCCTTCGAGCTCGACCGGCTCAAAGATCGCGACCGGATTGATCAGGCCGGTGCGCGAAGCGCTCCACTCGATTTCTTTTAAACGGGTCCGCGCGATCTCATCCGTCCATTTAAAGGCGATCGAATCCCGCGGAAACTTGGCCGTCGTGCCGAGACTCTTCCCGTAAGCAACGTCATCCATTAAAAGAACCAATCCGTCGGAAGGAATCGGATACGTCCCGATCTCCCGCTCAAAGGCTTCTACAGCGGCCGGCAGCGTTTCTGCCTTTACCGTACGGTATTCGACTGTTTCGAAGCCCAGTCTGTTCAGAAAATCCAGCTCATCACGGTGAGCGGCAAAGCTTTTTCCGCCGGCCGAAACCAGTGAAAAAGCGTAAAAACGGACCCGGCGGTCCGCTGTCACGGCACTGTTTAACTGCAGGACAGAGCCGGAACACAGATTTCTCGGATTTTTATACTGTGCTCCGCCCTCCGGCAGAGAACGGTTGATCTCCTCAAAATCGTCATATCGAATCACGGCCTCTCCGCGCAGTACCAGCGTTTCCCGAAAACCGATCTTCAGCGGAATATTCAGAAATGTTTTCGCATTTGCTGTCACGATCGCGCCGACTTCGCCGTTTCCGCGTGTCACCGCTTCCGCCAGTTCGCCGTTCTGATAGGTCAAAACAACGGTCAAACCGTCCATTTTCCAGGATAAAAGCCCCGTCTGCGTGCCCAGAAAGCTTTGCAGTTCCTCCACCGATTTGGTCTTGTTCTGTGAGAGCATCGGGCTTGGATGCGCTTTTTTGGGCAGATTGGTCACGGTTTCATATCCGACCGTCTGCGTCGGAGAACTGCTTAATATGATGCCGCTGTCGGTTTCAAGCTTGACGAGTTCGTCATACAGCGCGTCATACTCGCGGTTGCTCATGATCTCACGGCTTTCCTGATAGTAGGCCTTTGCGGCTTCCTTCAGGATCGGGATCACTTCCCGCATCCGCCGGATCATCTTCTGTTTTTCACCGTCCGTGATCATTCTTTCATCCCCAGCGCGTCCAGCAATGCGTCGTATTCTTCTCCAACGATCTCACGGTATTCGCCCAGCTGCAGATCGCCCAGCGTAATATTGAGAATTCGTACCCGTCTTAACTCGACGACCT
The DNA here is from genome assembly GCA_017619975.1 of Lachnospiraceae bacterium. Taxonomy (GTDB): domain Bacteria; phylum Bacillota; class Clostridia; order Lachnospirales; family Lachnospiraceae; genus UBA6987. Next base: position 43,549 of record JAFZRH010000024.1, on the reverse strand, counting down.
TATATCCGAACGTCTCACACATCCGGCGGATCTGCCGGTTCAGCCCCTGTGTCAGCACAATGCGGAAGCGGTTTCGGCTGACTTTACTGACCTGGCAGCGGCGCGTGACCGTTTTTTCATTGAGACGGACGCCGGCCGCCATGGCTTCGATGAATTCCTTCGTGACGGCATGATCGACTGTGACCAGGTATTCTTTCTCGTGACGTCCCCGGGCATGCGCGATCTTCTCCGCCAGATCCCCCTGATTCGTCATCAGGATCAGTCCTTCGGAATCCTTATCCAGACGTCCGATCGGGTAAATCCGTTCCGGATATCCGACATAGGTCACAATATTGGCGGCTTCCTCCTTTGCCGTCGTGGTTACGACTCCGACGGGTTTATTGACGGCAATCAGAACCGGACGGGCACTCTTTTTGACAGGTTTTCCGTCTACGCAGACTTTGGCTCCTTCCGTGACCTTCTGTCCGAGTTCCGCCTTTAAGCCGTTTATACTCACCCGGCCCGCTTCAATCAGTTTATCCGCCTGCCGGCGTGAACAAACGCCCGTATCGCTTAAATATTTGTTCAGCCTCATTTCATCCATGGTCAGGACCGCCTTTCTCCGCCTCCCGGCGATAAAACTTTTATGATTCTTACGTTGATTCTTTCCTGGTTTTCAGAACAGGCTGCAGAATATGCCGCAGCTCAGCTCCCTTCGCCACGTTTCCTTCCACTTTCAGCTGACCGTTCATGAAAAGTTTGTCCGCGGAGACCGTTCCGTCCGTCATGCCGATCAGATTATCAAAACTGGCAGCCAGCCAGGCATCCGCGTCATTGTAATTGCAGGGGACGACCAGCACGCCGTCCTTGCTGAAATCCAGATAAAAGATTCCCGCGCCGCGGCCCAGGATCTGGACCTGAACGACTCTTCTGTAATCGTCCGGCAAATCCTGTCCGTGCTGTTTCAGGTAGGATTGAAACAGTTTTTCATAGATCGGTTTCAGGATGGCGAACGCTTCTTCAAAAGATAGTTCTTCCCCGCCTGTGCCTTCATCCGCGATATCCTCATACATCCGCTGATACATTTCCGCGCTCTTGGTCCAGGAGAAATCCTTTTTCATGCAGCGTTCCTGGAGCGTTCTGAACGTATCGGCATCCCCGAAATACAGCTTGACAGCCGCCTGAATTGCGAGATAAAGCGCTTTCGGCTGATAGGATACAAAGGAAAAGCCATCTCCGATCCCGTCGAAGTCACTGTAAGGACGAACGGAATCTTTTAAACCGCCCGTCTCGTGTACGATCGGAACCGTTCCGTAGCGCATGGCCATCATCTGGGAAAGACCGCAGGGTTCGAAGCGGGATGGCATCAGATACATGTCGGAACCCGCAAAGACTTCGCTTGCGGTTTTTTCGTCAAATTCATTGGAAAAGCCGAACTGACCGGGCCACTGCTGACTTGCCCAGGCGAAATAGTCCTCATATTCCCGATCGCCCTGTCCGAAGACGATCAGCTGAACACCCATCTTCATCAGATCCGGCAGGATCTGACGGATCAGGTCAACACCCTTCTGTTCTACCAGGCGGGCTACCGAACACAAAAGCGGCCATTCCGCTTCCTGCGACAGTCCGAATTTTTTCTGGATATAAGCCTTGCATGCCGCTTTTCCCGAGCGGTCACCGACAGTAAAACGATACGGGATCTGCGGATCCACGGCCGGATCGAAATGATCCATATCGATCCCGTTTAAAATTCCGTACGTCTTTCGCTCTACCAGGTTCATGACACCGTCAAGTCCCATGCCGAAATCCGGATGATGGAGTTCCCTGGCATAGGTGGCGGAGACGGTCGAGACCGCGTCAGCCATCAGGATCGCGCCTTTCATCAGGTTGATATCGTGCCGGCCTTCGTATTCATAGCCCAGTCCGCCCTGATACCAGCCGCCCGGCAGTGCAAAAGTCCGTTCCAGTTCGGCCGCCCCGAACTGTCCCTGATAAGCGATATTGTGAATCGTATAGACGGTTTTAATCCCCTGCAGATCCCGGCGCCAGGCCTGATCGTTTTTCAGATATAGGACTGCCGGCGCCGTCTCCCAGTCGTTGCAGTGCAGGATATCCGGCCGGAAATCGAAATACGGCAGCAGATCGATCACGGCCCGGCTGAAGAAAGCAAAGCGGCGGCCGTCATCCTCATAGCCGTACAGGCGCGGACGGTCAAAGAAATCATCGTATTCGATAAACCAGACCGGGACGCCGTCTCTGTCCCCGCGGTACAAACCGCAGCGGGTTTCCCAATCTCCCAAACGCACCGTCGGGGAAGCCTCATAATGCAGCTGGTCCGTAAAACGGTCTTTCACGCAGCGATAAAGCGGTGTTACGATCGCAATTTCATTTCCTGCTCTTTTTAACGCAGGAGGGAGCGAAAAAGCAACGTCCGCCAGACCGCCGGACTTGCTGAAAGGAGCGCATTCACTGGTCACAAACAGGATTCTCATTTTTTACTCCGAAATATGAATATTACTGCGCAAGCTGTGAATAGGAATCCACTACAAATTCTTTGAAAATATAACCTTCTTGTTCGCTGCAGCTTTGCGTTCCGCCGGCACCGTTTTCTGTCAGATTGTCAACGATGTGATACCACTCGTCTGTTTCACCGACGATCCGAACAGCATGCGCAAAATCCAGCATCATCAGGACATTGGCCGTACTCTCCGTATTCGGCGTAGAACGGACACGGACGTTGTTGCTGGAGACAAAACCGGTTTTCGGCGTCGGAAGAAGCGTTTCACCGGAGACCGTTGAAACGGGATCTGTCGGTTCTGTCGGGGATGTTGTTTCTTCGGAAGGCGTCTGATCGGTTTCGGAAGTCGTTTCTTCATCCGGAGAGGTGCTTTCTTCGGCAGTAGGGATCTCGTAGTTTCCTTTTTCGAACTGCGCTACATAGTGGGCCAGCCGGCTGTCCTGAGCAAGCGCGTCTTCATAGGCTTTACTCGCGTTCTTATAGATTTCGTTGATGTTCCGGCTTGCGGCAAATTTATCCGCATACCAGGTATAGGCGCACTCGGCTGTTCCGGCAGACTGCTTATCTGCGAGAAGCTCGGTTTCTGTCATCAGACGGATCTGCTGTGTGACTTTATCAGGACGGGCATACATGACGAAACTCTTGGTTGCCGGCTGATCGATATTGACGAACTTGACATCAGAGAGAACAAAGAGGCAGGTTTCATCCGCGTTCATTCCGGGACAGGAATAGATTCTGATATTCCGGAACTCCTCGTAGATCCGGGATAAGATGATCAGAAAAACAACATCGATATCCGCTTCCGAAACCAGCGTATCCCGAAGCGCCTCTTCGTCACCGGTCCTTGAGGCCTCGAAGTACCGGCCGACCAGATCGGCGATCACCGGATCATTGTTTTCGATCCAGCTTATTTCTTCTGTTTCTGTGGTCCCGGGCTTAGTACCGGCAGTCTTCGTCGCGGTCGCAGCATTTTGCGACGAGGATCCTGTCTCCCCGGTCTGCGTTCCGCATCCGGTTCCCAGCAGCATGAAAACCATCGAAGCAATCAACACTAAAGTCACGGTCTTTTTCACGATTTCTCTCCCCCTCGTCTTCTCATATTCTTTTGCCGGCAGACGGCCGTTTACCGCCTATCAGCACTGGTAAATATAATTTGACAACTACTATATACCACATTCGGTTTGAATGCGAAACACTTTCTTTTCAATCCGGAAAGCACCTTGAACCGGAAACGGAAAAAGCGTGCTGCTCTACCAGCGGAAAATGTTTTTCCAGGAACGGATATCGATCGGTTCAAAACGGCGCTTCAGTTCCTTGACCAGGAGGTTCCGGTCGGAATTCGGAATGGCAACATCGTAGCGCTGGGCATCGGCGCCGAAGGTGACGGTTTCCTTCGTTCCCATGATGCTTTCCAGTTCGCGCAGCATCGCGTCGCGGGAACAGGCCGCATCATAGATCTTCAGTGTGGAAAAGCCTTTATATTCGGACTGATGCTTTGCCACGCGGTACTCTCCGATCCATGGCTCACCCATAAGCTTTCCGTATGCTTTTTCGATCGTTTCGTCTTTCTCCAGGATCAGCAGATAGACGACACCTCCGTACGAATCCGCTTCGCTTCGGATAAAATTGCGGTAAGGCGAATTTCTCTTTTTCTCAAACAGCTGCTTCATGGCTTCGTTTTCCAGTTCTCGGAAGCGGATCACCAGGAGATTTTGTTCGATGCTGTTGGAGAAAAAAGGAAGGCCCTCCTCATGGCACCATGACATGATGCGGGCCGCTTTTTCTCCGCTCATCGGCGTCGTGCGCAGATAGCTCAGTTTTCCCATATCGTAGAGAGCCGCCCCGTCCATCGTGATGATGGGGCAGCGGAGCTTGACGCCCGGCAGAAGCTCCCGGACGGTGGCCTGCGTCTGGATCGTGGAGAGGCTGAATTTCATGCCGTCGTCGATCAGGCGGTTCAGCTCGACCTTGGAAAAATCCGACAGCCGGCTCTCGGAATCCAGCAGGCTGTGTCCGAGCGCAGAGACGTAAAGCGTATCCGTATTGCGCCGTCTGGGGAAATGCAGGCGGTTGACGACGGATCCCACGAGAATGCCGATGACGGTATCCAGCAGGCGGTTCAGGGCAAAAAGAAACGCGTTTTCATCCGTAAAATGATTGATGGTGAGTGCCAGAAAAACGGCACCGGAAAAATACGCAAGCTCCTGTATGCCGAAAACGACGGTGAGATACAGGGTCAGGATCAGAAACAGCGGGACCATCAGATAATGAAGCGTCGTATGGGAAGCTACGTCATCGATCAGCCAGCTTTCCAAAAGAAGCAGCAGCAGCCCGCAGGAAGCCCCGACGATCGTGCCAAGGATCCTCTTGCGGGCGACCTTTTTCATATCTTTGGTATAAGGCTGAATACACTGCATCGCGGCCGTCGCGGAATAGAACGGAATCCCTTCCCATGGACGCAGCAGATAGAAAACAATGCAGACGGCAACGGCAACAGCGGATCGGATGATCCGCTGTCCGGGCAGGGATAAGCGCTTAGGTTGCTTCATTTGTTATTTCTCCTGAAGGGGGCTTAGATGATTAACATTGCGTCGCCGAAACTGAAGAAGCGGTACCGTTCCCGAACGGCTTCCTCATATGCCGCCAGGACATGTTCCCGGCCCGCCAGCGCGGAGACCAGCATGATCAGCGTGGATTTCGGCAGGTGGAAATTTGTGATCAGCGCATCCACCATCTTAAAGCGGTAGCCCGGATAAATGAAGATCTCCGTCCAGCCGCTGCCGGCTTCGATGCTTCCGTTTTCCCGGGAGGCGGCTTCCAGCGTCCGGCAGCTGGTCGTCCCGACGGCGACGATGCGTCCGCCGCGTTGTCTCGTCTCATTGATCAATTCCGCTGCTTCGGGAGAGATCTCGTAGTATTCGCTGTGCATGTGGTGTTCTTCCACCGTTTCCGCTTTGACCGGACGGAACGTCCCCAGCCCCACGTGCAGCGTGATCTCTGCGATCTTTACTCCGGCGGAACGGATCTCTTCCAGCAGTTCTTTCGTAAAATGCAGACCGGCTGTCGGCGCGGCCGCCGAGCCGTCATATTTCGCGTAAACCGTCTGGTAACGGTTTTTATCTTCCAGCTTATGCGTGATGTACGGCGGCAGCGGCATCTCGCCGAGCCGGTCCAGTATTTCCTCGAAGATCCCCTCAAATTCAAAGCGGACGATGCGGTTGCCGTCCGGCAGCACTTTCGCGATCTGCGCCTTCAGCAGACCGCCGCCGAATACAAAACGGGCACCCTCCCGGCACTTTTTCCCGGGTTTGACCAGGCATTCCCAACTATTTTCCTGATCGGCGAGACGCTTCAGAAGAAGCAGTTCGATCGCAGCGCCGGTATCCTCCCTCTCGCCCAGAAGACGGGCGGGAATCACTTTTGTATTATTGATGACCAAAAGATCGCCGGGTTTCAGATACTGCGTAATATGGTAAAAATGATCGTGCCGGATCGCTCCGCTCTGTTTATCCAGCACCAGCAGCCGCGATGACGAGCGATCTGCCAGCGGATCCTGCGCGATCAGCTCTTCCGGCAGATAATAATCAAAATCATTTACATTCATGAGACTCTCTCCATTCACAGAGCGACCCGAGAACATATCCCGGGTCGCTCTATTGCGTCTTTTTCTTCAAAAACCGTTACGGCTGCTGAAGCTGAGAAAAATACTCGACGACAAATTCCTTGAACACGTATCCTTCCCATCCGGTAGGAGTCTGCTCTCCGCCGGCTCCGTCTTCTGTCAGAACGTCCCGGATATGATACCATTCATCCGTTTCTCCGACAATCAGGATCCGGTGAGCAAAGTGCAGTTTGCCCAGAATATTATCGCTGCTTTCCGTGTTCGGCGTAGAACGGACACGGACATCGTTATCGTTAATGAAAGCGGATTTCGCTTCCATCAGCGTTTCTCCCGAAACAGTCGTGACCGGCGTTGTCACGTCGGAAGAGTCTGTCGTATTCGAAGGAACCGCTTCACTGCTGCCGGGGCCGACAGGCGTATTCCCCGTCTCTCCCTCCGCCGTAGTGGGAACGATATAGGTTCCCTCCTTCCATTTTTCTACATAATAAGCCAGAACACTGTCCGAAGAAAGCTGAGACATATACTTGGCATCCGCTTCTTCCCGGACACCGTTCATAAACTCGCTGTCTGAAAAAGCATTTGAATAATACACAAAGGCCGTTTCTTTCGTTTCCTGTCCGCTGACTTTGGCTTCTTCGTAGGCTTTGTCCTTCTCCGCGTTCAGCTCCGCCTCCGTCATCAGGCGCAGCTTCTTCACAATCGTATCCGGCCGGGAATAAAGGACATAGCTCTTCGTCGCGGCAGTGCTGATATTGGTGAATTTCACGTCGGTCAGAACAAACAGGCAGGTCTCATCCTCTGCCATGCCGGGATAAGAATAAATCTTTACATTTTTGAAATCTTCGAATACCTTTGACTGCAGCAGAAGTTCAACGGAATCGATCTCCGCCTCTGAAACCAAAGTATTTCTCATCAGCTGTTCATCGCCCGTCTTGATTGCTTCGAAATAGTTATTCACAAGATTCGAAATGTCCGGATCATCCCGCAAAGCCCAGGCTGCTTCTTCTTTTTTCTTCGGCCACAGAATGATTGCAAGGATAACGGCGATCAGTACACCGGCCGCGATCAGGATCGGAACCCAGGGGATCCGCTTATTTTTGAAAAAGTCGGCGGCAGAAAGCTTTCCGACAGAATTCTTCTTCCCGGAGGCATAGAGGTCATCCTCTTCTTCGTTACGGCGTTTTTTCTTCTCGTTATCCGTCTCTGCATCATTCGCTGACCAGGCATCTGCGTCCGTCTCCGGATTATATTTTCCGTCAACAAAAATAAACGGCTTCAGATCATCCTGCCCTTCTGCCGGAGAGACCACTTCCGGTGAGTATTCGATATCGGTAAAATCAGAATCTGTATTCTTTAAATCAAAATTCCAGTGGAAAGGTTCTTTCTTGTTGTCAGCCATGGTGCATCTCCTTTTATATAAACTAAACAAAGCTGGTATTCTTTTACGACAAGCTAATAATAGCAAAGCCATATGTAAAAGTCAAAACTTTTTGCAAAAGTCTTGATACTTTTTTTTATTTGTTGTATTATACCCCTGCGCGCACCAGTAGCTCAGTGGATAGAGCGGCGGCCTCCGGAGCCACAGACGTAGGTTCGATTCCTATCTGGTGTATTTTTTCATGTCCGAACGACTATATCCTGTGTTTTCGGCCGGACAATTCACTAAATCTTGTATTTTTTCTTCTCTTTTTTCTTGACAAAATACCTGCTTATCCATTACAGTAAGCAGGGATTTTCCCAAAGGAGGCAGCCCATGAATCGCCTTGGTTTTGATAATGATCTGTACCTGTCCACACAGTCCCGGATGATTCTGGAACGCATTCATTCTTTCGGCGGAAAGCTCTATCTGGAATTCGGCGGAAAGCTCTTTGACGACTATCACGCGTCCCGTGTCCTGCCCGGTTTTCACCCCGACAGCAAGATCACGATGCTGAAGCAGTTAAAGGACGACGCCGAGATCGTCATCGTTATCAACGCGGATGATATTGAAAAGAACAAGGTTCGCGGGGACCTTGGCATCACGTACGACCTGGACGTGCTCCGGCTGATTGATGCCTTCCGCGGCAACGATCTGTACGTCGGCAGCGTCGTTCTGACGCACTATACCGGCCAGGCAGCCGCGGAAGCCTTCTGCCGCCGTCTTCAGAATCTGGGCGTGACGGTCTATCATCATTACATCATCGAAGGCTATCCGCTGGACGTGGAGCACATTGTCAGCGACGAAGGCTTCGGCAAAAACGAGTATATCGAAACGACCAGACCGCTGGTCGTGGTGACCGCCCCCGGTCCCGGCAGCGGCAAGATGGCGACCTGCCTCTCTCAGCTCTATCATGAAAACAAGCGCGGCATCAAGGCCGGCTACGCCAAATTCGAAACATTCCCGATCTGGAATCTCCCGCTCAAGCATCCTGTCAACCTGGCGTATGAAGCCGCGACGGCCGATCTGAACGACGTCAATATGATCGATCCCTTCCATCTGGAAGCCTACGGCGTCACCACGGTCAATTACAACCGCGATGTGGAGATCTTCCCGGTACTGCAGGCCATGTTCACCCAGATCTACGGCGAGAGCCCTTATAAATCTCCCACCGATATGGGGGTCAATATGGTCGGCAACTGCATCATCGACGACGAAGCCGTCCGCGCAGCCGCCAAGCAGGAGATCATCCGCCGCTATTATACGGCGCTCTGCGATAAACGGATCGGGTACGGATCGGATGAGATCATCAACAAGATAAAACTGCTGATGAAGCAGGCACAGATCTCTCCGGAAGACCGTCCGGTCGTGGGCGCGGCGCTGGAACGCGCGGAACAGACCGGAAACCCGGCTGTCGCGATCGAGCTGAACGACGGAACGATTATAACAGGAAAAACGTCCGATCTGATGGGCGCCGCTTCGGCCGCCCTTCTGAATGCTTTAAAAGCGCTCGGAAATGTTCCGAAAGAACAGCTGCTGATGGCACCGGAAGTCATCGAGCCGATCTGTCATCTGAAGACTTCGCATCTGGGAGGACATAATCCCCGCCTGCATACCGACGAGGTCCTGATCGCCCTTTCCATCTGTGCGACGCAGGATAAAACGGCGGAAAAGGCCATGGAACAGTTAAATCGTCTGGCCGGCTGCGAGGCGCATTCGACGGTCATTCTCTCTCCCGTGGACCGCGGGATCTTCAACAAGCTCGGGATCCGTCTGACCTGCGAGCCGATGCATCAGACGAAAAAACTGTATCATAAAGCGTGAAAAAGCAACACAAAAAGCCCGCAGGCTTTCGCTCGCGTCCAGAACGAAGTTTTTCAAGAACGCGCGCTCCGCTTCGCAGCCCCCGCCAGCTCTCACGAGTCGCTTCGCTAAATCGTTCGAAAAACTTGTCTGGCCCGCTCGCTTTCAGCCTGCGGGCTTTTTGTGTCCTCTTTATTCCAGTGCGGCCTTCTCTTCTGCCGTTACGTCCTTCATGGACAGGTTGATGCGGCCCATCTTGTCGATCTCAAGAACTTTGACGTAGACTTCGTCGCCGACCTTCAGCTCGTCTTCGATCTTCTCGATGCGGCGCTTGGAGATCTTGGAAATGTGCACGCCGCCTTCCTTGCCGGGCACCAGTTCCACGAACGCGCGGCTCGGGATGATGGTCACAACGCGGCCCTTGAAGACCTGGCCGGGCTCGACGTCGTTCACAATGCCTTCGATGGTGCGGATCGCCTTCTGGATCATGGCCATGTCGGTGCCGGCCACGGAGACCGTGCCGTCGTCCTCAATGTCGATCTGCACGCCTGTATCCTCGATGATCTTGTTGATGACTTTGCCCTGCTTGCCGATCACGTCGCCGATCTTGGTCGGATCGATCGTGATGGAGATGATCTTCGGCGCCCACTTGCTGATCTCCGGACGAGGCTCGGCGATCGCCTTGCTCATGACTTCGTCCATGATGTAAACGCGGGCCTGACGGGCACGGCTGATCGCTTCGCGGATGATATCGTTCGTTAAACCGTGGATCTTGATATCCATCTGGATCGCGGTGATGCCCTTGTGCGTGCCGGTCACCTTGAAATCCATGTCGCCGAAGAAGTCTTCCAGTCCCTGGATATCGGTCAGAATCACATAATCGTCATCCGTGGCGCCGGTCACCAGACCGACGGAAATGCCGCCGACCATCGACTTGATGGGAACGCCCGCCGCCATTAAGGCCATGCAGGAGGCGCAGGTGGAAGCCATGGAGGTGGAGCCGTTGGATTCCATCGTCTCCGACACGCAGCGGATCGCGTACGGGAACTCTTCAATGCCGGGCAGCATCGGGAGCAGGGCCCGCTCGGCCAGCGCGCCGTGACCGATCTCACGACGTCCCGGTCCGCGACTGGGCTTGGTCTCACCGACCGACCAGCTCGGGAAGTTGTAATGATGCATATAGCGCTTCTGGGTGACCGTGCGGTCAAGACCGTCGATCTTCTGCGCTTCGGACATGGGAGCCAGGGTGCAGGCGTCGATGATCTGCGTCTGACCGCGGGTGAACATGGCCGAACCGTGGGCGCGCGGCAGAACGTCGACTTCCGCGTGCAGCGGACGGATCTGGTCCATGCGGCGGCCGTCGGGACGCTTGCGGTCCTTTAAGATCATCTTGCGGACGGTCATCTTCTGGAACTTGTAAACGGCTTCGCCGACCAGCGGCAGCCATTCCTCGTTGTCCGCGTAGCGCTCTTCCAGACGGGCCGTGATCTGACGGATGTTCTCGTCGCGGATCTGCTTCTCATCCGTGAAGACCGCTTCTTCCATCGCCTCGGGGGTGATGAAGGACACGATGTCCTCATACAGCGCAGCCGGGACCTCGTGCGCCTCGTAGGCGTGCTTGGGCTTGCCGACTTCATCGACGATGCCCTGGATCCAGGCGATGATCTCTTTATTCAGTTCGTGTGCCTGGAAGATGGCGTCCAGCATGACGTCTTCCGGAACTTCGTTCGCGCCGGCTTCGATCATGATGACCTTGTCCTTCGTGGAAGCGACGGTCAGAGCCAGATCCGAGGCTAAGCGCTCGGCTTCGGTCGGGTTGAAGCAGAACTTTCCGTCCACCAGACCGACCATCGTCGCGGCGATGGGACCGTCGAAGGGAACGTCGGAAATGCTCGTGGCTATGGAGCAGCCCAGCATGGCGACCACGTCCGGATTGCAGTCCGGATCCACGCTCATAATCAGGTTGCTTAAGGTCACATCGTTGCGGTAGTCCTTCGGGAACAGGGGACGCATGGGACGGTCGATCACACGGCTGGCCAGCGTCGCATGCTCGGACGCTTTGCCTTCGCGCTTGTTGAAGCCGCCGGGGATCTTGCCGACCGCATACATCTTCTCTTCGTACTCAACGGTCAGCGGGAAGAAATCGATGCCGTCGCGGGGCTTTTCAGACGCCGCGATGGTGGAGCAGACGACGGTGTCGCCGTAGTGCATGAAGGCGGCGCCGTTGGCCTGCGCGCCGACCCGGCCGATATCGACGGACAGCGTTCTGCCGGCCAGTTCCATAGAATAGGTTTTGTACATAAATCTCTCCTTTTCTTTTTCGGCGGCAGAAGCTCGAAACAACAAAGAAAGAGACAATAACGCGGATTATCTCCTTTTTTGATGTCCCGAGAGACCTCTGCCGTCCTGATAATACCATGATGAGAGGGTGGATTTCTCCACCCTCTTGTTTCGATTACTTACGGATGCCCAGACGGTCGATCAGGGTACGATACTCTTCGATATCGTTCTTCTTGACGTAGTCCAGCATACCGCGGCGCTGACCGACTAACATAAACAGACCGCGACGGGAATGATGATCCTTCGGATGGACCTTTAAATGTTCGGTGAGCTCGCGGATGCGTTCCGTAAGCAGGGCGATCTGGACTTCCGGCGAACCGGTGTCCTGAGGGTTCTTGCCGAACTCAGCGATGATTTCGGCTTTTCTTTCTTTGCTGGTCATAACAGCCTCCCATATAGATTCTTACCGTCTGCTGAGCCCCGGGCGGGAACTCCGAAAGCCAGGCAGCGGCGCACGTGGAATAATTTAGCATAGTTCCGAAAAAATGTAAAGCATTTTTCGGAAAGATTTCCGGCCTGTTTTTCTTTCCGCGGCAAGGATTTCTTGACACGGGCGGGTCCGGAGTGTACTATAGAGGCAGCATGGATTCTTTCCGGAGGAAACAGACGGATGCCTTCCACAAAGAAAAAACTGAATCTCAGAGGACGGCTGGTGATCGGAACCGCCGTCGCTGTTTTTATTCTTCTCATCCTGGCAGCAGTCAGCTTTCTGGGCAGCGGTTCGGTCGAGCTGACCATAAAGGGAGACAAAGAGATCCTGATCAGTTACGGGGTCGAGCATTATACGGAACCCGGCGCCGAAGCCGTCTATCACGGCAAGCTTTTTACCGCCAATGTCCCTCTTGCCGTTACAACCGAAGGACAGCCGGGGTACTATGCCGTACCGGGGACCTATCAGGTGATCTATTCGGCTTCTTATCATGGGAAATCCGCCGTCCAAAAAACACGGACCGTCATCATCAGAGACCTTACGCCGCCGGATATCGTATTGCTGGAAAACCCGGATCAGCTGACGGAAGTCGGCGAGATCTATCAGGAAGAAGGTTTTTTTGCCTATGACCGCTTTGACGGAGATCTGACCGGACAAGTGATCCGGCGGGACGGCGGAGACGGATTTGTTTATTACAGTGTTACGGATTCCAGCGGGAATAAAGCCGAAGTCAGGCGTGAGATCCGCTATCATGATACGCTGGCTCCTGTCCTGACGCTGAACGGTGCTTCGGATATCGTTCTCCGCGTCGGAGATGTCTTCGAGGATCCCGGCGCCGTCGCCCTGGATAATGCCGACGGCAATCTGACGGACAGCATCCGCATAGACGGCAGGGCAGATACGGAAAAAGAAGGGACCTATGTTCTGACCTATCAGGTCAGCGACCGCGCAGGCAATACGGCAGAAGTCAAAAGAACCGTAACCGTAAAAGCAGCCGCAGCGCCCGATATCACCGGAGACGGCGGGGTCATTTATCTGACTTTTGACGACGGTCCCGGTCCCTATACGGAAGATCTGCTGACGCTGCTGGCCCGATACAATGTCAAAGCGACCTTCTTTGTCACGAATCAGAAGCCGAATTACCAGTACTGTCTGTCGCTGGAAGCCGCTGCCGGCCACAGCATCGGCATCCATTCCGCTTCCCATTCGTACGATATCTACGCCAGCGAGGAAGCTTACTGGAACGATATAAACACCATGCGCGACATCATTATCGCTCAGACCGGAAAAACGCCGGATATTCTGCGCTTCATCGGCGGTTCATCCACGACCAAGGCAAACGACAACCCCGGCATCATCTCCCGGCTGGCCGCCCAGGCAGAGGCAAAAGGCTATGCCTATTTCGACTGGAACGTTTCCACCGGAGACGGCAATTTCTCGATCTCAACGCAGGACGCCTACAACTATGCCATTACCGGGATCAGTCAGCACAAAAACTCTGTCGTCCTGATGCACGACCTGAATAAAAACTCTATGGCTGCCGTGGAGGATATCATAAAGTGGGGACTGGCAAACGGCTATACCTTCCTGCCGCTGACCCACGATTCACCGGTCTGTCATCACCGGATCAACAACTGATCTCCAGTTCAAAACAGGCTTTAATCGCTTCTTCATCACGCTTCAGCTGTTCCCGGAGCTCTTCCGGAGAGCCGAAGCGTTTTTCTTTCCGAACAAAACCGAGCAATTCCGTACGGATCTCCTGCCCGTAAAGCTCGCCCGCCTCGCGGAATAAATGTGTTTCCAGCCCCGGTTTCACAGGCAGTCCCTGCGTGACGGAAGGCTTGCATCCCAGATTGCTCATTCCTTCGCAGGCATGTCCTTCTATCGCGGTCCGGCTCGCGTAAACACCGAAAGGAGGCAAAAACTTAGAAGAAGGGATCTCAAGGTTGATCGTCGGATATCCCAGTTCATGCCCCAGACGGGCGCCGTAGCATACCCGCCCGCTGAAAGAGAACGGACGGCCCAGACAAGCCCCGGCCTCTTTCAGATCCCCTTCTGAAAGAAGTTGTTTGATTCGCGTACTGCTGACGATCTCGTCATGGAGCTTCACTTTTTCCACCACAGTTACGCCGTATCCGAGTTCTTCGGCATGGGACTTCAGGAATTCGATATTCCCTTCCCGCCCGTAGCCGAAGCAGCAGTCCGGTCCGACGACAATATGACGCATGCCGAGGATCCCGATCAATACGTTTCTCAGGAAATCGATGGCTTTCATGCTGCGGATGTCTTCCGTAAAACGCACTTCCCGAATGCCGCGGATCCCGAGTTTCAAAGCAAGACTGCGTTTTTCGGACGCTGTCATCAGCAACTTCTCCGCGCGTCCCAGTGTGAGTGCCTCCGGCGGCGTAGTAAAAGAAAAAAGGACAGGGCGCAGTTTATCCGCTTCGGCCAGTTCCAGCATCCTGCGGATAATCTCCTGATGACCGATGTGCAGACCGTCAAACTTTCCCAATGAAATCACACTGCCGCGCAGAGGACGTCTTTCCTCTTCTTCCGTCTGATTCAGCATAATTCCGGGGAGGAGCTGCCCCTTCTCGCCGGCGGAAAACAGTCCGATAAGTTTTTCTTCCGATGAAAATACCCGCAGCAGACCGCCGGCATCCGGCTTATTCGAAACAGATCCTTCCATCAGCTTCAGCCTGTTGCCGTTTTCCGCCTTTCGGTCAGCTTCGGGCCGGCAATAAAATGCGGGATAGGCGGACAGCATATCCGGCAGACTGTGCAGATGTTCCGGCAGTTTTCCGCTCAGGAAAAGCGCTTCCACCTCATCCAGCATAAACGCCTCTTCCAGACGGCAGCCGGCGGATTCCTCCCTTACAAGACTCTCCATGGCGGCTCCGCAGCCCAGTTTTTCACCGATATCATGACAGAGCGTGCGGATATACGTCCCTTTCGAGCAGCGGACACGCAGACGGATGCGCGGCAGAGCAACGTCCTGGATCTCAATGGAATGAATCACAATACGAACGGGCTTCCGCTCGACCTCGAGCCCTTTCCTGGCCAGATCCACGAGTTTCCTTCCGTTCACTTTTTTGGCGGACACCATCGGCGGCAGCTGATCCTGTTCTCCTTCAAAAGACAGAATGGCCTGTCTTACCGTTTCTTCATCCAGCTTTGGCAGGCTGTATTTCAACAGACGCCCGGTGGTATCCTGTGTATCCGTCGTGACTCCGAGCAGCAGCGTCGTCCGGTAGATCTTATCTCCCTCGGAAAGCAGTTCCGCCAGGCGCGTGGCTTTTCCCAGAACGATGGGCAGAACGCCTTCCGCCTCCGGATCGAGCGTCCCGAGATGACCGATCTTCTTCTGCCCCAGGATCGTCCGCAATTTCGCTATCACGTCAAAAGAGGTAAAGCCGCGTTCTTTATTGATGACCAATAATCCGTCCATGCTCTACCTCCTTCTGCAGTTTCCGTTATATTTTTTTATTCTTCCCCGATCAGGATCAGCCGATCGGCCGGCGCCAGGCTGAACTCTTCCTTCTCCTCCGAGCAGTTAAAGCTTTCCTCTCCTTTCCGGAGTCCGATCAGGAGATAGCCCATCGCATACAATCTGCGGCGCAGCTCCCCGACGGAAAGCTTCAGGTTCGCCAGGCCCATGGTCAGCGCGGATTTGAGATACACTTCATGTCCTTCCTGATTCAGAAGATCCGTAAAAAGTCCGACACGGCGGACGTCTTCGGAAACCTGTGCCAGAATCATGGAAGACAGATCTGTCGCTACGACAAAGTCTTCATCGGTCTCGCGGCTGATCAGCTTGCGGTTGTTTTCAGAGATCATTTCGGCTGTAATGGAGAAGTTGAAGTCCTCTCCATGCTTCATTTCCCGCAGCTTCATGATCTGCAGCATGACTTCCGCATCAGCTTCTTCCGCCGGCTTTTTCCGGTCGCACAGCAGGATAATATGCTGCACGCCCGCCAGGATCTCCTTCAGGACGGCCGGATCGGAAAGATCGCGGTAATCCGTCATGATCTCAGGCATAAAGAGCGAATCGTCCGGCAGATAACGCTTTTTATTTTCGGGTGTCAGGCCGGTCAGGCGGATCGTTTCGGTATTATCCGGAAGCTCCCGGATAATGGTCGGCAGCTCGCGGTTGGCACCGATGATCAGCAGTTCCCGGATCTCGGGTGCCGGCGGCGGATCGATCGAGAAGAAAAACTGAATGCTTTCGGGATTCTTCAGCCGGATATCCTCCGGTTCCTCTTCATAAACGATAAACTGATCATCTTCGAGGATCTCGGTATCCGGATCCGGATTCAGAATAGTTTTTCCGTCTCTGTAAAGGCCGCATACGATACCGTTCGCAGAACTCAGATAGACCTGAGAGAACAAAAGGCCTGCCGTTTTTTCGATCGGTCTGTAATAGAATTCATAGCCCTGAAAGCTGATGGCTTCCATAAAAGACCGGAAGATATCGGGCTGCGTGGCGGCATGCGCGATGATCCGCGCCACTACGTCGTTCGAGTACATCAGGCTGACCTGCTGATCTGCCAGGATCTTCTGCGGAAAATCACTGGGCAGTCCGTCCACCGATGCGACGATCTCGGGGCGCTCCTCGCAGCCCTCCAGCAAAGCAAAAACAGCCAGCAGCGTTTTTATGACGCGGCCTTTTTCCCGGGATTGAAGGATCACGGAACGCGCATCCGGTATGGAACAGCAGTCCAGCATTTTGGGATTGGTCGGATCCGCGTTGATGAAGATCAGACTGACGTTCTTCGGAATCTGCAGGTTCACGCGGACGGCGTCTTCCATCTCGGTCCGCTCATAAGGCGCCGCGATCACGATCGTCCGTTTATCATCCCAGGCCGCCGTGATCAGCTGCTCGATCAGGGCATATTCCCCGAAACGGAAGCCTAAGATCACGATATGTCCCTTTTCCATGATCTGCGGGTTGTTCTTCTGCAGCGCCAGCACTTTCCCGCGCATCGTACTGCTGAAAATACCGATCAGCATGCCGGTGAAGATCATCCCGATCAGCGCGAGGAAGGTGTAAAGAATGATGTATCCGACCGTTCCCGACTCGGAAGACGGGAAGGACGAGGACATGGCCGAGCGAAGGTTATCCCAGAAAGTAGCCAGAAAACTCTTCCCTTCCTTCTGCATGTGGAAAAGAATGACAAGGACTGTTACCAGCAGGACGGCGCCCAGCACAACAAAAGCGAGCAGCTTGACCATGCTGATCGTCCCTTTGGACATCCGTTTGTCAAGCCAGTAGCGGAAGCGCTGTTTCAGGGAATGTTTTTTCATGTTCGTCTCCTATTCGGTTTCGGGAGGCTCCCGCAGCTGGGCCGCGGCATTTTGCTGTTCCATGACAGCGTCGATCTTGTAGATCATTTCAACGCCGTACTCGATGGAATCATCCAGGATATACGTGATCTCCGGGGTCAGTCTCAGATTCAGACGCATCGCCAGCTCATGGCGGATGTAGCCTGCCGCACTCTTTAAGGCGGCGCGGCAGTCTTCTTTCGTCTGCTCGTCACCCAGTACTGATATATAGGCTTTGCAGGTCTTTAGATCCGGCGCCACGACTGCTTTTGTAACGCTGATCATCAGCGGAATGCGGGGGTCCTTGACGTCTTCCCGCAGAATGCTGCTCAGCGCCCGCTGTACGGCAGTATTGACCTGTTCCCGTTTATAACTGTTTCGTTTCATGCTTTCTTTTCTGCCAGCTTTCTCTCCACCTGAACCAGGGTGTAGGCCTCGATGGTATCATCAACCGCAAACTCATTAAACTTCTCAAAGACAAGGCCGCACTCGTAACCGGCCGCCACTTCCTTCACGTCGTCCTTGAAGCGTTTTAAGGACGCCAGCGCACCGTCAAAGAGCTGCTCCTCGCCGCGCTTCACGCGGCACTTGCAGTTCCGGACGATCTTGCCGTCCAGGACATAGCTGCCGGCGATGCTTCCGATGCCGGAGGCTTTGAACACCTGACGGATCACGGCGTGACCGACGATCTGCTCTTCGTAGACCGGCTCCAGGATGCCCAGCATCGCGTTCTGCACGTCTTCTATCGCTTTGTAGATAACGTCGTACATTCTGACGTCGACTTTTTCCTGCTCGGCGATCGCCTTGACCTTGTTGTCGATCTTGACGTTGAAGCCGATTACGATCGCGTTGGAGGCGGCTGCCAGCGTAACGTCGGATTCGGTGATGTTGCCGGCGCCGCTGTGGATCACCTTGACGGCGACTTCTTCGTTGGTCAGTTTGGTGAGACTGGTCTTGACCGCTTCCACGCTGCCCTGTACGTCGGCCTTGACGATCAGGTTCAGTTCCTTCATATTGCCGCTCTGGATCTGGCTGAACAGATCATCCAGCGACATATGGAACTTGGTGCCTTCGACCATCTTGCGGCGTTCTTCGGAAATAAAGGTCTGCGCATAGCTGCGGGCATCCTTTTCGTTTTCCGGAGAGACAAAGACTTCGCCGGCCGCGGGGACCGTGCTTAAGCCGAGAATCTCGACCGGTTCGCCGGGTGTCGCTTTCTGCACGCGCTCGCCCTTATCGTTCAGCATGGCGCGGATCTTGCCGAAGCTCGCGCCGGCCGCGACGTTGTCGCCGACGTGCAGCGTACCCTTCTGGACCAGGACGGTCGCGACGGGGCCGCGGGTATTGTCCAGCTGCGCTTCGATCACAAGACCGCGCGCGCGGCGGTTGGGATTGGCCTTCAGTTCATGCATTTCCGCGACCAGCAGCAGCATCTCCAGCAGTTCTTCGATGCCGTCGCCGCGCTTGGCGGAGACCGGTACGAAAATGTTGGTGCCGCCCCATTCTTCGCCGATCAGCCCGTATTCGGTCAGTTCATGCTTGACGCGTTCCACATTGGCGCCGGGCTTATCGATCTTGTTGATAGCCACAACAATCTCGACGCCGGCGGCTTTCGCGTGATTGATCGCTTCCACGGTCTGCGGCATGACGCCGTCGTCCGCCGCCACGACCAGGATCGCGATATCCGTTGCCTGCGCGCCTCGCATACGCATCGCCGTGAAGGCTTCATGACCGGGCGTATCCAGGAAGGTGATCTTCTGGCCGTTGATCATGACGGTATAGGCGCCGATATGCTGCGTGATGCCGCCGGCTTCTCCGGACGTGACGTTCGTCTTCCGGATCGCATCCAGCAGGGAGGTCTTGCCGTGGTCGACGTGACCCATGACGCAGACTACCGGCGGACGGGGCACCAGATCTTCTTCTTTATCTTCGATCGTATCCTGCAGCAGCTGTTCGATCAGGTCTACTTTTTCTTCCTGCTCGGCTACGACATCAAACTCAAGCGCGATATCCGCGGCCGTGTCGTAATCGATCTCCTGATTTACGGTAAAGACCTTGCCGGCCAGGAAAAGCTTTTTTATGATCGCGGCAGGCTGCAGCTTCATTGCCTGGGCCAGTTCCTGAATCGTTAAAGAATCCGGGATCGTGATCACCTTGATCTGCTGCTCGGCCTTTTCCGGTTTTACGGCTTTTGCGGCTTTTTCCAGATCCTTGATGCTGCCGCCTTTCCCGCGGGCATTCTTCCCGCCGGGACGGCGCATTTCATCGGAATCCGCCCGGTTGTTGCGGCTGTTTTCCTTGGCCGCGCCGGCTGCCTGACGCTGCGACTGCTTGCTGCTTTTTCCGCTCTTGTTTAAACCGAAACCGAAATCACCGCTTCCGACGACGGAAGCCGCGCGGCCTGTGCCGCTCCTCGTAGCAGAGGAACGGCGGACGGTCCTGGTATCGTCATCCTTGTTCGGGACGGCAGCACTGCGTCCCTGCGCGGCAAAACCGCGTCCGGTACCGCCGGCAGGCGCAGGACGGCCGCTCCCGGCCGGTCTGGTTCCACGGGCGGCCGGTGCCTGACCCTGCGGTCTGGTTCCGGCTACCGGTCTGCGTTCGGCAGACGTTTTCGCCGCTGTGCGTGCACTGCGGTTCTTCGCTTCCTGTTCCGCGGCACGGACCTGACTCAGATCCACAAAACGACGGACCGGCGCTTTCGGCGCTTCCGGAGCCGCCTGTGCGGGAGCAGTTTTTTCCTCTTCCACGGCTGCCGGAGATGATTTTTCAGCCGGTTTTTCGGCCGCTTTCACGGTCTTCTTTTCCGCTGTCCGGGCAGCAGGTTTCTCTTCTGCTTCTTTTTCGGCAATTGCCGGAACGGCCGGAGCGGGGGATACTTCCGGTTTCGTTTCCACGGCAGCTGCAGCCGGTGCGGCAGAGACTTCAGGCTTCGCAGAGACGGCCGGCGCAGCAGCCTCTTCCTGCGTTTTGGGGATCAGCTTTTCTTCAGGAACGGCAGATTCCGTCTTCCCTGTTTTCTTTTCAGCGGCCGGCACCGGTTTGGCAGGCGCAGCCGTACCGGTTTTCGCACTTGTACCGGCTGACGGTTTTCCCGGTACCGCAGGACGGCCGGCCGGCTGAGCCGGCTTGGCAGGCGGCTTCGTACCTGTCCCCTGAGGGCGGGTCTTCAAGCTGTTCTGCTGGCTGTTTCCTGCGCGGAATACCACACTGTATTTTTTCTTTTTGACTTCTCCGTCACCCGACGTATTTTTGTTTTTGTCGATTTCCATATATTATTCCCCCCGTAACTTTTCTGTTCTTTCTTCCAGAAGCATTTTCCGTATTTGAGCCGCAAATCCCTCGTCCGTAACAGCGAGGGCGGAACGCTGGTTTTTCCCGACGGCCTTCCCCAGCTCTTCCTTCGTTCCCCATTGAACACAGGGGATCTTCCGGTACGCTGTCATATCCGTCCAATGCTTTCTGCTTCCGTCGGATGAATCCGCCGCAACGATCAGAAGATATGTTTTTTCTGATTTCAAGGCATTTTCCGCCGCCGTTTCACCCGAGGCGATCCGGCCTGCTTTCTGTGCCAGTCCAAGCATGTTCAATATTCTCTGTTTCAATCTTTTTTAATTCCTCTGTCAGCGATTCTTTCACGTCAGGCGGCAACGTCATGCGAAAGCTTTTAGCCAGAGCGCCTTTTCGCAGTGCCAGCCCGATACAGGTTTCATTCGGGCAGAGATAAGCCCCGCGTCCGTTCATTTTGCCGCCTTGATCCAGACAGAAAGTCCCTTCCGGCGTCCGAACCACACGGATGAGATCTCTTTTGTCCTTTACCTGCCGGCAGCCGATACAGGTCCTCTGCGGATAGCTTTTCTCCATCATCTTACGCCTGTGCTTCTTCCTCTTCTACGTATTCTTCTTCGTAGCCGCCTTCCGCGTACTCTTCTCCGTCATTCGTGTAATCGTCAATGTAGCCGATCTCATCGAAGATGCCGGATTCTCTCGCCTCGGTCTCGGATTTGATATCGATCTTGTAGCCGGTCAGCTTGGCAGCCAGACGGGCATTCTGTCCGGAACGGCCGATGGCCAGCGAAAGCTGGAAGTCGGGAACAATGACCAGCGCTTCCTTCTCTTCATCGTCTGCCAGGACCACGATAACCTTCGCCGGGCTCAGCGCGTTCTCGATCAGCTCCGCCGAGTTGTCGCTCCAGTGGATCAGATCGATCTTTTCACCGCCGAGCTCATCCACGACGGCATTGACACGGGTTCCGTTCAGACCGACGCAGGCGCCGATAGGATCCACGGCTTCGTCATAGGAAGCAACTGCCATCTTGGTGCGGGATCCGGCTTCGCGGGCAACGGCCTTGATCTCCACGATTCCCTGCTTGATTTCGGCGACCTCCGCCTCAAAGAAGCGGCGCACCAGATCCGGATGGGTCCGGCTGACCAGGATATGCGGTCCGCGCTGCGTATCCTTCACTTCAAGCACCAGAACCTTGATCCGTTCGTTCGGACGGTAATTCTCGGTCTTGATCTGCTCGTTTTCGGGCATGATTGCGTCGGCAGAGCCAAGGTTAATACTGATGTTTTTCCCGATGTGACGCTGGATCACGCCGGAAATGATCTGATGTTCACGAGAATGATACCGTTCAAAGACGGACTTGCGCTCCTCTTCCCGCAGCTTCTGCAGAATGACGTTTTTCGCATTCTGAGCCGCAACACGGCTGAAGCTCTTGATCTCGATCGGCTCCCGCACGACATCCCCGATCTGATAGGCTGAGCTGATGGCCCGCGCCTGATCCAGGGTCATCTCGGCCCCGGGATTGGTAATCTCTTCTACGATCTGCTTTTCTTTATAAATTTTGTAATCACCGGTTTCCCGATCCATTTCCACACGGACGTTCTCGCCCTTATCATAGTTTTTCGATACGGCGTTTGTCAGTGAAACTTCGATCGCGTCCATGATCACGTCACGGCTGATGTTCTTTTCCTTTTCCAGAAGAGTGAGCGCTTCCAGTAGTTCCTTGTTCATTTTCTCTTATCCTCCTTGTGACCTTCCGGTCATTGTTCCGACCGTTTAAAGGTCTGAGAAATCTATGTATTTTCTGATCAATGCGATATTGCTGCGGGCGAAAGACGCTTCCACTTCATCTTCGAAGAGGATCGTGACGCTGTCCTTGTCAAACGATTTCAGACAGCCGATATAGTCCTTCGCGCCTTCCTGAGGCTGAAACAAATGGATCTCCACCTCTTCGCCCAGATTTCTGGTAAAATCCTTATCTTTCTTGAAAGGACGAAGCAGCCCGGGAGAACTGACTTCAAGAATATAGGCTTCCTCAATAAAATCCGCGCGGTCCAGCGCTTCACTCAGGTAACGGCTGACGGTTTCACAGTCATCGATTCGGATCCCGCCTTCTTTGTCCAGAAGAACACGCAGAATCCAGTCGCTTCCCTCCCGGACGTACTCCACGTCAACGAGTTCAAAGTTTTTTTCGGCCAGAAAGGCTTCCAGCAGCTTTTCCGTTTTCTTTTCTATCGTCTCTTTTTTACCCAATGGCAACCTCTTTCTTTTCAAAAGGAAAGAGCGGATTTATCATCCACTCTCACCTTACCATACATATTCAGCTTACCGTCTGTACTTTAGCACAGCGCTTTGTCAATGGCAAGCGTTTTTTGAAAAAAAGACGAAAATTTTCCGAAAAATCAGTCTTTCTTCTCGGTTTCGGCAGCTTCCGGCTTTCCGGCAGGGGAAAGACCGTAATGCACCCGTACCTTCTCTTCGAGTTCGGAGAGCAGTTCCGGCTGTGTACGGAGCAGGGCTTTTACATTTTCTTTCCCGTTTCCGATCCGACTTCCGCCGTAAGAATACCAGTTGCCGCTTTTCTCGATGATTCCGCTTTCGACGCCAAGTTCCAGAATGTCGCTTTCCTTCGAAATGCCGCGTCCGAACATGATATCCATTTTGGCTTCCTTGAAGGGCGGAGCAACTTTGTTCTTGACGACTTTTACCTTTACGGTGTTGCCGATGACATCACTTCCCTGTTTAATGCTTTCCGTCCGGCGGACGTCCAGCCGTACGGAAGAATAAAACTTCAGGGCGCGGCCGCCGGTGGTCGTTTCCGGATTGCCGTAAAAGACGCCGATCTTTTCGCGCAGCTGGTTGATAAAGATCACAATGCAGCCGGAGCGGCTGATGGCGGCCGTCAGCTTGCGCAGCGCCTGCGACATGAGCCTGGCCTGCTGACCGACGTGGGAGTCTCCCATCTCGCCGTCGATCTCCGCTTTCGGGACCAGCGCAGCGACCGAGTCCACGACTACGACGTCCATCGCGCCGGAACGGACCATGGCTTCCGCGATCTCCAGGGCCTGTTCGCCGTTGTCCGGCTGGGAAACGTACAGGTTGTCGATATCGACCCCGATGTTCTTGGCATAAACAGGATCCAGTGCGTGCTCCGCGTCCACAAAGCCGGCAAAGCCGTCCCGCTTCTGCGCTTCCGCGATCACATGCAGGGCAAGCGTCGTTTTGCCGCTGGATTCCGGTCCGAAGATCTCGATGATGCGGCCCTTTGGCAGACCGCCCAGTCCCAGTGCAAGATCCAGGTACAGCGATCCTGTCGGGATCGTTTCAATATTCATCTGGCGGTTATCCCCCAGACGCATGATGGAGCCTTTTCCGAAATCCTTTTCGGTATTGGCCACTAAAGTTTCAATTGCCTTGATACGGTCTTCTTTTTTCATGTTTCCTCCGCTCGAACTTTTGTTCGCTTTCTATAATAGTCTTCTTTCTTCTTTCTGTCAAGGCATTTTCGGGATAAATATAAAAAAACAGGGAATGCCCCTTGTCATCACCCGTATACAGATTACCGTATCCGCCGCTTTCTGTCAAGTAAAAAATGAACATTCATGCATACAGCCGTACAGATGACTCTGTACGGCTGTACGGGTTAAAATTTTTCCGGATCAGGACTCTCCGGACACTGGCAGAGACATGGCCCATTCGAAATACGATTTCAGACGGCTCTGCGTATTGGTAAAGACAAAGCTTTCCTGCTCCGTGGAAAACCCGGCGGAGGAAAACAGCAGTTTCTTTTTGAACCAGTACTCTTTCACCGCTTCTCTTTTTATGACCTTTACGTCTCCGCCGCCCAGCGTCGCCGCATACAGGATCAGGATCCTTTTATCTGTCACGGCGACCATCTTTCGGTTCGCATCCTGCACGCCGGTCAGAATACAGTTCAGCTGTTCGTCGTCCCTCAGGAGCTGCGCCAGCGGCTTCAGTTCCTTCCGGAAATAAAAGTCACTGTAAAGAGACAGATCCCGCAGTCTCTTTTCCAGAAGAATCTTGTTCATAAACGATTACTTGATCACGGAATCTTCTTTCAGAAGTCCGAGCTTCTTGGCAATGCAGCAGGTGCAGGTCAGGTCGCCGGTTACGTTCAAAGCGGTGCGGCCCATATCCAGGAGAGCGTCAATGCCGAGGATCATGGCATACGCACCGGCAATCGGGGTGCCTTCTGCGATCGGCATGCCGATACCGGCCATGACCATAGCCAGCATAATGGCGCCGGCGCCGGGAACGCCCGCGGTACCGATGGAGGCCAGCGTGGCCAGCAGAACGATCATAGCCATCTCACCGAAGGTCAGCCCACGGCCGTAGCAGGTCATGACCAGGAAGAAAGCGCAGACGCCCTGATAGATCGCCGTGCCGTCCATATTGATGGTGGCGCCGAGCGGCAGGGAGAAAGCGTAGACTTCTTTATCGACACCGAGGTTTTCGGCGGCGGTCATCGTAGTCGGCAGCGTGCCGTTGGAAGAACGGGTAACGAAAGCGGTGATGAACGGCGTACGGGCTTCTTTGAAGAAGGATTTGACCTTGATCTTGAAGATCTTTAAGAGGCCGCCGTATACCAGCACGATGTGGATCGCATAGCCCAGGAAGCAGGCGATGAGGACGATCACGAGCGAGCCGACGACTGCCGGTCCGTTCTTGGCAATGACCTCACAGATGAGGACGGCAACGCCGATCGGGGCGTACTGCATGATGCCGCGAACGATCTTGATCATGATCTCGGTCAGGCAGTCGAAGAAATTGTACATTGTGCCCGCGATGGTTTTTAAGCGCTCATCCGAAGACGCCTTCAGATAGGACAGACACAGACCGAAAATGATGCAGAAGAAAATGACCTGCAGCACGGTCTCATTGACGAGGGACTGCAGCACGCTCGTCGGGATGATCTCATAGATGACCTTCCAGACGTTCGTCTCGCTGGCTTTGCCGGCAGCATTTGCCGCCAGAGACGCCAGCTCGGCATGCGGCTGGAAGATGTTGCCCATGATCAGACCGATGGTGACGCCGATCGCGGAAGTGATCAGATAGATGATGACGACGCGGATACCGACTTTACCGACCGTAGCAGGTGAAACGGAAGCGGCACCGACGATCAGAGAGCCGACGATCATCGGGATGATGATCATCTTCAGCAGTCTGGTAAAGATAGTGCCGAACATGCTGATCCAGGCAGGCAGAGCGGTCACGCCGCTGGCCGCCAGGATAATGCCGGCGATCGCGCCGATCACAAGACCGATCAGGATCTTGTACAGCACGTTAAAGTTCAGGTATGCCCGAAGGATACCGCCCTTTTTGGGTTCAGTTTGAGCCATAATAACCCTCCTAAAGAATTGTTTTTTCCGCCGAAGCACAAGCGGCGGTTCTCTCGGCTCATATTATAGCATACAAAAAGAAAGATTTCACTAAAAAATCAAAAAAACTATAAAAATATTCAAATAATAGAAAGGAAAAACGGGCGGATCACCCCTCCTGTTCCGGCCTGTCCTCCGTCACATGAATATGGGTATATAAATGTTCCAGGCAGTACTCCCGGTTTCCCGCGCAGCGGCTGCAGAAACGGAATTCCAGCTCCGGATCGCTGATATTGGTCCGTCC
This sequence comes from Lachnospiraceae bacterium, assembly GCA_017619975.1. GTDB lineage: Bacteria > Bacillota > Clostridia > Lachnospirales > Lachnospiraceae > UBA6987. Next base: position 17,189 of record JAFZRH010000024.1, on the reverse strand, counting down.
GCAGACAGAACAGACATGCCGCGCTCCCATCGGGCGCAGATTCTGCGCTTCCCTGGCGGTCTCTCTCATCTTCCGCTGAAACTCCGCCCGCCGGATCCCCTGACGCACCCGCAGGAAAGGACGCCGGATAAACAGGAAGAACAGGAAAAAATTAAACAGGGATGCGATAATCTGGACTCTTGCCGGCCATCCGCCGGTCACAAACTGATACGCAAGGACCGCCCCGTAAAAGAACATAATATACTTTGCTTTGATCGGAATAATGAAATACAGCAGAAACTGCATATCCGGGACCGTCATTCCGAAGGCCAGGATCAGGGACAGGTATATATTGTCCGGATACAGCAAAAGAACTTTCCCTGTGATCAGATACACCAGAAGAGCCGCCACGATCAGGGAAAGGATCCCGATCAGAATATACAGATCAAAATAAAAGCTTCCCCAGAGTCTTTCCAGTGCCCGTCCGAGAGAAAACAGAATATACATCTCAAGCAGGAACCAGAGAATACTGGTGGAGGGCGGATAGATGATGAAGGTCACGAGCCGCCAGATCTCTCCGGCAAAGATCCGTTCCATATTCAGGCACAGATGCTCTATGTAAAATGTCGGATTGACGTAACTCAGAATAAAACCTCCCGCATAAAAAACGAGCAGGTAGATCATCAGGTTTTTTACGGCAAAGCGGCCCAGCTTCTTTTCCATTTTATCCAGAAAACTCATATTCAGACTCCTTTTGCAGAACGGTGGCGCAGCCGGTGCAGCAGCTGCCAGAGAGCCGGATGCCTGACGGCCAGACTCTCCCGCCCGGAAAACAGGGACGGACAAAGATTGATATCTTTCCGAAACCTTGCGCGGACTTCTTCTAAACGCGCGCAGCTCTTCAGTCTGCGGAAATCGGTTCCTGTGAGGATCGTCAGATACCAGTGCAGGGCGCTCCTCAGTGTCGGGGCTGTCAGCTCCGTACGTCCGTCTGCTTTCAGGAATTCCGCCCGATCCAGAAAGGCGTCTACGCCATCCGCCCGCCGTTCAGGACTTTCCTGCCGCGTAATGCTGCCCGACCGCTGAAGATAATGATAGCGGGGCTGATCTGTCAGAACAGCCTTCCCGACGGCCGCATAAAGGCGGTGAGCCGTATATTCATCTTCATGATAACGGCCGTCAGGAAACCGAAGTGTCTGCCAGAGGGAACGTTCCGCGAGACGGTTGACTGCCGTGACCAGCTGCGGAGTCCCTTCCGTGCACAGCAGGGTCAGCAGCGCATCGCCGCTGTAACAGCCCGGTGCCGGGAAAGGAGGCGCGGGAAGCGGCTCTCCGTTTTCATCCTCATAAAAGAGGGGAAACAGAGCCAGTTCGGCGCCGTTTTTTTGAATCGATTCCAGCAGCTTTTCCAGAACGTCCGCCGACCAGAAATCGTCACTGTCCAAAAAGATCAGATACCGGCCTTCCGAGGCTTCTATCCCGCGGTTTCTGGCCGCTGCCAGTCCTCTGTTTTCCTGATGAATCACCCGTATCCGACCGTCTGTTTCCGCCAGACGGTCGCACAGCATGCCGCTTTCATCCGTCGAACCGTCGTCGATCAGAAGCAGCTCAAACAGACCGTACGTCTGTCCCAGGACGCTCCGGACACATTTTTCCAGATACGGTTCCACGTTGTAGACGGGAACGATCACACTGATCAGTTCTTTTTCCATTCGTCAGACCCGTCCGTACACTTTCAGCATCACTTTTTCACTCAGGACCGGACACAGCGCATAAAACAGCAGGCGGCGCCTGTCTCCGGCGGGAACCGGGCCGTTTTTATCCAGCTGCTTCCAGCATTCCATCGCGTTTTCGCGATACGCCCTTGCGGCTTTCGGAAGCCCTTCCTGCGAAGCCCGGCGGGAAGCCTGAGCGCTGAGCTCCGTCAGATGACGAAGCACCGCCTGAGAAGCCTTCCCGGAGCGGTTTCGATACAGCGCCAGGATCTTCTCCCAGGCAGGGATCTTCTCCGCATTTTTCTGATAGGTGTCCAGCGTCGCCGTATTGCCCTCCCGGCTGCTCCGGTAGCGGTACAGGGGACGCAGTTCGCAAGATATATGCCCGCAGCGGGCCAGCACTTCGCACAGGAAGAGGCTGTCCTCCGAATAGCGCAGATCCGGATCAAAGCGCAGACCTTCCGCCAGCCGGGCCGGGATCAGCCAGTTCGCGCAGCAAAGCGGAAGGGGCAGCCGTCCCATCAGGGCTTCCAGAATGAAATCTTCGGGATCTGCTAAAGCGCCGGCATTTTCGGCCGGCAGCGCTGCGGCTGCCTCCTTTCCGAACTCGGAAATGCCGCAGCAGGCGGCGCCGTCCGGTACGGTCTTCTGCTTTTCCAAAAGCCAGGAAAGGAAGTCGGGATCCAGCGCATCGTCACTGTCCGTGAAGCTGTAATAACTCCCTCTTGCTTCTTCGAGGCCTCTGTTGCGGGCCCGGCTGACGCCCCCGTTCGCCTGATGGAACACGCGGATCCTGCGGTCTTTGCGCGCCAGCGCGTCGCACAGTTCCGCGCTTCCGTCGGTGGAACCGTCGTCGATCAGAAGCAGTTCCCAGTTTTCCCAGGTCTGTGCCTGTACGCTCCGGACCGCTTCTTCCAGATAAGCCGACGTCTGATATACCGGCATGATAACACTGATCAGAGGCAGCTGTTTATCCATTTTTTCCTCCGATCTTTTCCCACAGGGCGGCGCCGCTGACCGGTGCGGCGCTTAACAGCGCCAGACGCAGCCGGTCTTTCTTTCGAATCAGCGGTTCCCGAACCGCCTTTCGGCACAAGGCGCGGGCTTCCCGCAGCAGGGTTTTCTTTTCGGCCCCGTTCTTTTCCCGGGCGGCCTGCCGCACCGCCTGCAGCGTCAGATCCGTGCGTACGCGCAGCATATTCGCGTCCAGTTCCGGATCCTCTCCGGCAAACAAGTCCGACATCTCCCGTCGCACGGCAAGCCCGTTCAGATGCTTCTGCAAAGTCCGTCTGGTCACGGTGTTGCCTTCCCGTCCGATTTGATAAGCATACAGCGGTTCCGCTGCGTAGGCGATCCGGCCGGCTTTCTTTAAAGACGTCAGGAAGTACAGGGTATCTTCGCTGTAAGCCAGATCTTCCCGGAAACGGATCCCGTATTCGGCCGGGATCAGACAGCCCCAAACCGACAGACACAGGCCGTTGCTTTCTTTGAGAGCCGCGTTCAGGAACTCTGCCGCAGTCATCTTTTCTTTCGGCAGAGGGCGGCAGGGAAAACGGGGCGGATCCGTATCTTCATAATAGGCACAGGCGGCCATCGGGACAGCGTGTTTTAATGTAAGATCATACAAAAACTGCAGATACTCCGTTTCGATCCGGTCGTCGCTGTCCACAAAGGCCAGCCAGGCCCCGCGGGCTGCTTCAAGCCCCGCGTTTCTGGCGCGGCTGACGCCGCCGTTTTCCTGATGAAGCACCCGGATGCGGGGATCTTCCCCCGCCAGGCGGTCGCAGATCTCGCCGCAGCGGTCCGGAGAACCGTCGTCCACCAAAATCAGCTCCCAATCGGAATACGTCTGCGCCAGGATGCTCCTGACACAGGCTTCCAGATAGGCCTCGGTCTTGTAAACGGGAACGATAATACTGATTTCGGGCTTGCTTTTCTCCATGGATCTCCCCTTCATCTTTGGCATTTTATTATATCCCATCTTGAAAGACTTGGCAAGATTTAGTAGAATACACTTTAAATCAGAAAGGGAAGGTGCCTCATGGAATTCAGCATTCTGATGCCCGTCTATAAAGCGCGTGAGTATCTGGCCGAATCCGTCGAATCGGTTCTGCGGCAGGATTTTTCGGACTGGGAGCTGGTTTTAACGGAAGACGGCTCGCCGGATGACAGCGGCGAGATCTGCGACCGTTTCGCAGCCGATTTTCCGGGTAGGATCCGGGTCCTGCACTGTCCGCACCGCGGTACCATCCCCACCCGGCGGGAAGCGATCCGCGCCGCGAAAGGGGACGTGATTCTCTGGCTGGATTCGGATGATCTGATGGAACCCGGCACGCTTTCGGCCCTGCACAATCTGCGCCTTTCGGCCGGTGATCCCGATATCATTCTCTATGAATTCACCGCTTTTTACGACGACGGCAGACCAAACGACAGACGGCCGCCCCTCTTTGCGGACGGAACCGTTTTCGAGGGGGAGTCGGCGAAAAAGCCGCTTTATGAGCTGTATATCCGCGGCAATCAGCTGGATGCGCTCTGGGCCAAAGCTGTCCGGCGGGAACTCTTTCAGGAAGACCCCACCGACTATACCCCGTATCTTTCCAACCCTTACGGGGAAGATGCCCTGCACGGCCTGTACCCCCTGACCCGGGCGAAAAAGGTTTATTATACCGCCCGCCCTTTCTGCCGTTACCGGATCCGCTCCGACAGCGTGATGCATGAATTCGACACGGCCCGTCTGGATCAGCGCTTCAATACCGGGAAGTTTGATTTTTTCCGGCCTTTTATGGAAAAGTGGGGACTGTGGGATCCGGAGCATCTGCTTTTGCTCAAAGCTTCTTCCTACCGCGGCGTCCTGGACGGGATCCTCTATTTCATGATGGAGGAAGGCTACGATCAGGAAGCGGTCAGGCGTTACGCCAAAGACTTTGTCTGCTCGCATCCCGAGCTGAAGACGCTGAGCCGTTCTTCGGCACTTTCCCCGAAACAGCGGGCGATCTTCGCGCTTTTCGCGGGCGGTCATTTCCGGCTGCTGACGGCCGCGATCCGTCTGCGCCGAAGAGCCGCAAAAAAGGCTGAAAAAAACAGGGAAAACTGAAAAAAAGTCCTTGACAGAAGACACGCGAAAGGCTAATATATTTGTCGATCGCCGTTTCGTGTCTGACGCCGGTCCCAAAGCCTTGAAGGCGACTGACCCACGCCCGGAAGGCAATACGATGTGGAGGTAGAACATTGGCTAACATTAAATCTGCGAAGAAGAGAGTTCTGGTTGCGGCCCGCAACGCCGAGCGCAACAAAGCGATCCGCTCCCGCGTGAAGACTTTCGTGAAGAAGGTTTATGCGGCTGTTGACGGCGGCGACAAGGCTGCTGCCGAGGCGGCGTTAAAGGCTGCCGTGGTAGAACTTGACAAAGCCACCAGCAAGGGTGTGTATCACAAGAACACCACTTCCCGCAAAATTTCCCGTTTGACCCTTATGGTAAACAAGATGGCCTAGGAGCAACACCCTCTGTTCCCAATACATCAGTGATCAAAAGGACGAGCCTTTACGGTCCCGTCCTTTTCTTTATGCCTCTTCCCTTCTGTCCTTTTCCCCCGCCGCTATGCCTGCGGCAGCATCGAAAGGAAATCTTCCAGCACGTTCAGCGATTTGAAACTTTTGTCGATCATCTGCCCCCGCAGAAAAGCCACGGCCTTCTGAAACTCCCGGAAGCCCTCCGGTTTCAGGCGGAACAGAAAGCACTTTTCCGGTCCGTTTTCCAGTACGAACTGCCAGGCGGCAAGGGCCGATTCCCCGGGCTCTCCCGGCGGCTCGGAAAAAGCTTCGCCTTCCGTCTGCATCAGCTTCAGTTCATAGGCGTAGCGGATCGTGGCGCGGTCCAGCTGCGTGTTTTTCAGACTGCGGACGGCATAGAAAAGAAGTTTGACCAGTTCCGGATTCTCCGCGCCTTCCTGTGCGTAATACTCCGCCAGTTCGCCGAAATACGACGCATAGCAGAGCGCTTCCGGATCCTGGCCCAGAAACTCGAAATACTCCCGGATCTCCGCCGCCTTGACCGTATACGAACTGCGTCCGGCATAGAGTTCAAAGCTGCCGAAAGCGAAAAGCCGGCTGGCGCTCTGCAGCATGCTCCCGCTGCGCCGTCCGCCTTTTACAAAAGCACTGATCTTCCCCAGTTCGGCGGTCAGCAGCAAAAGCCGCCGGTCATATTCTCCCAGCGGCATCGATGAAATCACGATTCCGTTTACCGTAATCCAGTCGTTCATGAACGTTTGCTGTACCCGATGCTCTTTAAGAAAGCCGGATCGTTGCGCCAGTCTTTCCGGACCTTCACAAACAGCTTCAGATTGATCTTTCCGCCGGCCAGCTTTTCGATCTCCTGCCGGGCTTCGGTCCCGATCTTCTTGATCGTCGCGCCGCCCTTTCCGATCACGATCCCTTTATGAGACTCTTTTTCACAGATGATCGCCGCCTCGATATCCGCCGCTCCGTCCCGCAGCTCGTGATACGCTTCGATCTCCACGGCGATCCCGTGCGGGACCTCATCCGACAGATACCGCAGGGCTTTCTCCCGGATAAACTCCGCCGCCAGCATCCGCATGCTCTGATCTGTCAGCGTATCCTCATCGTAAAACAGCGGGCCTTCCGGCAGCCGGTCGTACAGAAGCTGAAGCAGACGGCCGACGTTCTCCCCCTTCAGGGCGGACACTTCGATCACGTCCGCGAAATCATATTCCCTTGCAAAAGCCTCCCGGCAGGCTGCGATCGTGGCTTTGTCCGCCGTATCGGTCTTGTTGATCACGAGAACGACCGGCTTGTGACCTGCTTTCAGGAAAGCCCGCACCAGGTCCTCTCCTTCCCCGAAACGGTCGGACGGTTCGATCAGCCACAGCACCAGATCCACTTCGGAAATGCTTTCGGTCGCCACGCCGACCATATAATCGCCGAGCCTGTTTTTTGCCTTATGGATCCCCGGGGTATCCAGGAAAATAATCTGCCCGCGCTCATCCGTATAGACCGTCTCGATCCGGTGGCGGGTCGTCTGCGCTTTATTGCTGGTGATGGCGATCCGCTCGCCGATGAGAGCATTCATCAGTGTGGATTTTCCCACGTTCGGGCGGCCGATCAAAGTGACAAAACCGGATTTCATGCGTCGCTCCTTCTCTTACAGGTTTTCTGTGTTTTCAAAAAGATCCCGGTCTTTTTCGATCGCGACGGCACTGCCGAAGGTGCAGAAATTGTTATCCTGCAGAATGCATTGCACATACGGCGCCAGCGCCCGCAGATCCTCATTCCGGCAGTTTAAGATCTGCGTCCTCTCCTGCTGCTGCATCCCGGCCGTGATCCCGCCGAGATATGCGGCAAAGTCGCGTTTGCCCAGCACGGACGGCGTAAACGGAAAATCAAGCGTCCCGATCGTTGAAATAATAAAATTGTCCAGGATCTCCCGGGGCAGATCCAGCGTCTCCAGATAAGCGGGGATGGCCAGATACGCGTCCCGCGTACTGCGTATATTGGGGTCGCGGTAGGAGGCAAAATAAGATTGTCCCATAACGCTGAAACTGCACATGGCACCGTACGCGCCGCCCAGAACACGGAGCTGCTGCCACAGATAATCTGTCGAAAGCAGCGTATTCAGGACACGGAGCGCGCCGGTATAAGGACCGGCCTTGCGGAAGCTTCCGCACATCGCGACGAAGCCCACGGCTCCGGTCGTCATAATGCCTTCGTTTTTCTTAACGGGCTGAGGCGCCGTAAAACAGGCCGCGGGGCTCTCGGGCAGAGAAGCCGCCAGATCAGCCAATTCTTTTTTGAGATCATCCAGGGCCTCTGACTCGCAGGTCAGGTTGAAAATCAGGCCGCTGCGGGTAAAAACTTCGCTGCTGACCGTTTCCAGTCCCGTCATCAGTTCCTCTTTTCTTCCGTCAAAGTCATCCAGGGCGTCCGAGCAGAAGCGGAAGAAATCCAAACCGCCCGTGATCTCGCCGAAGCGGAATGTCTCGTCGTAATAAGACGACGCACGCTGGATCGCGGCCCGGTGTCCGGCCATCAGCATCATCTGACGCTGTCCGATCACCGAGGAGGACAGGATCTCATAAAGCCGCTTCTCATCCCGGAAAAGAGATCCCAGACAGATCTCCCGGATCAGGGAAAGACTTTCTTTCCATCTGGAATACAGGGCCTTGACGCTGACGGCCGCATAAGGCTTCCATTCTCCGGACGTTCTGATCGGTGCATCCAGTCCGAAACTGATGCCGCCGGTCGTTTCCTGAATGCTGTCAAACAGATCCCTGTAATTCTGCCGCTCCGTCGAAACCAGGGCAAAACAGCATTTCAAAAGTCCGAGATACGGCAGATGCTCCTGCGGCACGGCCGCCAGATCAAAGTACAGATCCGCATAGGCGATACCGGCCGTGCTTTCCGGACGGGTAATAAGTTTTGCCGGGCCGGCGGTGTCTTCACGGTTCACCGAAACACGCGCTTCCCGCTTTAAATCGCTCAGATTCAGTTTCGGAACACAGCGTTTTTCTTCCGGGCTTTCTTCTTTTTCCTGATAGGCTTTCAGTGCTTTATACTGGGCGATCAGGGCATCCTGCTCACTTTCAGATAGAGATGATTTGTATGCTTCCAGTCTCTTCTGAAGTGCCTCGGAATCCCGTTTATCCTTCCCTTTCTCCGGATCCATCTCCACCAGGGTACAATGCGGATTATCCAGTAAATGCTGCCGGATGACGGATTCGAAATATCCTTCCTCTATCTTCGCGCGAAGAAAGGCAAAAACGTCCTCATATCGAAGATACAGGAACGGATCCTCTCCGTCGTACAGCCAGGTGTTCAGGATATTGATCCCGTAAACCAGCCCCTTGGAAAAACCGCCGAAATCAGCTTCCCGGCTTTGAAACTCACGGCTGCTGATCGCGGCCGCCAGGGATTTTCTGTTCAGTCCTTTATCGGCCAATTCCGTCAGCGTATCCGTCACGATCTGCATGAACCGTGCCTTTTCTCCGGCCTTTGCTTCTTTCGCCGTCACATTAAACTGCGGCTGCAGTGTATAGGCGGCATAGCCGCCGCCGGCATCCTTCGCCAGGCCGGCATCCAGCAGCGCCTGCTTTAAAGGAGCCCCCGGCGCCGTGATCAGAACCGTCTCCAGAATCCCCATCGCATTGGCCAGACGGGAATCCATAATATCGCCCACCGACCATTGCAGAGAATAAAAACTCTTATCGCTGTCCTCCTCTTCCTCACTGACGGGATACGTCACATCCATCTCCCGCCGTGCTTCAAACGGCGGCTGAAACCCCGGCTCGGAATCCACTTCGATCCGGTCATAAGCCGACAGATACGAACGGTCCAGATAGTTCAGCCGTTCTTCCATATCCATGTCGCCGTAGAGGAAGATATAGCTGTTTGCGGGATGGTACAGTCTCTTGTGGAATTCACAGAAAGACTCATAGGAAAGAGAAGGGATCGCATCGGGATCTCCCCCTGATTCATAGCGGTAGGCGGTATCCGGATACAGACTGTTCAGCGCGTACCGTGCAAGGATCTCCTCCGGATCGGAAAACGCCCCTTTCATCTCGCTGTAGACAACGCCGTTAAGGTTCAGTTCAGCATCCCGGCTCTCCAGTTCGTAGCGCCAGCCTTCCTGCAGAAAAATATTTTTATTGCGATGGATCTGCGGATGCAGCACGGCATCCATATAGACGTCCATCAGATTGGCAAAATCCTTATCGTTGCAGCTGGCCACCGGATAGATGGTCTTGTCCGGATACGTCATGGCATTCAAAAAAGTGTTCAGAGAACTCTTTCCCAGCTCCATGAACGGGTCCTTGATCGGATACTTATCGGATCCGCAGAGCACGCTGTGCTCCAGAATATGCGGGAGGCCGGAATCGTCGGCCGGCGGTGTACGGAAGGCAATAAAAAACACCTTGTTATCGTCGTCAGACGGCAGACAGATCAGGCGCGCACCGGACTTGGTATGTTCCAGGACGGTTCCGGTCAGACCGATTTCTTTCAGTTCGGAGCGCTGCACCAGACGGTAGGCTTCCGGAACGGTAAATTCTTTCATGGATTCTTCTCCCTTAATACGTCGTTTTCCCGTAATTCCGCTTCTGTTTCGAGATACAGTTTCTGCCCCGGATGAGGACAGCTCAGCTGCCGTTCTCCTGTTTCCGACAAAAAGCTTTTTACGGAAAAGGTAAGATCAGAGCCGTCCGGACGGATCGCCTGGACAGGATCTCCGGCGGAAAATTTGTTTTTCTGAAGAATATAGGGCCCGCCCGCATCCTGCCGGACGACTCCAAGGAAGCGGTAGTCCTGCCGGTAGGCGCTGCTGGCAAAATTCTGCGAGCCGGGACCGGGCTGCCCGAAATAAAAGCCCGTACAGTAGTCACGCGTCGTGACTTTCAGAACTTCCTCTTCACACCACGGCAGCAGCTTACGGTAAGCCGCTTCACTTTCCGCCAGCGCGTCCAGGGCGCGGCGGTACGCGCGGGCAATGGTCGCGACATAGAGTTCGTTCTTCATGCGGCCTTCCACTTTGAGCGACGATACGCCTGCCTCCAGCAGTTCCGGCAGATAAGAGATCATGCAGAGATCGCGGGAATTGTACAGATACGTTCCCCGTGCGCTCTCCTCCACCGGCATGTATTCGCCGGGACGGGTCTCTTCGCAAAGATAGTATTTCCAGCGGCACGGCTGGGTGCAGAGACCGCGGTTGGCATCCCGCCCGTTCAGGAAATTGCTGATCAGGCAGCGTCCCGAATAGGACATGCACATGGATCCGTGCACAAAGACTTCCGTCTCCATGTCCGCGGGAATGTGCTGTTTCAGCGCTTTCAGCTCAACCAGAGACAGCTCCCGCGCGCAGACGACACGGCGGACTCCCTGTTCGTACCAGAAGCGGAATGTTTCTGAATTGGTGCTGTTTGTCTGGGTGCTGATATGCACCGGAACGGAAGGACAGAGCTCGCGGGCAAGCCGGAAAAGACCGAAATCGGAAATAATAAAAGCATCCGGACGATCGTCCGCCTGTGAAATCTGACGGAACAGGGTGCGGGCATCGTCCAGATCCCCTTCGTGAGCAAATATATTGACTGCCAGATACAGCTTTTTTCCGAGAGAATGTGTATAGCGGACAGCTTCGAAAAGCGCTTCTTCGGTGAAATTCTCTGCCTTGGCCCGAAGACTCAGGGCATCACTGCCCAGATAGACCGCATCCGCTCCGTATCGGAGCGCGACAGGAAGAACGGAAGGACTGCCGACCGGCATTAACAGCTCCGGTATCCTCATTGTGTTTCGTCCTCCGCGGACAGCGTCAGCAGGATCGATTCGATACTCTGAGAAGTATTCAGAATATAGCTGCCCGGTTTGAGATCGTAACCGTAGATCATCGCCTGAACGTAAAAGACCGTCGCGTTTTTGATGACGCCCTGATTGGCCAGCAGGCTGCCGATGCTCCGTTTGGACATGCCGGTCAGGATCGTTACGGAAACATCCCGGCCGGGAGCTTCCTCCGCCGCGCCGGTCGTAAAGACGGAATACCCGAATTCATAAGCGGTCTTTGTTCCGTAAAGCAGAACGAAAATAAAGACTGCCAGGATCGCCAGTTTGATCAGGAAATTTCCGACATGATTGACGACTCCCAGAACCTGCGGTTCTTCCTGCAATTCAGTTTTCCGGTCTTTCTCAGACACGAAATCAAACCTCCATGATAATCGGGATGATCATCGGACTGCGGCGCATGCGCTTCCATAAAAACTCACTCAGATCATCTTTCATTTCCGTCTTGATCTTGGACCAGTCGGTAATGCCGCGGCTCTGGCAGCTGGAGATCGTCGTATAGGCGACTTCACGCGCTTCATCGACGAGCTCTTCCGACTCCCGTACATAGACGAAGCCGCGTGTTACGATATCCGGACCTGCCACCAGCTTGCCGCTGCCGTGCTCGAAAACGGAGACCAGAATGATGATGCCGTTCTGTGCCAGCAGCTGCCTGTCGCGCAGAACAATATTTCCGACGTCGCCGACGCCGAGACCGTCCACCAGGATGCGGCCGTTCGGGACCTTATCTACGACATAGGCGCTCTCTTCATCCAGTTCCAGCACGTCGCCCGCTTCAAGCAGGAAGATGTTTTCGCGCGGGATCCCCAGATCTGCCGCGATGCCGGCCTGCGCCGTACGGTGACGGTATTCGCCGTGCAGCGGGACTGCGTATTTCGGCTTCACCAGCGAATAGATCAGCTTGATCTCTTCCTGGCAGGCGTGGCCGGAAACATGAACGTCCTGATAGATGACCTTCGCGCCCTGGGCGGTCAGATCGTTGATAACTTTGGAGACCGCTTTCTCGTTTCCGGGAATCGGGGTCGAGCTTAAAATGATCACGTCGGAAGGATCGATGGAGACTTTCCGGTGTATGCTGGCTGCCATGCGCGGCAGGGAAGCCATGGTCTCTCCCTGAGAGCCCGTCGTGATCAGTACGACCTTCTCCCGCGGATAATTGTTCAGCTCTTCCAGGGTGATCAGCGTCCCCTCGGGAATATCGATGTAACCGACATCGGAAGCCGTTCCCAAAACGCGGATCATGCTGCGTCCGTCGATGGCTACTTTCCGGCCGCTGCGGACCGCCGCGTTGATGATCTGCTGGACCCTGTCGACATTCGAAGCGAAGGTGGCCACGATAATCCGGCTGTTCGCATTCTCGTCAAAAATCGACTGAATAGTTTTCCCGACCGTGCGTTCCGACATGGTGAAACCTTCCCGCAGCGCATTGGTGGAATCGCAGCAAAGCGCCAGAACGCCTTTCTCCCCCAGTTCCGCGAACCGCGCCAGGTTGATCGGATCTCCGAAGACCGGCGTATAGTCCACTTTAAAGTCCCCGGTATGAACGACGGTCCCGACCGGGCAGGTGATAGCAAAGGCCGCGGAATCCGCGATGCTGTGATTCGTCCGGATATACTCGACCTTGAAAGAGCCGGCCGTCACGGTCATCCCGTAGCGGACGATCTTCCGCTTCGCCATGCTCTCCATCCCCAGCTCTTCCAATTTGCCGTCGATCAGCGCCATGGTCAGGCGGGTTCCGTAAATCGGCACGTTGATCCGTCGGAGCACATAAGGCAGGGCTCCGATGTGGTCTTCATGTCCGTGCGTAATAAAGAATCCGCGGACTTTTTCAATATTATCTTCCAGGTAGGTCACGTCGGGAATGACCAGATCAATGCCCGGCATATCGTCGCCGGGAAAAGCCAGTCCGCAGTCTACCACGATAATATCGTCTTCATATTCAAACGCCGTGATGTTCATGCCGATCTGATCCAAACCACCCAGCGGTATGATTTTCAGCTTTCCCATGGGATTACTCCTTCTGTTTTTCCGGCAAAGGAACTTCCGGTTTATTTATACTCAATATCCACATCCTCCAGCTGTTCGCCGAAGATGCTGGCAAGATAATCCAGCAATTCATCGTCTTCAACCGGAACGTATCCGGCTTCGCCTTTTTCGTCAGCCGGAATCTCCTCAAGAATAAAACAGTCGCCGTCTCCCTCTTCCACGTCACTGACCAGAAGATATTCTTTTCCCGCCAGCCGTGTACTGTCCAGGACGTAGAGCTGTATTTCTTCCGCGTCTCCTTTGAAACATATTTTATCCACGGCGTTCCTCCTTTTCCATCCAGCTTCGCAGAATCAGCGAAGCGGCCATTTTATCCAGATACTGTTTTCGTTCACGGGCCGGGACGCGCGCTTCTTCCAGGATCTCCTCCGCTTCCACGGTCGTCAGCCGCTCATCTTCAAATTCGACCGGCAGCCCGATGCGTTTCTGCAGTTTTTCTCCGAACTCCCGGGCTTTTGCCGCCCGTTCTCCTTCGGTATCATCCATATTCAGAGGCAGGCCGACAATAATCCTCTCCACCGCATAGTCCCGGCAGATCGTTTCCAGTCTTGCCAGCGTGCGGCGCAGTTTGTTTTCTTCCTTCCGGACGATCGTCTCAAGAGGCTGCGCCGTCCATCCCATCGGATCCGTCACAGCCACCCCTACGGTTCTGGAACCGTAGTCAAGCCCCATGATTCTCATGCCTTTTTGTCCAGGACCTCCCGAATGTAGGTCTCCAGCAGAAGCTCCAGAATATCGTCCCGCTCGACCTGGGAGATCAGGTAGCGCGCATTGGCATAACTGGTGATATACGTCGGATCTCCGGACATGATATATCCGACGATCTGACTCACCGGGTCGTATCCCTTGGTTTGAAGCGCGCGGTAAACAGCTTTCAGGATCTCCTTGACCTCTGTCTGTTCCTGGACGAGCTCAATGCTTTTTGTTGTTTTGAATTCTGACATAATGCCTCCCGATTTTGCAAATGACAGGATCAATTTCCCTTATATTGCTTCCAGTATTTGTTCAGCAGTTCATCCGCCGCTTCTCCCAGGTAGTGATACACGCTGCTCTTGTCCAGCACTTCCTGCGGCGGGAAGATGTTCTCGTCTTCCAGATATTCCTTGTCCAGCAGTTTCATGGCCGCCGTATTGGGGATCGGATAGCCCAGCTCGTCGAAGGTGGCTTTCCCGCTCTCCGCTCTCAGCATGAAATCGATGAACTTCTCGGCCGCACTGACGTTCTTCGCGTTCTTCGGAATCACGAAACAGTCGAACCAGAGGTTCGTCCCTTCCTCCGGAATGCAGAAAGCCAGATCCTCGTTCTTCTCCAGGCAGTACAGATATTCGCCGGAGTAGATCATGCCGATTGCGGCGTTGCATTCGATCAGGTCGTCGCGGGCCTCATCGTTCTTCCAGGCCTGGACGATCGGCTTCTGTTCCATCAGATATTCGACGACCCGCTTTAAGTCCTCTTCCTTCGTGGTGTTCATGTCGATCCCGAGGATCATCTCAGCCGCCATGAAGGTGTCGCGAACCGAATTCATCATCACGATCCCGTCGTTTTTATACTTCGCATTCCACAGATCGTTCCAGGAGGTGATGCTTCCCTCGGGAATCATGGTCGTGTTGTACAGGATCCCGACCGTGCCCCAGGTGTAGGGGATCGCATACTTGTTTCCCTTGTCCGCTTCCGCCAGCTTGGCCATGTAATCCTTGTCCAGATTCGCCGCGTTCGGAATGTTTTCGTAGTTTAACGGCTGCAGCAGCTCGTTCTGGATCATTTTTTCGATCGTATAGTCACCGGCAATGATCAGGTCATACTGCACCTGGCCGCCGGCCACCATTACGTACATGTCTTCGTTCGTATCGAAGGTGTCCTGCTTGACCCGGATCCCCGTTTCCTTTTCAAACTGCTCCAGCAGATCCTCGCTCATATAATCTCCGTAATTATAGAGCTTCAGCACGTTGTCCGACTGCTTCCCGCAGGCGGACAGGGCGGCTGCCAGACAAAGCAGCACAACGACGGAAAAGAAAGCAAACGTTTTTTTCATGTTCAGGAACCTCCTTTGACTGTTTTATCGGCGCTGCTCTTGCTGCCCAGATAATAACGGAGCAGCAGGACCAGCAGGACTACCAGGAAAATAACCGTACTGAGCGCGCACATGCTGGCGCGGATGCCGCGCTTCTGCTGGGAATAGATCAGCGTGGAAAGCGTGTTGATGCCGGCGCCGCGGTTGAAGTAGGTGATGACGAAATCGTCCACCGACATCGTGAAGCTCATCAGGAAGCCGGTCGCCACGCCCGGCATGATGTCAGGCAGCACGACCGAGAAGAAAGCCTTCACCGGGCCGGCGCCCAGATCCCTTGCTGCCTCATAGGTGCTGCTGCCGGCCTGCCTCAGCTTCGGCAGCACGTTCAGGATCACGTACGGCAGGCAGAAGCAGATGTGGGAAAACAGGATCGTTCCCATGCCCAGCGAAATGCCGAACAGGGCGAAGGCCATCATCAGACTGATGGCGGTCACGATCTCCGCATTTACCAGCGGAATATTCGTCAGCTGCAGGATGATCCGGCGCTGCCGGCGGCTGTAGGCCATGATCCCGACGCAGGCCGCAACGCCGACGACCGTCGCGATCACAGCGGAGGCAAGAGCAATCACCAGCGTATTGATCAGTGCCTCGAGCATATCCTGATTGCTGAAGATCTCTCCGAACCAGCGGAGCGTAAAACCGTACCAGACGCCGGAGGTCCTCTCGTTGTTGTTGAAGGACATCACGATCAGCGTGAGGATCGGCAGGTACAGGAACAGGAAGATCAGGCCGATATACAGACGTTTTCCGAATTTCTTCATACGACCGTGCCCTCCCCGTTCTTATCGAATTTGTTGAGCAGAGCCATACTGATCAGGATGAAGATCATCATGACCATCGACATGCCCGAGCCGACGTTGCGGCTGCCGCCCCGCAGGAACTCGCCCTCGATGATGTTGCCGATCAGCGAGATGTTGCCGCCGCCCAGGATCTCGGAGATCGCGAAAGTCGTCATAGCCGGCACGAAAGTCATCGTGATGCCGCTGATGATGCCCGGCATGCTTAAGGGCAGCAGCACGTCTTTGACGGTCCGGAAATTCGAAGCGCCCAGATCATTCGCCGCCTCGATCAGGCTGTTGTCGATCTTGATCATCACGTTGTAGATCGGCAGGATCATGAAGGGCAGGAAATCATAGACCATGCCCAGCACGACCGCCGTCGGCGTATTGATGATATCCAGACTGCCCAGCCCCAGGGCGCCGAGGATCGTATTGATCACGCCGGTCTTCTGCAACAGGATCTTCCAGGCGATGGTCCGAAGCAGGAAATTCATCCACATCGGCAGGATCAGCAGAAAGATCACAAAACCTTTCTTTCCGCCGCTCTTACGCAGAAGCAGACCCAGCGGAAAGGCCAGAAGCAGGCAGATCACCGTGGTGATCAGCGCTAATAGCAGGGAAAGCCCCAGCGCTTTTAAATGCACCGACTCGGCGATCGAAGCCAGATTTGACAGGGTGAAGCTGCCGTTTTTATCCACCAGCGCGTAGTACAGGATCGCCAGCAGCGGGATCACCGTCCCGCAGAGGATAAAGGCCAGATACGGCGCCGACAGCCATTTGTTTTTCTTAGACATCGACGACAACGGCCTCCTCATCCTCGGATGCGGGCTTGTTCATGATCTGAATGTTGAACGGATCCACCCGCAGACTGACTTCCTTGCCGACCGGCTGCATGACGGTGCTCTGCACCAGCCATTCAAAGCCGCCGGCCATGACTTCCATCTCGTAGTGGACGCCCTTGAAGATCAGGTGCGTCACCACGCCGTCCAGCTGTCCTTTTCCCACTTCGTCCAGCACCACGTCCTCCGGGCGGATCACCACGTCCACGGGCTTGTTCACGCCGAAGCCGGTATCCACGCAGGGGAAGTTGACGCCGCAGATCCGGACCAGCTCGTCCCGGACCATAACGCTGTCGATGATATTGCTGTCGCCGATGAAGGTCGCCACGAAGGCGTTCTCCGGCTCGTTATAAATGTTTTCGGGGCTGCCCATCTGCTGGATATAACCCTGGTTCATGACCACGATGGTATCCGACAT
>JAFZRH010000023.1 GCA_017619975.1 Lachnospiraceae bacterium | reverse complement strand
CCTTGCCAAGGTGGGGGTCGCGGGTTCGATCCCCGTCTCGCGCTCTTTTATAAGCAGTTGTGGCGGAATTGGCATACGCGCATGATTCAGGTTCATGTCCATGTACTTGGGTAGGGGTTCAAGTCCCCTCAACTGCACGAAGAAATCGTCGGGTACCGGCGGTTTTTTTGTTGAGGGGGGTTATTCCCCCCTCAACTGCACGAAAAAATCGTCGGAAATCGGCGGTTTTTTTGTTTCTTATCTTTCTGTACCAAAAGCACAAAAAAGATTTCTTTTCTGAAACGCCGGGTATCTTGTACAAGTCCCGCATGCGTGCTATACTCTTACGCGAAGAAATGAATCGCAATCCGGGAAGAGCTGTTTCCTGTGCGGAAAGAGCTGTTTCCGAATCAGAAACGATCCAATTTGTATCAGTTACGGAGGAAGTAAAATGCGTATTGGATGTCCTACAGAGATTAAAGCTCAGGAAGGGCGTGTCGGCGTAACGCCGGCCATGACCTATGCCTTCGAGAAGGCCGGTCACGAAGTGTTCATTCAGGCGGGAGCCGGTGTCAAGAGCGGTTTCCCGGATGAAGCGTATGTACAGGCCGGCGCGAAGATCCTGGCGACGGCAAAGGAAGTGTTTGATGCTTCGGATATGATCATCAAGGTCAAGGAACCTCTGCCTGCCGAGTATGATCTTTTCCATGAAGGTCAGATCTTGTTCACGTATCTGCACCTGGCTCCGGACCGCGAGCAGACCGAAGGCCTGTTAAAGGCGAAGGTGATCGGCATCGCGTACGAGACCGTGCAGCTGGCCAACGGCTCCCTGCCGCTTCTTTCCTGCATGAGCGAGATCGCGGGCCGCATGGCGGTCCAGGTCGGCGCCCATCTGCTGGAAGCCCCCTGCGGCGGCGGCGGAATCCTGCTGGGCGGTGTTTCGGGTGTTAAGCGCGGCCATGTCGTGATCCTCGGCGGCGGCGTTGTCGGTACGAGCGCGGTCAAGATCGCGGTCGGCATGGGCGCCCGTGTAACGGTGCTGGATATGTCGGCGCCTCGTCTGCTGTATTTAAGCGATATCTTCGGCAGCCGCATCCAGACCTTAATGAGCAACCCGTTCAATATTGCGGAAGCTGTCAAGGACGCCGACGTCCTGATTTCCTCCGTGCTGGTGCCCGGCGGACGGACCCCGAAGCTGGTCACGGATGAAATGGTCCACAGCATGAAGCCGGGTTCCGTCCTGATCGACGTGGCAGTGGACCAGGGCGGCGCGATCCCGTTCATCGACCGGATCACGACCCATGCGGATCCTTACTTCATCAAGGACGGCTATGTCTGCTACAGCGTCGCGAATATGCCCGGTGCGGTACCGCACACTTCCACGCTGGCGCTGACCAATGTGACCCTGCCGTACGCGTTGAAGATCGCCAACATGGGCGCGGAAGCCGCCCTGAAGGCCGATCCCGCCCTGAAGGCCGGCCTGAACGTCTACAAGGGATATATCACCTACGAAGGCGTCCGCGAAGCCTATCCGGAACTTCCGTTCAAGAGCGCGGACGAAGTGCTGGGATAATCCGTTAAGAAAAATAAGGGCTGTGAAAAACAAATGCCTGTGTCATCCTGAGCGAAGGCGTCTGTGACGCCGAAGTCGAAGGATCCTGCGCCGCACCTCCTCGCGCGAAGCACGAGGTTCAAGATTGCGAAGAAATTTACTTTGCGCATCTTGCCGCTTTGCGGCAAAGATTCCTCGCTATGCTCGGAATGACACTGTGAAATGTTTTTCACAGCCCCTTTTTTGCGTCGTCAGGCCTTACAGCCCGATGAACTCCTCTACCTTTGCTTTCGGCAGGTAACCCATGGAAGTATTGACGGCCACGCCGTCCTTAAACAGCATCAGCGTCGGGATGCTGCGGATGCCGTAGCGGCGGGCCAGATCCGGATTGTCATCCACATTGACCTTGCCGACGGTGAGTTTTCCTTCCTGTTCCTGCGCCACAGAGGCGATCACCGGTCCCAGCATGCGGCAGGGACCGCACCAGGTTGCCCAGAAATCCACCAGCACAGGCGTTTCGCTCTTCAGAACGATCTCATCAAAGTTGCTTTCATTTAAAGTGATCTCAGCCATTTCTTACTCCCCGAATTCTAAAAAAAACAGAAATAATCTTGTCTTTTTATTAAAATCTTTTTATAATGTTTCCGGCAATCATCTTATACTATATTGTTTTGTTTTGTCAAGGAGGCGCTATGCTGACCGTACGTGAAGTATCCGGAAAGAAAGAAAAGAAGGAATTCGTGGAATTTCCGCTTCGTTTATATAAAGACTCGCCGTATTTCGTTCCTCCGCTGTATTCGGACGAGATGGCCGTATTCAGGAAGAATTACGTCTATTACGATACCAGCGAGGCGGTCTATTTCCTGGCCTGGGAAGGCGATAAAGTCGTCGGCCGCATTTCCGGCATCCTCCAGAAGGCCAGCAACGAAAAGTGGGGACAGAAGCGCGTGCGCTTTACCCGTTTCGACGCCGTCAACGATAAAGCGGTCGCGAGAGCATTGTTCGACGCGGTAGAAAACTGGGCCCGCTCCAAGGGGATGGAAGAAGTGGTCGGTCCGCTTGGCTTCAACGATCTGGAGCGCGAAGGCATGCTGATCGACGGTTTTGACCAGCTGAGCACCTTTGAAGAGCAGTACAACTACGATTACTACCTGTCCCTGCTCGAAGCCTGCGGCTATGAGAAGGAAGTCGACTGGGTGGAAAGTCAGATCCGTCCCACCAAAGAAGACGACGGCCGCATGGCGCGCCTGAGCGAGCTTTTGATGAAGCGCTATAAGCTGCATCTGGATGATTCCAAAAACACCAACGAATTCATCCGCCGTTACGCGGACATGTTCTTCCATATGGTCGACGTCAGCTACGATCAGATCTACGGAACCGTGCCGTTTACCGACAACATGAAAAAAATGCTGATCGGCAATTTCCGCCTGATCGTGAAGAAAGATTATGTGACGGTCGTTCTGGACGAAAACGAACAGCCGGTCTGCATCGGGCTTTGTTTCCCGTCCATCGCGAAAGCCGTGCAGAAGAGCGGCGGACGCCTGACGCCCGGCTGCCTGATCCGCATCCTGAAGTCCTTAAAGAAACCGGAAATCATCGACCTGGCCCTGATCGGCGTGGCGCCGGAATGGGCCAATAAGGGTGCGAGCGTTATTGTTGCGAACGGTCTGGACCAGATCCTCCGGAACAGCAAGACCATACAGTATGCCGAGACGAACCTGAATCTGGAAAACAACTACAATATCCGCAATCTCTGGAAGCAGCGCTTCGACGCGACGGAGCACAAGCGCCGCCGCAGCTTCGTGAAGAAGATCTGATGACATGACTAAAACATGGCGCATAATATCTCTTGTAGGGCTGGCTCTATGTTTTGTTATCTCTCTTGCTTTTACGATTTTTTGTATTGTTGAGAAAGATAGCCGCCTGATTTTGTCAGCCTTTTGCATGATCGGTGAAGTGATCCTTTTTTGGAGAGTTTATAAGGCAAAATGAGCTGCAAACAAAGAAAAAAGGATTGACAAAGCCTGCGAAAGAGGCTATCTTTAAACATGGATTTTCAAGAAAAATGAAAGGAGAAATGTCATGGACGCAGGAAGTAACGGCGGAAGCAGCGGCCGAAGTACGGATGTTCACTTGTGCGTCATTTATGACGTTTCCCTCTGAACGTTCAGGCTGTCCGTCTTTCCTTTCACTCCGTCATGAGGAAGGAATATGGCAGAAAACAATTTTTCTATCGCGGCTTCGCTCTCGTCTATGCTGGAAGCCAAACGGTATGCTTCGGTACGTGACGTTCTGGTCACGATGAATCCCGCTGATATAGCGGCAACTTTAGAGGAAATGGAAGAGGGGAGACTTCCCCTTCTTTTCCGTCTGCTTCCGAAGGAACAGGCGGCGGAAACTTTTGTGGAGATGGAGCCCGAACTGCAGGAGCTTCTGATCAAGGGCTTCTCGGATTCCGAGCTGAAAGACGTTCTGGACGAACTCTACGTGGACGACGCGGTCGACCTGGTCGAGGAGATGCCCGCCAACGTGGTCCGGCGGATCTTAAGCGCGGCGGATCCGCAGATGCGCAAGGAGATCAACGAGCTGCTGCGCTATCCGGAAAATTCCGCCGGTTCGCTGATGACCACGGAGTACGTTTCCCTTCGGCCGGAAATGACCGTGGAGGACGCCATCACCCGCATCCGCCGAACCGGTGTGGATAAAGAGACCATCTACACCTGCTACGTCACGAAAGACAGAAAGCTGCTGGGTCTGGTCACGGTCAAGGACCTCCTTCTGGCGCCGGACGACGAGATGCTGATCAAGGACCTGATGGTGACGAACGTCATCTCCGTAGGGACTATGACCGACCAGGAAGAAGTCGCCCAGATGCTCTCCAAATACAACTTCCTTGCCTTGCCTGTCGTGGACAACGACAACCGGCTGGTCGGGATCATCACCTTCGACGATGCCATGGACGTTCTGGAAGACGAGGCCACGGAAGACATCGAGATCATGGCCGGTATGACGCCCTCGGACAAGACCTATCTTCGGTCCACACCCTGGGATCTGTTCAAGCACCGAATCCCCTGGCTGATGCTCTTAATGGTATCCGCCACCTTTACCGGGATGATCATTTCCGGCTTCGAGGAAGCGCTGGCCGCGCAGGTCGTGCTGACGGCCTTCATCCCCATGCTGATGGATACGGGCGGCAACTCCGGCTCGCAGTCCTCGGTCACCATCATCCGTGCCCTGTCCCTGGGCGAACTGGAATTTGCCGATCTGCCGAAGGTCATCTGGAACGAGATCCGCACAGCCGTCATGTGCGGCGTCGTGCTGGCGATCGCCTGCTTCGGCAAGATCATGCTGGTGGATCATCTGCTCTTAAATAATCCGAGCGTGACGCCTCTGGTGGCGCTTGTCGTCTGCCTGGCGCTTGCTTTTACAGTCCTGGTGGCGAAGATCATTGGATGCACGCTCCCGATGATCGCCAAGCGGCTCGGCTTTGACCCCGCGGTGATGGCTTCGCCTTTCATCACAACGGCCGTCGACGCGGTCTCCCTGCTGGTGTATTTCTTCATCGCGACCACGCTGCTGAAGCTGTAGCCTATTCCGCGGCGATGCAGAGTGTGAGCGCGCAGATCTTTCCCACCCCGGCCGCTTTTAAGACCCGGCTGCAGGACTCCAGCGTTGAGCCTGTCGTGTAAATATCATCCACCAATACCGCGCAGCGAATGCCTTCCGGCCTGACTTTCAGGCGGAAGGCATTCTGCATATTGGCAAGACGTTCCTTTCGCCCCAGTTCCTTCTGCGCGCCGGTATGCTTGGAGCGGATCAGGATATCCTCCCGGCAGGGAATGCCCGAGAGCTTTTCGAGCTCGTAGGCAAAAAGCGCCGCCTGATTGTAGCCGCGCTTCCTGAGCCTGCTGCGGTGGATGGGGACCGGGATCAGAACGTCTGCCTTCAGCGCAGCCAGATCTTTGCCCCGGCGGTTCATCCAGAGTCTGGCATAGGGGAGGGCAAAGGCCTGACGGCCGTGATATTTGAAATGAGAAACGGAAAAGCGGGCGGCTTCGTTGTAAAGAAGCAGCGGGAGATTTGTCTCCAGCGCGGAAGGCTTCCCGGCGCAGCGACGGCAGAATTCGATCTCTCCGCTTTGCAGAGGCCGGCCGCAGCGCAGGCAGTACGGTTCTTCTGCAAAGGCCAGTTTCCGGTAGCAGGCGGCATGAAAGAAGGGATCCGGCTGAGCGTCGAGCGGTGCTTTGCAGCGCGGACCGAATGGCAGGGGCTTGTCGCAGACGGGACAGCGCTCAGGAAAAACAAGCCCCGCGAGATCGCGAAGCGCCCAGGGGACCCGGGCCGGTTCTTTTTCGTTATTCATTTGTTCCTCCGAAAGAAAGAATTGTCAGATGGTCGGCGCCGCAAGCTCCGTCAGCCGAAGATCCAAAGACGAATAGCGGCGCTGTTCGGTGTTGTTGTCTACCATTTTCTGGAAGACTTCTGGACTGCCCACCACGCAGACGCAGTTGCGGGCGCGCGTGACGGCAGTATAAATGAGCGGTCTGGTCATCAGCGGCGCTGGCACGTTGAGCAGCGGCAGGACGACGGCCGGATATTCGCTGCCCTGCGATTTGTGGACAGTGATGGCATAGGCCAGCTCCAGTTCCTCCGCCTCGGAAAACTGGTAGACGGCCCGGCGGTCTTCGTCGAAAAGGATCACCAGTTCCTCGGTAAAGAAGCGGATTTCTTCCAGCGTTCCGATATCGCCGTTGAAAACGCCTGTTCCGCTCCGGCGCGTAAAACCGTCGTCACTGATCCATTCCTTCTGATAATTGTTTCTGATCTGCATCAGTTTGTCGCCCACACGGAAGGTGCCCTTCGGGAAGTTTCGTTCTTTTTTTCCGGCGGCCGGCGGGTTTAAGGCGTTCTGCAGGTTGCGGTTCAGCGCTTCCACGCCCAGCGGTCCTTTGCGGGTCGGCGTAATCACCTGGATCTCGGTCGGATCGGCCTTGACATAGTCCGGCAGACTTTTCGAGACCAGACGGATGACGGCGTCCTGCACCTGACCGGCGGCGCTTCGGCGGAGAAACACGAAATCGTTGCTTCTGGCCGTGGGATCGATATACTCCCCGCGGTTGATGCGGTGCGCGTTGACGACGATATCGCTGCCGGCTTCCTGCCGGTAAATACGGGAGAGGGCGGTGGTACGGATGACGCCCGAACGGATGATATCTTTTAAAACGTTGCCGGGGCCGACCGAGGGCAGCTGATCGGCATCCCCCACCAGGATCACGCGGGTGCCGGGCAGGATCGCTCTTAAGAGCGAGTACAGGAGCGGCAGATCCACCATGGAGACTTCATCCAGAACCACAACGTCCGCTTCGAGCGGATTGGCCTCATTGCGGGTAAAGCGCAGCGGGGCGTCCGTATCCAGACCGTTTTCGGGTTTCCCCATATATTCCAGCAGGCGGTGGATGGTCTTGGCGGGGCGGCCGGTGGCTTCCGTGATCCGTTTGGCGGCGCGTCCGGTCGGCGCGGCCAGCTCGACGGTCATGTCCTGCTTTTCGAAAAAGCGAAGGATGGCGGAAATGACGGTCGTCTTGCCGGTGCCGGGACCGCCGGTGATTACGGACAGACCCTGCGTAATGGCGGAACGGAAAGCCAGAAGCTGCTGATCATCCAGTTCAAGGGCAGAATCCGCCTGAATCTGCCGGATCTCCCGCTCCACGAGCTCCGCATTCAGGGGGATCTCATGCCCCAGTTCCTTCAGCCGGACCGCCGTCTCGAGCTCCATATAGTAATAGGTGGCCAGATAGACGACTTTCCGGCCTTCCACTTCGCGGATCACGAAGCGTTTGTCAAAGGCCAGGTTTTCAATGCCTTCGGCCAGAATGCTTTCCGGCAGATCCAGCAGCTCGCAGGCATAGGAGAGAAGAGAATCGAAGGGCAGAAAAATATGCCCCGCCTCCAGCGCCTGCATCATGGCATAGTGCAGACCGCTGGCGATGCGGAAGGCGGAATCCTCCGCCAGCCCCGTACGGCGGGCGATCTCGTCCGCGATCCGGAAGCCGACATGGGTCAGATCGTCGATCAGCTGATAAGGATTTTGGGTCAGAACCGTATAGAGCGCCGCGCCATAGCGTTCAAAGATCCTTGTGGCAAGCGGCAGCGGGATCCCGTAGCCGTCCATGTATAAAAGAGCGTCCCGCATCTCTTTCTTTTCCAGCATCTGGGCCTGGATCTTTCGGGCTCCTTTGGCTGAGATGCCGCTGACCGTGGAGAGGGCCAGCGGATCGTTTTCCATGACGGCCAGCGTATCCTCCTGAAATTTGGAGACGATCCGCGCAGCCAGCTGCGGCCCGATGCCCTTGATGATCCCGGAGGCGAGATACCGTTCCACCGCCCGTACGCCTTCCGGGCGGCAGAAAGAAAAACGCTCCACCTGCAGTTGCTCGCCGTAGCTGGGATGCGTAACAAAAGAGCCTTCGACCTCGATCAGCTCGCCCGGCGTCAGTTCCGGCAGCGTGCCGACAATGGTCAAAAGCCCTTCTTCATCCGAGAGCTCCACGACACTGTATCCGTTGACCGGATTGCGATGGATCACATATTCCACAGTGCCCTGGATCGTACTCGTCATCTTGCTTTTCCCGCCTGTCAGGCTTCTTATTTATTTCCCTTCTTGGCTTCGTTCATATATTCCACGAACTGGCCGGTGCCGACGGCGACCGCAGTCATGGGAGATTTCGCCAGCACGGTGTTGATGCCGGTCTTTTCCTCGATCAGCTCATCCAGGCCGGAGAGCAGCGCGCCGCCGCCGGTCATGACGATGCCGCGCTCGTAGATATCCGAAGCCAGCTCGGGCGGGGTGCGCTCCAGCACGCCGTGGATGGCTTCTACGATCTGCAGCGCCGGATCGTGCAGGGCTTCCAGCATTTCGTCCGAAGTGACGGTCATGGTCTTGGGCAGACCGGTCATGAGGTTGCGGCCCTTGACGTCCATGGAAATGGTCTCCGGACGCGGATAGGCGCAGCCGATGGCGATCTTGACGTCTTCCGCGGTCCGTTCGCCGATCAGCAGGTTGTGGCGCTTGCGCATGTAGCGGATGATGGCCTCGTCGAAGTTGTCGCCGGCCAGCTTGATGGAGGTGGAGACGACCGCGCCGCCGAGCGCGATCACGGCAATGTCAGACGTGCCGCCGCCGATGTCCACGATCATGTTGCCGCAGGGCTTGAAGATATCGATGCCCGCGCCGATCGCGGCCGCGACCGGTTCTTCGATGATGGTCACTTCGCGCGCGCCGGCGTTGTAGGTCGCGTCTTCCACGGCTTTCTTTTCCACTTCGGTGGCGCCGGAGGGAATGCAGATGCTGATGCGCGGCTTGCGCAGCGTGCGGCGGTCCATGGCTTTATTGATAAAGTACTTGAGCATGCGCTCGGTGACGATGTAATCGGAAATAACGCCCTGCCGCAAAGGGCGGACGGCGGTGATGTTGCCGGGGGTGCGGCCGATCATTTTGCGGGCTTCCTCGCCGATGGCGACGATCTCCTGCGAGTCGCGGTCATAGGCCACGACCGACGGCTCCTTTAAGACGATTCCTTTTCCTTTTATGTAAACCAGAATGCTGGCGGTTCCCAGATCGATGCCGATATCCATGGAGAGAACGGGCATTGCATTGTCCTCCTGAAACAAGTCAAAAAGAGTGAGTGCATCTATTTTACACTATCGCACAGAAAAAAGAAAGGAGGAAAAGCCCTCCTAATTCTTTCTTTTTTGAGTTTTTTTGCCGTCCGGCGCGGAAAGAGCAGATCAGGCTTTCTTCTGCTCCCGTTCGTAGGCCAGACGCACCGCGCGGGCCAGCTGGTCGGCGCAGGACGTGTCCTTGTAGCCGCAGCGGACGCCTTTCAGTTTGCTTTCCAGTTCGTCCACGCTCATGCCTTCCACTAAGATGGGGATGGCCTTCAAGTTGCCGGGGCAGCCGCCGGTAAAGACGACGTTGTGGACCTTGTCGCCGTCCAGTTCCAGATCGATCAGCTGAGAGCAGGTGCCCTGCGTGCGGTACTGATAATGATTCATTGTATTTCCTCCGAATTGCAGTGGGTATTTTTATGTCCGATGCTTACTATATCGGGATTCCGGGGCGTTGTCAAGAGCAGAATCAGCAATTAGCGAGAGATTTTTGTAAAATACGCATTAAATATTATATAAAATAGTTGACAAAAGATATAAACGTGCTACAATATGTTCGGAAGCCGGAAAAAGGGCTTCCGAAGAGACTCTGAAAGAAAGAGGCAGCTCCATGAGCAAATCACTTTACAGCCTGATCTTATCGGACGAGGTTGTGGCGGAACTGGATCGGGCGGCCTTAAAGGCCGGAACGAACCGTTCCCAGCTGGCTAACCGGATCCTGGCGGAGCATTTATCGCTGCTGACGCCGGAACGGCGGATCGAGGAGATCTTCCGGACGGTAGACCGTTTCTTCAACGAAGGGGCGGAGATGGTGTCGCGTTTTACGCCGCATCAGCCGGTCATGCAGTTAAAAACGGCACTGGCTTACCGCTACCGGCCTACGCTGCGCTATGAACTGCGCCTGTATCCGGAAGCGCAGGACGGACAGATCGGAGAGATCCATATGATCCTGCGGACGCAGGCGGAAGAACTCCTGATGCTGCTGGACGCTTTCGCCCGGGACTGGATCCGCGCGGAACGCTCCCTCCGCTCCGACGGGGAATCCGTACCGCTGTACGAACTGTCGCCGGGGCGTTTTACACGGACGATCTGCCTGCCGCGGGAAGGTCTGGAGCCGGCTGCTTTCGGCGATCGGCTGACCCGCTATGTGAGGCTGCTGGACGAATCGTTTAAAGAGTATCTCTGCAGCCGCGTAAGCGGCGCGGAGCTGGAATACAGAATACAGGAAGAAATGAAAGGAGAAACAGTATGAACGCTGAAAAATATACACAGAAAGCCATGGAGGCCCTGCAGGCTTCCCAGACGCTGGCTACGGAGCGCGACCATGCAGCGATCCAGCCGGAGCATCTGCTGTACGCGATGCTCACGCAGGAAGGCGGCCTTATCGGCTCGCTCCTCAAAAAAATGAATGTGGACACCGAGGCCGTCAGCGCCGACGTAGACGCGCTCTTAAACGCGATGCCGCGCGTGAGCGGCGGCCAGATCTATGTCTCGAGAGAGCTCGAAAAGATCCTTGCTTTCTCGGAAAAGGTCGCCGCCCGCATGAAGGACGAGTATCTATCCGTGGAGCATCTGATGCTCGGCATCTTCGAGTATCCGACCGAGGGCATTAAACGTGTCTTCAGGGAGAACGGTCTGACGAAAGACGCCTTTATGAAGGCGCTTGCTTCCGTCCGCAACTTCCGTGTCACGAACGACAACCCGGAGGATACGGTGGATGCGCTGGCCAAATACGGCACGGATCTGGTCGAACGCGCCCGTCAGGGAAAGATGGATCCTGTCATCGGCCGCGACGCGGAGATCCGCAGCGTGATCCGCATTCTGTCCCGCAAGACGAAGAACAATCCCTGCCTGATCGGTGAGCCCGGCGTCGGCAAGACCGCCATCGCAGAGGGACTGGCACAGCGGATCCTGAAGGGCGACGTGCCGGAGGGCTTAAAGAACAAGACCGTCTTTTCGCTGGATATGG
>JAFZRH010000022.1 GCA_017619975.1 Lachnospiraceae bacterium | reverse complement strand
GCTCGCGAAAAAAAACGCGGAGCGAAATGCAGTGTCAGACCAGATCACTTTCGCGCAGGGCGATCTTTTTGAAGCGAAGACGCTGGACAGAATCTCGCTCAGAGAAGCCATAAAACAGCAAACTTTTGACCTTATCTGCTGCAATCCGCCCTATATCCCGTCAGAGGAGATCGACTCTCTGATGCCGGAAGTGCGGGGACATGAACCGCGTCTGGCTCTGGACGGCGGCGCGGACGGTCTGGATTTCTACCGCCGCCTGGCGCAAGACCTTGCCTCCCCCCGGGAACGCGGGGGGAGGTGCCTGCCGACGGCAGGCGGTAGGGGGCGACTGGCCCCCATCCTTCTCCTTGAGATCGGCTGCGAGCAGGGGAAGACCGTGGGGGAAATCTTCGAAAGCGCCGGAGCAGCCCGCGTCACGATCCATAGGGATCTGGCCGGCCTGGACCGCGTCGCGGAAATAGAATGGAGTATCACGAATGTTTGAACAATGTGCAGATGTCTGCAAACATTTTGAAGAAATACAGGCGGAGCTGGCCAGCCCGGACGTGGCCATGGACCAGAACCGTTTCCGAAAACTGATGAAAGAGCAGAGCGACCTGCAGCCTCTGGTCGAGACGTACCGCGCCTACCAAAAGGCCGGTGCCGATCGGGAAGATGCGCTCGCCATGCTCGAAGAAGAAAAAGACGAGGAGATGCGGGACCTTCTGAAGGAAGAGATGTCCGATGCCGAGGACCGCATCGAACGTCTTTCGCATGAACTTAAGATCCTGCTGCTTCCGAAGGACCCGAACGACGACCGCAATATCATGCTGGAGATCCGGGCCGGCGCCGGCGGAGAGGAAGCGGCGCTGTTTGCCGCCGAACTCTATCGCATGTACGTGCATTACGCTGAAACCAGACGCTGGAAGGTGGAAATGATCTCCGTAAGCGAATCCGGACTGGGAGGTTTTAAGGAAGTCGTTGCCATGATCAGCGGCAAAGGCGCGTATTCGCGCATGAAATACGAAAGCGGCGTCCACCGCGTGCAGCGCGTGCCGGAGACCGAGTCCGGCGGCCGCATTCATACCTCGACGGCGACTGTGGCGGTCATGCCCGAGGCGGAAGAGGTGGACGTGGTCATCGATCCGAACGACATCCGCATCGACGTGATGCGAGCCTCCGGCAACGGCGGCCAGTGCGTCAACACGACGGACTCCGCAGTGCGCCTGACGCACTATCCGACGGGCATCGTCATCTACAGTCAGACCGAAAAATCGCAGCTGCAGAACAAGGAAAAAGCTTTCGCGCTGCTTCGTTCCAAGCTATATGAGCTGGAGCTGGAAAAGCAGCAGAGCGCCGAAGCGGCCGCACGCCGCAGCCAGATCGGGACGGGCGACCGTTCGGAAAAGATCCGCACCTATAATTTTCCCCAGAGCCGCGTGACGGATCACCGGATCCATTTGACGCTGTATAAGATCGATGCTATTATGAACGGAGAGCTGGATGAGCTGCTGGATGCTCTGATCGCCGCCGACCAGGCTGCCAAACTGAGCA
This sequence comes from Lachnospiraceae bacterium, assembly GCA_017619975.1. Classification (GTDB taxonomy): domain Bacteria; phylum Bacillota; class Clostridia; order Lachnospirales; family Lachnospiraceae; genus UBA6987. Next base: position 7,426 of record JAFZRH010000022.1, on the reverse strand, counting down.
GTCAGGAAGCGGGATAAAGCGGGGAAACCTCATCCACCACCGCCTTCGGCGGCGGTCCCCCTTCCCCAAAGGGGAAGGCATAAAAAAGGGAACCGAACGGTTCCCGATTGGATGGAAGTGATGGGGCTCGAACCCATGACCTCTCGCGTGTGAGGCGAACGCTCATCCCGGCTGAGCTACACTTCCATGCGCAAGCAGTATTATATCACGCCTTCTGAAAAATGCAAGCGGAAAATCGGAAGAAGTTGAAATCCTCGAAAGATTCCTCGCTGCGCTCGGAATGACACAAAAAAAGATTCCTCGCTGCGTCCGGAATGACACAAAAAAAGATTCCTCGCTGCGCTCGGAATCACACTTATGCGTGTCATCCTGAGCGAGGGCCAAAGGCCCGAGTCGAAGGATCTTCCCTAAAAATGATAAACCTCAGAAATTCACATAGGAGACCGGTATGAACTTACAGGAACAAATGACTTTGGAAGCGGCGCAGGCTTTTGAAAGCTGCGGATTCGACCCCGAACTGGGCCGGATCAATCTTTCGAACCGCCCCGATCTGTGCGAATATCAGTGTAACGGCGCGCTGGCAGCCGCGAAAAAATATCACAAAAACCCGATGGAGATCGCGGAAGCGGTCGCGGCCAGGCTGGCGGCAAGCCCGCTCTTCGAGAATGTTCAGGCCATTAAGCCCGGTTTTATCAATCTGAATGCTTCGGCTGCCGCTGCGGCCGCCCTGCTGGAAGACCTGAAAAACGATCCCCGCTTTGACGTGGAAACGATCGGCGAAGGCCGGACCGCCATCATCGACTACGGCGGCGCCAACGTGGCCAAGCCGCTGCACGTAGGGCATCTGCGCAGCGCCATCATAGGCGAGAGCCTAAAGCGTCTGTACGCCTTCATGGGCTACGACGCCGTCGGCGACGTGCACCTGGGCGACTGGGGCCTGCAGATGGGACTTGTCATCGAAGCTGTGAAGGATGCGCAGCCGGATCTGCCGTATTTCGACGAAAGCTTTACCGGAGAATATCCGTCTAAAGCCCCGTTTACCATCACGGATCTGGAGACCATCTACCCGGCGGCGAGCGCCCGCGCCAAGGAGGATGCCGCTTTCTCGGAGCGCGCGCATGCAGCCACCTTTAAACTGCAGCAGGGAGATCCCGGCTACACCGCGCTGTTCCGTCATGTGCTGAACGTTTCCAAGGCCGATTTAAAGAAAAATTACGACGCGCTGGACGTGCATTTTGAGCTCTGGAAGGGCGAAAGCGACGTGCAGCCGTATATCGCGGACATGATGGCGGATTTCGAAAAGCAGGGGATCCTGAAGGAGAGCGAAGGCGCTCTTGTGATCGAGGTCGCCCGTCCGGACGATACGAAGGAAGTCCCGCCCTGCCTGGTGCAGAAGTCTGACGGCGCCTACCTTTACGCGACTACCGACCTGGCAACGATCGTGGAGCGGGAGAAGCTGTATCATCCTGCGGAGTACTGCTACGTCACGGACAAGCGCCAGAACATGCACTTTGAACAGGTCTTCCGCGCAGCGAAATTAAGCGGCATCGTCCCGCAGGACCGCGTCCTGTTCCACTTGGGCTACGGGACCATGAACGGCAAGGACGGCAAGCCCTTCAAAACCCGTTCCGGCGGCGTGCTGCGGCTGGAATATCTTCTGAAAGACGTTATCGACGCGGTCTATGCCCGCATGGCCGAGATCGATCTGCCGGAGGAAGAGAAAAAGCAGACGGCGGCCGTGATCGGGCTTGCGGCTTTGAAATACGGCGATCTCTCCAATCAGGCGACCAAGGATTACGTCTTCGATCTGGATCGTTTTTCCTCCTTTGAAGGCAATACCGGCCCCTACATCCTTTATACCGTTGTGCGGATCCGCTCCATCCTGCGGAAAGCCAGGGAGCAGGGCATTGCGGCGGGAACCATCCTGCCGGCTGTCAGCGCTGGTGAAAAGGAACTGCAGCTGCAGCTGGGCCGCGTCGGCCGGACCGTTCAGGAATCCTTTGAAGAAAAAGCGCCGCATAAGCTCTGCCAGTTCATTTACGAGCTTTCCAACGATTTCAGCGCTTTCTACCGGGACAATCACATCCTGAAGGAAGAAGACAAAGCGCGTCAGAGCTCCTGGATCAGCCTGCTGGAGCTGACGGAGCGCGAGCTGATCACGCTCTGCCGCCTGCTCGGCTTCGACGCCCCGGAGAGGATGTAAATTTATTCCATTCCGTCTGCGAGCTGCTCAAAGTCCTCCTCCGCATATGGTGGGGGAGGACTGCCGGCCGCAGTCCGTAAAAATGAAGACAGCCTGACATTAAAATAATACTATTTCCCCGGATACACTTTACCGACGACTCCCAATAAGTACAATAATTTTATCTGAAACAGCGTTCATCTGCTGCCGGCAGAAGACCGATTGATCCATTTATTTCCAAAAAAAATTGTATATCTCTTAAATTGAAAAAAATCACTTGACAAATGCGCATTCAATGCGTATTATAAAGGGGTAAACATGAAGAGAAAAGATTTGATTGAATTGCTGCTTAAAGCGGGATTCAGGTTTTATCGAAGCGGATCAAAACATGATATTTATAAGCGCGGTGAGGAAGAAGAACAGGTCCCGCGACACCGTGAAATCAATGAGATTCTCGCAAAACGAATCATTCGGAAATGGAATTTATAGACATGAGAGATATGAATCAAGTTGTCGAGAAAGGAGCAAAGAAAACGATGGAGATTGCGTATCCGGTTTTTATTACTGTCTGTGGAAAAGATTATCTTGTCTATATCCCGGATCTGAAGATCTATACCGAGGGAAAAAGCTATGCAGATGCCATACGGATGGCCCGTGATGCGATCGGTTTATCACTCATGACGAAACAGGACTTTAAGGAATCTGTTCCGGAACCGTCATCCTATGATCGCGCGCTGTCTATGGCCCAAAAAGATGCTGACGAGGAAATGGATTTCAGTCAGGGGATATTGTCTTTAGTGGACGTGGATGTGGAAGAATACAGAAAAAAACATGATAAGAGAATGGTGCGCAAAAACTGCACGATCCCATACTACTTGAATGAACAGGCTGAAAAAGCCGGCATTAATTTCTCGCGTCTTTTACAGGAAGCCCTGATCGCAAGACTGGGCGTTCATTGATAAAATTATAAGGAGGCAATCGCAGATGAAGGACTTTTTATCTTTGGCAAAAGACCGTTATTCGGTCCGAAGACTTTCCGAAAAGAGCGTTCCGCAGGAGCTGCTGGAAAAGATCCTGGAGGCGGGGCGCTGCGCGCCGACCGCGCACAACAATCAGCCGGTCAGGATCTGGCTGATCCAATCGGCAGAAGCGCTGGAAAAGGTAAGATCTGCCGCAGATTTCGCCTTTCTGAAAACGGCTCCTGCGGTCTTTGCCGTCGGAAGCGAACCGTCCGCAGCCTGGGTCCGTCCGTATGACGGCAAAAACTTTGCCGATATCGACGCCGCCATCGTGGCTACGCAGATGATGCTGGAGATCCACGACCTGGGGCTCGGTACCACCTGGGTCGGCCATTTTGACGCCGACAAGCTGAAAGGCCTCTTTCCGGAGATGATCCCTTACAACCTGATCGCTTTGTTCCCCGTGGGCTATCCAGCCGAAGAAGCCCGCCCCTCCCGCCTGCACGAGGACCGAAAGCCGGAAGAGGAGACGGTAAAGCGGATCTGAATCGAAGCATTTTTGCCCGATAAACAGCAGACCCTGCTGCTTTTCCTATGTTTTCCTGTAATTCCTGCGCTCCGCATTGTGCGGAGCGCTGTTTTATGCTATAATTTCTTCACTAAATACGGCGGTTCCCGCCCGATGAAGGAGGAGGGAGATGGAAAAGCTGCTGATCGTGGTGGATATGCAGACGGATTTTGTAAACGGGGCTCTCGGGACCCGTGAAGCCGAGGCAATCGTGCCGGCTGTCCGGGAAAAGATCCTGGCGCATGAAGGCCCGGTCATTTTCACGCGTGACACGCACGGGGAAAACTATCTTCAGACGCAGGAAGGGCGCTTTCTGCCCGTGCCGCACTGCATTCGCGGCACGAAGGGCTGGGAGATCATCCTGGAACTGAAGGACTTGTCCGAAAAAGAAGGCGTGATCATCCTTGACAAGCCGTCCTTCGGTTCGACGGTGCTGGCCGCGCTGGTCTCGGAGAAGAGGGACAGCCTGGAGAGCATCGAACTGATCGGTCTGTGCACGGATATCTGCGTGGTCTCCAACGCGCTGCTGCTCAAGGCGGCTCTCCCCGAAATGCCGCTGTTTGTGGATGCGGCCTGCTGCGCCGGCGTGACGCCGGAAAGCCATGAAGCCGCGCTGACAACGATGAAGTTCTGCCAAATCACCATCCTGTAAGGAGGAAAACAAAGCATGGGGACTATATACGGGCCGCGCAATGTGGCCATGATGATGGATCTGTACGAGCTGACGATGGCCAACGGCTATTTTCTGCAGGAACAGAATAAAAAGAAGGTCGCTTTCGACGTCTTTTACCGGAAGAATCCGGACGGCGCCGGCTTCGCGGTCTTCGCGGGGCTGGAGCAGATCCTCGACTATCTGGAAAACATGCACTTCGAGGCGAAGGACGTGGAGTATCTTCGTTCCCTGAACCTGTTTGACGAGAGATTTCTCCAGTATCTGTCGGATTTCCGCTTCCGCGGCGACGTATACGCCTTCCCGGAAGGCTCCGTCATGTACGCGGGTGAGCCGATCATTACCATCGTGGCCGATCTGGTAGAGGCGCAGATGATCGAGACGGAGATCTTAACGCAGGTGAATCATCAGAGCCTGATCGCGACCAAGGCGAATCGCATCGTACGGGCCGCGAAAGGTCGGGCGGTCTCCGACTTCGGCGCCCGGCGCGCGCACAACAACGATGCCGCCGTCCTCGGCGCCAGAGCCTGCTATATCGGCGGCGTAAACGGAACGGCGACCGTGGCGGCCGGTCAGGAATTCGCGATCCCTGTCGGCGGCACCATGGCGCACAGCTGGGTGATGTTTTATCAGGACGAACTGACCGCTTTCCGGCGTTTCGCAGAGATTTATCCAAACAACTGCATTCTGCTGGTCGATACCTACGACGTGCTGGATTCCGGCATGCCGCACGCGATCCAGGTCTTTAAGGAGATGAAGGAAAAGGGCGTCGAATCGAAGTTCTACGGCATTCGCCTGGACTCCGGCGACCTGGCCTATCTTTCCCGCGAGGCGCGGAAAATGCTGGATGAAGCCGGTTTTACGGATGCGAAGATCGTGGTCAGCAACTCGCTGGACGAATATACCATCCATTCGATCCTGCAGCAGGGCGGCTGTATCGATTCCTTCGGCGTGGGCGAAAGAATGATCACGGCCCGTTCGGAACCGGTCTTCGGCGCAGTCTACAAGCTCTGCGCCGTGGAGGAAAACGGCGTGATGAAGCCGCGCATCAAGATCTCGGAGAACGTCGAAAAAGTGACGAATCCGGGTCTGAAGAAGGTCTGGCGCCTGTACAACGACGAAGGTCACAGCATCGCGGATCTGATCTCGAAGCCGGAAGAAAAGCCGGAAGAGATCGACCGCCTGATCGACCCGATCAAGCCGTGGAAGAAACTGCCTGTCGAGGGTCTGCACTTTGTAGAGCTCCAGAAGCATTTCATGAAGGACGGCAAACGGCTCTTCCCGACGGAAACGATCAAGACCGTGCGCGACCGTCTGCGGTCTCAGCTGAACAACGAGGTCTGGCAGGAAGAGCAGCGTTTTGAAAACCCGCACCGCCACTATCTGGACATGACCCCGGCCTACTACGACATGAAGATGAAACTGCTCGAGGGAGAGGAAGTCTGAGTGTCATTCTGAGCGAAGGCTCCGAAGGAGAGGAAAAAGAGTGTCATTCTGAGCGAAGGCTCCGACGAGAATAGCCAGAGTGTCATTCTGAGCGAAGGCTCCGACGAGAAAAGCCAAAGTGTCATTCTGAGCGAAGGCTCCGAAGGAGAGGAAAAAGAGTGTCATTCTGAGCGAAGGCTCCGAAGGAGCCGAAGTCGAAGAATCTTTCTGCTGAAGTAGCAGGATTCTTCGTCGGCTGCGCCTCCTCTGAATGACACAATAAAGGAAAAGCAGGAAATTACCATGCAGGGATTTGAGAGAAATGAGCCTTTCGAGGCAGAAAAAGTACGCGATACATTAGTAGAGATGATCCGCCAGTTCACCGAACGCTGCGGCGTTCATCAGGTGGTGCTGGGCATTTCCGGCGGCAAGGACAGCTCCGTGGCGGCGGCGCTCTGCGCGCGGGCGCTGGGTTCCTTAAACGTCTGGGGCATCATGCTGCCGGATAAGGTCCAGCCGGATCTGGCCGATTCGGAGCGCATCTACGCCTCGCTCGGCATTCATACGCGGACCGTCAACATCGGCGCGATCCACAGCGCTCTGACGGAAGTGATCCGCGAGGGGCTGGAAGAGGATCTGTATCCGGACGGCGAGCCGCTCCCGACGCTGTTTGAAAGCAACGTGAACGTGCCGCCGCGCCTTCGCATGACGGTGCTGCGGAACATTGCGCAGAGCCTGGGGGCTTTTCTTTGCGGAACCGGGAATCTGTCCGAAGCGACCGTCGGCTACTGCACGAAGGACGGTGATACGAGCTGCGATTTCAATCCGCTCGGCCGCCTGACCAGCAAAGAGGTCGTGGCGGTAGGCCTGACCATGCCGGAACTGCCGGCCGAACTGGTGAACAAAGCCCCGAGCGACGGGCTTTCCGGCAAGACGGACGAGGAACGCCTGGGCGTGAGCTACCAGCAGATCCACGACTGGATCCGCTCCGGAAGCTCGGGAGATCCCGATGCGGACGCTGTGATCGAGCGGAAATGGCGCGCGAGCGCGCACAAGCGCCGCCTGCCGACCGTGCTGGACCCCTTCAGCGGGGAGACCGTATGAAGATCGGTCTGATCGGCGGCACTTTCGATCCCATTCATGTGGGACATCTGCTCCTGGGGGAATGGACCCGGGAGCAGTTCGCGTTGGATGAGATCTGGTTCCTGCCGGCGGGAATGCCGTATTTTAAAGAGGGAAAGAAGGTCAGCAGCCGCCTGGACCGCTGGGCCATGACCAGGCGGGCGGTCGCCGCCCTGCCCGGCGCGAAAGCCTGCGACATTGAATTAAAGCGGGACGGCCGCACCTATACCTATGAAACGGTGGAAGAGCTAAAAGCCGCCTTCCCGGAGGATGAATTCACCTTCGTCTTCGGGGCGGACTGCCTGGATCAGCTGGAGAGCTGGCGCTGTCCGGAACGGATCCTGGCCGGCTGCCGCATCGTGGCGGCGACCCGGGGCGCATCGTCCAACGTTGAAGAAATGAGGCAGAAAGCCGCCGCCCTTTCCGCCCGCTTCGGCGGAACGATCGAAGTGATGGAATTCCCTGCCATCGAAATTTCTTCCACGCTGATCCGCGAACGC
>JAFZRH010000021.1 GCA_017619975.1 Lachnospiraceae bacterium | reverse complement strand
GCCGCGCGGCCTGCTGATTTAGAAGATCAGACTTAACACGAAGATTTCTACCATAGCGGCAAGACCGATGATGAGGGTCATCAGGGTCTGCGTCTTGTAGCCTTCCTCGGGCTTCATGTTGCCGAAGTTGGTCACTACCCAGAAATAGCTGTCGTTGGCGTGGGAGACGGTCATGGCGCCGGCGCCGATCGCCATGACGACCAGAGCGATCTCAACCGGTTTTACAAAGCCGAGTACGCTGAGCAGAGGCGCTACGATGCCGGCCGTGGTGGTAATGGCTACGGTGGAGGAGCCCTGTGCCGTCTTCAGGATGGCTGCCAGCAGGAACGGGAAGAAAATGCCCATCGCCTGCAGGACGTTCGCGTGTTCGGTGATGAAGTTCACCATGTCGGAAGAGGCAATGACTTTGCCCAAAACGCCGCCGGCCGCGGTCACGAAAAGGATCGGGCCTACGGTCTTTAAGGTCTCGTTGGTCAGATTGTAGAAATCATCCTTCTTGCCGGAAACAAAGAGCTGCACGATCGCCAGAATGGTACCGACGAACAGAGCCATGACGGGCGTGCCGAGGAAGAGGCACAGATCGTTGAGACCGCCCTTCCAGCCGGCCATCGTGGCGATGGAGGAAAGAGCCATGAGCAGGATCGGGACCACCAGCGGAGCAATGGAAAGCACGCCGTTCGGAAGTTTGCCGAATTCGGCCTTCAGCTCTTCGTAGGTCTTGACGACCTCGCCGGTCTCGTTTAATTCATCCGCGCTCTTGATCTTGCCGCCGATGATCTTGGCATAGATCAGGCCGGCGATCAGGGGCAGGATGGAGCAGAGCACGCCCATGCCGATGACCAGCAGCAGGTAATCGCCGGCGCCTAAAGTCTGAGCCGCCGCGATGGGACCGGGTGTCGGCGGGATGAACACGTGGGAGATGTACAGGCCGCAGGCGAGGCAGACCGTCATGGCGACGCTCGAGGTGCCGGTGCGCTTCACCAGGGCTTTGCGGATCGGGTTTAAGATGACGAAGCCGCTGTCGCAGAAGACCGGGATGGAAACGACCCAGCCCATCAGCTCGATCGCCAGACCGGGATTCTTTTCACCCACGAGCTTGATGACCATGTCGGCCAGCTTCAGGGCGGCGCCGGTCTTCTCCAGAACGGAGCCGATGAAAGCGCCAAGAATGATCACGATACCGATGGAAGAGAAGGTGCCCGAGAAGCCGGCGCCGATGATGCCGGAGATCTGGGTAAGCGGGATGCCGGCGATGATCGCCAGCAGCAGGGAAATGCCCATGATGGCCAGGAAAGGATGAACCTTCAGTTTGGCAATGAGCAGGATCATCGCAGCGATTGCGATGACAAAAACGATAATGAGCGGCAGGCCTGTCATAATAAATCCTCCTTGCGTTGTTGGCTTCCGTTTTTTTAACGTTCTTTTTATATTTTCTTTATTTTCTCATTTTTTCGGGCTCCTGTCAAGCAAAAGCCCCGCTTTTTTCGAAAAAGCCTGAAAAACCGGCCCGGCTGTCTGCCGTCCCTTTAAGCGGGACCGGAGACCGGATCAGCCGTTTTTCAGCATCCCGCCGGCGGCGGTGATAGCGGCCTTCGCCAGGACCAGCGTCGGATCCAGGCAGACAAAAGGCGTCCTTTCATTGAAAGCCAGCGGCAGCTCCGTGCAGGCTAACAGGAAGACTTCGGCGCCTTTTGCCTTCAGCCGTTCCATTTCCGGGTACAGAAACTCCGGGTGCGGTCTCTTTCCGGCTTTGACTTCCTCATAGATCACGTACATCAGGGCCCGGATGCCATCCTCGGAGGGCTTTAAAAGCTGAATGCCGCGCGCTTCAAAATACGGATCGTAGATCCCCGAGCGGATGCAGCCCTCGGTCGCCAGCAGCGCCGCGCAGCGGATCCCCTGCTCCTCACAGGTCTTTGCCGTCAGTTCCGGCATATTCAGGACGGGCAGGTCCGTGCGGCGGCAGAGTCCGTCGTAGTAGTGATGCGCCGAATTGCAGGGCATGATCAGTACGTCCGCCCCCTGCGCCTCAAGCCGGGCGGCGGATTCCGCCATCGGTATTAACGGTGCGTCGCTGCCGATCAGGATATGCTCGGTCCGGTCCGGAATATCCGTATTGTTGTCGATCAGGATGTGAAGATGTTCCTGATCCTTGTCGGCCTTTGTGTTCTCAATGATCTTGATGAAGAGATCGGCCGTCGCCATGGGGCCCATGCCGCCGATGATGCCGATCACTTTTCTGCCGTGTATCATATCTTTGCCTTTCCCGTTTTATATTTCTTTTTGTTTCCTGCTTTCTGCCTTGCCTTGTCCGGCCGTGATCATTCCGCCGCTTTTAAGGCCGCAGCCATATCGATCTTCGAAAGCTTGCGCATCATGATCAGATAGACCAGCACGGAGAAGAGCAGCGTGAAGCCGATCGCCCAGAGGAAACTGGGGAACTTGACGCGCGCTTCAAAGTGTACCAGATCGACCTGGATGGCGCTCATCACATAATCGTTCAAAAGGATGCCGAGCGGAATGCCCAAAAGGCTGCCCAGCGCCGTCAGCAGGATGTTTTCGCGCAGCACGTAGATGGCGGACTCGCCCGCGTAGAAGCCCAGGACTTTGACGGTCGCGATCTCGCGCATGCGTTCCGTAATATTGATATTGATCAGGTTGTAGATGACAATGAAGGCCAGGGCCGCGGCGCAGATGATGGTCAGCAGCACGATATAGATCAGGTTGTCCATGATGCTGCCGATGCGGTCCTTGATCAGACTGCCGGCGGTCACGTTGATAACGCCTTCGGTATTCATCAGGCGTGCCATGGCATCGCCGGCGCCTTCGCGCTTTAAGACGAGGGCGTCTTTCTTTTCCGGCGCCGCGCCGGTCAGGCTTTCAAAGGTCCCGTCCGAGACGATCAGATAATTATAGATGTAATTGTCGAAGATGCCGCTGACCGTCAGCTCGTAATCGGTCCCGTCCAGCGTAAAGACGAGCGTGTCGCCGGCTTCCACGCCGAGACTGCCGGCGAGCCCGTTGTTGATGACGGTCTGCCCGGGGCCGGGGAAGGGAATCTCTTCCCCGCCCTGATGCAGGTGCAGATAGCGGGAGAATTCCTGCCCGTTCTCCGCCGAAACGAGATAGGCGGATTTTTCTTTCTTCTCATGGCGCGCGCTGACCGACTGGCTGTATATGAACATCGCGTCGCCGGAAAAGCGGCGCGCGGTCTGCAGAAACGCTTCCTTTGCCTCCTCGTCCGGCACCACCTGGAAGGTGACGTCATATTCGTAGAGGGTGATCTCCCCGTACTGATACGCCACCACGTCCTGGATGGAATCGCGGATCCCGTAGCCGGTGATCATGAGGGCCGTGCAGCCGGCCACACCGAGCAGCATCATCAGGACACGGCTGCGGTAGCGGAAGATGTTCCGCATTGTGACCTTCCACATAAAACTCAGGCGGTTCCAGATCAAGGGGATCTTCTCCAGAAGCACGCGCTTTCCGAGCTTGGGAGCCTTCGGCCGAAGGATCGCGGCCGGCATGGCTTTCAGCTGTCCCCGGAGGGAGAACCAGGTCACGAGCAGCATCGCCGTCAGATATAAAGCGGTAATGATCCCGTACAGCGGCCAATCCAGGAAAAACAGAAGGCGGGGCCTGAAGCTGTAGATGATGCGGTATGCCTGCCAGATGATCTGCGGGAAGACGAAGCTGAAGAGCGGTACGCCGATGCCGCAGCCCAGGAACGTGGCGGACCCGGCGTAGAAGAGGAACTTGTTCATCACTTTGCGCCGGGAGTAGCCCAGCGCCAGGAGAACGCCCAGCTGGCCTCGCTGTTCATCCACCATGCGGGCCATGGTCGTGACGCAGATAAGAGCCGCGACCGCGAAGAAAAAGACCGGGAAGACCTTGGCGACACTGCTGACGATCTGGGAATCGCTGTCCAGACAGGCATAACCGATATTGGACCAGCGGCCCAGAACGTAACTGGAAGGGGCTTCCAGCCCGTTCAGCTTTTCCCAGCCGTCATCCAGTTCCTTTCGGGCGTCGGCCAGTTCGGCCTCCGCTTTGGCAAATTCTTCTTCGGCTTCCGCCTTGGCGGCTTCCAGATCCAGCACGCCCTGCTCGTAGGCGGCACGGCCTTCTTCCAGCTGCGCGGCGGCTTCGGCCAGTCTGGCTTCGGCATCGGCAAATTCTTCCTGGACTTTGGCCTGCTCATCCCGAAGTGCCTGTTCCCCGGCGAAGTATTCGGCCCAGCCGTCGTCCAGCTGTTTGCGGGATGCCGCAAGCTGAGCCCGCGCCTCGTTCAGCTGCGTGCGGGAAGCGGCCAGCTGTTTTCGCGCGTTTTCCAGCTGGCTGCGGATCTGCGGTCCCTGCGCGGAGAGCTGCTGCAGGATCCCGGCGGCTCCGTCGTACAGGGCTTTCGTATCCGTGAGCAGGCTCCGGAGGGATTTGGCCAGTTCCCCGTCTTCGAGGGTGTCTTTTGCAAGCTGCAGGGTTTCGATGCTTTTCCGGAACGACTTCACGGCTTCCGTTTCGCCGAAATAGGCGCCGAGAAGGTCGGCCAGGGTCTGAGAAGAGGCGATCAGTCCGGTCAGGGACCGATCCAGGTCTTCCTTCCCCTGCGCCCACAGCTCTTTCAGCGCTTCCTGCCTTTCTTCGGACGTTAAGAGCGGATTCAGACTGATCTCGGAATAATCGGTGAGCAGTTCCGTCAGCCGGCCGCGGACGTCTTCGGCATCCGCGCGGAAAGCCATATACTGATCCAGCAGGCTTAAGACGCCGGAATACTGCTGGACCGAAGCTTCATACTGCGACAGACCGGCAGCGTAAGCCGCTTCCCCGGCCTGATACTCGGCCAAGCCTTCTCCGTAGGCCTTTTCACCTTCGGAGAGCTCAAGCAGCGCGGCATCCAGCGCTTCCTGTGCGTCGGCAAACTGCGCCGCGGCTTCCTCTTTTCCGGCAGCCAGTTCCGCAGCGCCGTCGTCGTATTCCTTCTGACCGTCCTCCAGTTCCTTAGCGGCATCGGCCAGCTCTTTTTCTCCGTCGGCGATCTTAAGCAGCGCGTCGGCTTTTTTCGCTTCATACTCGGCAAGGCCGTCGGCGTATGCGGCTTCGGCGTCCTCGAGGGTCTGACGGTTCTTTGCATAGATCGCCTGATACCGTTCCTCGGCGATGCCTTCGGCCAACGGCTTTAGAAGCGGTTCCATGGCTTCGGCGCCGGCTTCGTATTCCTCGGTGTAGATGCCGCCGAAGCGGCCGCCGCTGACGTAAACGGAGGTGAAATAATCGGTGGCAAAGCCTTTCGGCAGAAGATAGGCGAAAGCGGAGACCGCACCGGTTCCGAGCGCCGTATTGCCGCGCTCGAAATTCAGATACAAAGGAGAAGTACAGAAACCGGTCACGATATAGCTTTCATGGGTAAATAAGCCGCGCGTCTCCTCACTGTTCAGATCCGAGATGACAACTTCATCCCCCAGTGCGAAAGAGCGCTTCGCGGACGCATCCAGCAGGATCTCGTCGTCCTTTTCGGGAAGCCGGCCTTCGGTGACCGTCACAAGGTTCACTTTGCCCGGCAGAGAATAGAAGCGGATGACCTGATCGTCCTCCGGGAAGGCGACGAGCGCATCGTGCTGTTTGGAGCCTTCCGCGGCCACGATCCCGGCCTGTCCTTCCAGCGCGTCGGGGGCATTTTCCTCAAGGCCGAGCGTCGAAACAAGCTGAAAATCAAAGAAGACCGCCTTGTCCAGATAGTCGTCCGCCGTCAGGATCATGGCGTCCCGCGTACCGCGAAGACCCGCAAAAAAACCGGCCCCGAGCATGATGATGCCGAGGATGGCCAGATACCGTCCAGGAGACCGGAAGATCTCCCGGAGCGTATTTTTGCGGAGGGCAGACTTGCTTCTTACCATTCGATCTCCTCAATGGGGACGGGATTTTCGTTCAGTTCCACCGACTGGACGGTGCCGTTCTTGACACGGATCACGCGGTCTGCCATGGCGGTCAGCGCGCTGTTGTGGGTAATGATGATCACGGTCATGCCGGTCTCTTTGCCGGTATCGGCCAGGAGCTTTAAGATCGCTTTGCCGGTCTCGTAGTCCAGCGCGCCGGTCGGCTCGTCGCAGAGCAGAAGCTTCGGATTCTTGGCCAGCGCGCGGGCGATCGCCACCCGCTGCTGCTCGCCGCCGGAGAGCTGGGACGGGAAGTTGGACAGACGTTCTCCGAGGCCGACTTTTTCCAGCGTGGATTTCGCGTCCAGCGGCTTTTCGCAGACCTGGGCGGCCAGCTCCACGTTTTCGAGCGCGGTCAGGTTTTCGATCAGGTTGTAAAACTGGAAAACGAAGCCGATCTCCTTGCGGCGGTAGGTGATGAGCGCGCGGGGCGAAAGGGCGGAGATGTTTTCCCCGTCCAGGAGAACGCGGCCCGAGGTCAGGGTGTCCATGCCGCCCAGGATATTGAGCAGCGTCGTTTTTCCGGCGCCCGACGGGCCGACGATCACGCAGAGCTCGCCCTTTTCAACGGTAAAGGAAACATCGTGCAGCGCGGGGATCTCTACCTCCCCGGATTTATAGATCTTTCCTACGTTTTCAAAGCTGATAAAGGAATACATGGCGCGCCCTCATTCCGTTCAGGATAATACTATATCATACCAGTTCGAAGGTGTTCTGTAAAGGGCTTCATTTTTTCCCCGGAGTATGCTACAATAAATCAGACCCTTGGGCCTGAAAGGGCGGAAGGAGTGTTTTCTATGAAAAAAAGCAAGAAGATCATCGCTCTGATATTCGCCGTGGTTCTGGCGCTTTCCGCCTGCGGCTCCGATCAGCTGCCGGAAGGTGTGGATGTGGACTTAAGCCGCATGAGCGGAACCGTGGTGTACGGAAAAGTCTACGACATGGTCACCAACGGCAAAAACTATCAGGACCAGATCGTCCGCATGCACGGCACCATGTCCTCCATTGACGTCAAGGATAAGGGGAAATATGTCGAAACGCTGTATTCCTGCGTGATCTTTGACGCGGCCGGCTGCTGCTCGCAGGGGATAGAGTTTGTTCTGGCGGATCAGAACGCGGAGTATCCTCCGCTCGGCAAGGAAATCACGGTCGAAGGGCGCTGGGACTGGTACCAGCTTTACGGCATCGACCGCTACCGCCTGCTGGATGCCGTCGTTCTCAAATAGACGGAGCTTTCCGTCAGATCACTTTAAAGGAATTCCGTTGTTGGTATGACTGAATCTGTCCTGAACTGGTTTATGAATCTGCTGAGCGGCATGCCGAATCAGCTGATCGTTTTTATCGTATCCATGGTCCCTCTGATAGAGCTGCGCGGCGGTCTGATCGCGGCGGCTCTTTTAGGGATGCCTATCGGGGAAGCGGTGCTGTACTGCCTGGCCGGCAATATCGTCCCGGTCCCCTTTATTCTGCTGTTCATTACGCCGATCTTTGCCTGGCTGAAGAAAACGAAGCTGTTCCGCCCGCTGGTGGAAAAGATGGAAGCCCAATCGCTGGGCAAGAGCGACAGGATCCGAAAGTACGAATTCTGGGGCCTCGTGCTCTTTGTCGGGATCCCGCTGCCCGGAACCGGCGCCTGGACCGGTGCGCTGATCGCCTCATTGCTGGAGATCCGCCTGAAAAAGGCCGTACCGGCTATTTTTCTGGGCCTTCTGCTGGCGACGGCCATCATGTGCATCATCACCTACGGGATCCCCGCACTGGTAAAACTGTTTTAACAGGGGAGGAGTTTTGCCGTGAGTCTGACGGAAAGACTGGAAAAATGCTATCAAATGTGTGACCTGATCACGGCCGCCGAGGTCAGCGATTCCGCGAACCGGAATCTGCGAAGCCTGCTGCGGGTGGATCTGGTCAATTTCTGCGTCTATCTGGCTTATGCCGACAATCTGATGTCTGCCGAAGAAGAGCGCCTGATCCGGGAGACCTTTGATTATCCGTTAAACTGGGCGAACCGTTCGGATGCCCTCAATATGCTGAACAAAGAAGGCGGCTTCGCGAAGAAGATCCCGACGGCGATCAAGTATTATATCCTTGCCGATGCGGGACGGCGGGTCAAAAACGATCCCTTCCGCAATCAGAAGACCGCTTATCTGGTCCAGACATACGACGAGATCGGCCGCGCGATGGCTTCTTTGAGCAATGACGCCGAGGTTGGTAAAGCGGCCGACGCCTACGTCAAGATGCTGGACAAATTCATTGAAGGCTACGGCCTGTTCCGCAATAAAAACGTGCGCATCAGCGGCGGAAAGACGCCGGCAGCACCGGCTGCTCCGTCCCGCCCCGTCTCTGTTTCCGGCAAACCGGGCGGACCGGCTTCCGCGGCGGCGGCAGACGGCAGTTCTGGCGCAAAAGGCACGGGAACGGCGCCGGCTTCTCATGAGACGGGGGAAGCATCCGCACAGCAGCCCCTGCCGGAACTGGATCAGGCCCGCATCGACGAGATCATGAGCGAGCTGAACCAGCTGGTGGGCTTAAAGACCGTCAAGGAGGAGATCTTCCGGCTGGTGGACCTGCTCCGGGTGCAGCGCATGCGCAGCGAGGTCGGTCTGCAGAACAAAGGAACCTCCCGGCACATGGTCTTCTACGGCAATCCCGGCACCGGCAAGACGACGGTGGCAAGGCTTTTGGCGGATATCTACCGCGAACTGGGCATCCTGCCGACGGGGCAGCTGGTCGAAGTGGACCGCTCGGGGCTGGTCGGCGGCTACGTGGGACAGACCGCGATCAAGACCAGCGAAGTCATCGATCAGGCGATGGGCGGCGTGCTTTTCATCGACGAAGCCTATACGCTCACGGCCAACAAGGGCCAGAACGATTTCGGCCAGGAAGCCGTGGATACCATCTTAAAGGCGATGGAAGATTACCGCGACCAGATGATCGTGATCGTGGCCGGCTACACCGAGCTGATGAAAGAATTTCTGGAGACGAATCCGGGCTTAAAATCCCGCTTCAACTATTTTATCGAATTCCCGGACTATACGCCGGAGGAGCTCGTGGCGATCCTGGAACTGCAGTGCAAAAAGAATGAGTACACGCTCTCCGAGGCGGCGCGCGAGAAGGCGGTCGCCCTGTTTACGGCCCGCTGCGAGAACAAACCCGAAAACTTTGCCAACGCCCGGGAAGTCCGCAATTTCATGGAAAAAGCCATGCTGAACCATGCGGGCCGCGTGACGAAGCTGCCGAAAAAGGCACGGACCAAAAAAGTCCTGAGCCTGCTGGAAGCGGAGGATCTGGGAGAGTTATGAGAGTCGCGGTGATCGGCGGCGGCGCGGCGGGCATGATGGCGGCGCTCGCGGCGGCGGAAAGCGGTGCGCAGGTGATCCTGCTGGAGAAAAACGAAAAGCTCGGAAAAAAGCTTTTCATTACCGGAAAGGGACGCTGCAACCTGACCAACGACGCGGAGCGGGAAGTCTTTTTCACGCATATCCTGCGTAATCCCCGCTTTTTGTATTCCTCCTACGGCCGCTTTGACAATCAGGCCATGATGACGCTGCTGGAGGAAGCCGGGCTTCGTTTAAAGACCGAACGGGGCGGCCGGGTCTTTCCGGCTTCGGACAAGTCCTCGGACGTGATCCGGACGCTGGAAAAACTGCTGGATCAGGCCGGCGTCGAAGTCCGCCTGCATGCCGAAGTCCGGGAGCTGCTCACCCGGAAAAGAGCCCGGGGAGAAGGGCCTGTCCGCGAAGCGAGCGGCCTGATCCTGGAAAGCGGCGGGAAGAAGGAAAAAATATCGGCGGACCGCGTCGTTGTGGCGACGGGCGGCCTCAGCTATCCTGCCACCGGCTCGACCGGCGACGGGTACCGCTTCGCGGAAGACTGCGGCCACAGCGTCACGGTTCAGAGCCCGTCCCTGGTCCCGCTGGAAGCGGCCTTTGAAGGAGAGGCGGGAGAGCTCCACAGCCCCGCGGATCTGATGGGACTGACGCTGAAAAACGTCAGCCTTGCCGCGTATCTGAAAGGCAAAAAGGTCTTTGAAGAGCAGGGCGAGATGATGTTCACGCATTTCGGCGTCACGGGACCGCTGGTGCTTTCCGCCTCGGCCGTGATCGGAGAAGCGCTTTACCTTCACAAAGAGACCGCGGAGCTGCGCATCGACTTAAAGCCCGCGCTGACGCGGGAACAGCTGGAAGCAAGACTGATCCGGGAAACGGCGGCGGCCGGAACAAAAAGCCTGCGCACGCTCCTGGGCGGGGTTCTTCCGAAAGCCCTGATCCCCGTGCTTCTGACGCAGGCAGACCTGGAAGGCGCGCGCAAAGCCGCGCTCTTAACGAAGCCGGAGCGGCAGGCGCTGGCGGAGAATCTGAAAGGTCTGAAGATGACGGCCAAAGCTCTCAGGGGCTTTCCGGAGGCGATCGTGACCCGGGGCGGGGTCTCGGTCAAAGAGATCGATCCGAAGACCATGGAATCCAAAAAAGTGAAAAACCTGTACTTTGCCGGCGAGGTCCTGGACCTGGACGGCACGACGGGAGGCTATAATCTGCAGATCGCCTGGACGACAGGCGCGGCAGCCGGAAGAGCCGCTGCCAAAGAAGAAGAGAAGAAAGAGGAACCCAGCATGAACACCAACCGAAACATTGCCATTGACGGCCCGGCCGGCTCCGGCAAGAGCACCATCGCCAAGCGCATTGCGAAGGAGACCGGCCTGATCTACGTGGATACCGGCGCGATGTACCGCGCCATGGCGATCTATTTCCTGCGCCGCGGCCTGGCCCCGGACGATGAGGCCGGCATTACCGCCGCCTGTGAAAAAGCCAACGTGACGATCGCTTACGAGAACGGTTCGCAGCAGGTCTATCTGAATGATGAGAACGTCACGGCCTTCCTGCGGGAAGAAGCGGTCGGTCAGATGGCGTCCGCCTCTTCGGTGTACGGCGCCGTCCGCGAAAAGATGAAGACGCTGCAGCAGCGCCTGGGCCGCGAAAAGACCGTAGTCATGGACGGCCGGGATATCGGGACCGTGATCCTGCCGGACGCGTTCCTCAAAGTCTATATGACCGCTTCCGTGGAAGTGCGGGCCAAACGCCGCTTCGAGGAGCTTCTGGCGAAGGGCCAGGAAGCGGATCTGGCCGTCGTGGCGCGGGAGATCGAAGAGCGCGACTGGCGGGATATGCACCGCGAGATCGCACGGTTGAAGCAGGCGGAGGACGCCGTCCTGCTGGACACCTCGGACCTTTCCATCGACGAGGTGACAGACACCGTTTTAAAGCTGTACCGGGAAAGGCTGAAATGAGGATCGAGACCTGTGAACATGCCGGCTTCTGCTTCGGGGTGGAGCGGGCCGTGGCGCTGGTGGAGCGGCTTCTGAAAGAAGGCCGCTCGCCTCTTTATACCTACGGTCCCATCATTCACAACGAAGCCGTCGTGGAGGATTTCGAAGCGCGCGGGGTCAGGATCCTGGACAGTCCGGAGGCGCTGGCAGCAGCGGCGCCGGGCACGCTGGTGATCCGTTCCCACGGCGTCTCCCGGGAAGAAGAGGAGCAGATGCGGGCCCTCGGCTTTGCCGTCGAGGACGCCACCTGTCCCTTCGTCAAGGCCATCCATCACAAAGTGCAGGAAGCCTCCCGGGAAGGCCGGACGGTCTTCATCACCGGAGATCCGGCGCATTCGGAGGTGAAAGCCATTGTCGGCTGGTGCGAAAACCGTCCGTATGTGATCCGCCGGGAAGAGGATATTCCGCTGCTTCCTCCCGAAACGCCGGTCACGCTTCTCAGCCAGACCACTTTTCATGTAAATTATTTTAAAAAAATAGTTGAAATCGTTCAAAAAAGATATTATAATGCGTTTGTTGTGAATACAATCTGCAATGCCACACAGATAAGACAGCAGGAAACGGAGGATCTGGCGCGAAAAGCGGACGCGATGATCGTCATCGGGGGAAGCAAAAGCTCCAATACCCGCAAGCTGGTGGAAATCTGTGAGGCCAATTGCGCTAAAACCTACTATGTCCGGAGTTTCGAGGACTTAATGCAGCAAGCTTTCCAACCGGTACGTTTCGTGGGCATCACAGCAGGGGCCAGCACCCCAAAGAATATTATTGAGGAGGTTCAAAATTTTGTCGGAAGTAAGTTTTGAACAAATGCTGAATGAAGAAGGATCCCTTAACCAGATACGTACGGGTGCGATCGTTACGGGCACGGTCATCGGTGTAAAGGACAACGAGATCAACCTGAATATCGGCTACAAGGCCGACGGTGTGATCACAAAGTCGGAATACACCAATGATCCCGCTCTGGACCTGAAGGAAGCCGTTCATGTGGGCGATGAGCTCCGCGTGAAGGTCCTGAAGGTCAACGACGGCGAGGGTCAGGTGCTTTTATCCTACCGTCGTCTGGCAGTGGACAGAGCCTATGAGCTTCTGCAGGAATCCTGCGACAACGGGACCGTTTTGAAAGGAAAGGTCTCTCAGGTCACCACCGGCGGCTTAAGCGTCATGGTGGGCGGCGTCCGCGTCTTTATCCCCGCCAGCATGGTGTCGGATCATTTCGAGCGCGATTTAAGCCACTATCAGGATCAGGAAGTCGAATTCGTGATCACCGAATGTGTTCCCCGCAAGCGCCGCGTGATCGGCAACCGGAAGAAAGTTCTGACCGATCGCCGGGAAGCTGCCGAGCAGGCACTGCTTTCCTCCATCGAGGAAGGACAGATCCTGGAGGGCACGGTCCGCAGTCTGACGGATTTCGGCGCCTTCATCGATCTGGGCGGAGCCGACGGGCTGCTGCACATCTCCGAGATGGGCTGGGGCCGCTATGAGCATCCGAAGAAAGTCTTCACCGTCGGACAGAAGGTCGAAGTCTTCGTCAAGAGCATCAAGGGCAAGAAGATCAGCCTTTCCATGAAGTTCCCGGATCAGAACCCGTGGCTGAACGCGGATGAAAAGTATGCGATCGGCAACGTCGTCAAGGGTACCGTAGCCCGCATGCAGGACTTCGGCGCTTTCGTACAGCTGGCGCCCGGCGTCGACGCACTGCTGCACGTTTCCCAGATCTCTCCGGAACGTATCGAGAAGCCTTCGGACGTCTTAAAGATCGGTCAGGAGATCGAAGCCAAGGTCGTGGAGTATGACAGCGAGTCCAAGCGCATCAGCATCTCCATCAAGGCGCTGGAGATGGACCGCGAGCGTCCGGCGGAAGCTCCGACCATCGAGATCCCGGCGGAAGTCACGGAAGCCGTTCAGACGATGGCGGACGTACTGCCCGAGGTACCGGCTGAGGCATAAAGCCGATCTGACTGCAAAAAGGCGGGGAAGAATAGTCCCCCGCCTTTTTTGTAAATGAGTTGATTTTCCCGTTGCTTTGCGGTATAATACATTCATTCTGTGATTATTTTGGAGGGCTTTATGCGTTCCTTAAAAAAATCCATTCTTTTTGCTGCCGCGATTCTGCTCCTGTCGCTGCTTCTGGGGGCCTGCTCGGATGATGTGAAAGAAACCACACCGAGCCCGACGCTGCCGAATCAGAACCCGTCCTCACAGCCTTCTCAGACGACTGTGCCGGGCGTGACAGAAACGACGACGGTGGCAGAAACGACGACGGCGGAAGCGCTGGCTTCCTACCCCTTTGCCCCGGAAACGACGGGAATCTATCTGACCAGAGACGGCGAGATCCAGAGCGCCGAACTGGCGGATTTTGACAACTCGGGTTTTTCGGCCCCCCGTTACAGTCTCGCCGAGCTGCGGATCTTTGTGGAAAAACGCATCGCCGCCTACAATGAAGCAAAAGGCAGCCAGGCGATTCAGATGGTCGATCTTTCCCTGAAGGATACGATCGCGCAGCTGATCCTGTCCTATGCCTCCATTGAAGACTTTATGGCTTTCCAGGGAGAGGATTTCGGGATCCGCCATCTGGATCTGCTGACCCGTGAGAACGCGGTCAGGAATTATGATATCGGCAATCTGGTAGATACGGAAGGAAACAGGACCGAGATCCTGAAGGCGCTTCAGGCGCGGGATGCCAAAGTTCTTGTCATCAGCGGGAAAACGCATGTGACGGTGAACGGCAATATCAGCTATCTGTCTGCGAACATGATCCTGACAGGGCGGAACTCGGCACGATGTGACAGTGATCAGGACTATTCCTTCATCATATTCCGCTGAGACCTGAACCCAGACAATAAGACGATACGGGAATGGGCGGACCACTCCCGTATTTTATACAAGAGAGGAAGAAACATCCGGAGGAGATTACAACATGGAAAAGACAATGGATAAAATCGTAGCGCTCTGCAAGTCCCGCGGCTTTATTTTCGCCGGCTCCGAAATCTACGGCGGCCTGGCCAATACCTGGGATTACGGTCCTTTGGGCTCCCGGCTTAAAAACACCGTCAAGGACGCCTGGCGCAAGCGCTTCATCCAGGAACGGCACAATTCCTTTGAGGTGGATGCCGATATTCTGATGAACCCCAGAGTCTGGGAGGCCAGCGGCCACGTAGGCTCCTTCTCCGATCCGCTGCTGGACTGCCGGGCGTGCAAAATGCGCTTCAGGGCCGATAATCTGATCGACGACTTCGATCCCGAAGCCCATGCCGACGGCATGACCAAAGAGCAGATGTTTCAGTTTATCAAGGATCATCACATCCCCTGCCCTAACTGCGGCAAGCACGACTTCACCGACATCCGTGAATTCAACCTGATGTTCCAGACCTACCGCGGCGTCACCAACGACGCGAAATCCGTCATTTATCTGCGGCCGGAGAATGCCCAGGGCGAGTACGTCAATTATCTGAACGTCCAGCGCTCCATGCGCGCCAAGCTGCCTTTCTCGATCGGACAGATCGGCAAGGCCTTCCGCAACGAGATCACGCCGGGCAACTTCACCTTCCGGACCATCGAGTTCGAACAGATGGAGTTCCAGACCTTCTGCAAGCCCGGCGAAGACATGGAACTTTACGAATACTTCAAGAACTACGGCAGGCGCTTCTTCGAGGATCTGGGCCTGCCGGCCGAAAAGCTTCGCTTCCACGACCACGAGAAGCTGGCCCACTATGCCGCGGCTGCCTGCGATATCGAATATCTCTTCCCGACCATCGGCTGGGGCGAGATCAACGGCACGCACGACCGGACCGACTTCGACTTGAGCCGCCATCAGGAATACAGCGGCCAGCGGATGGAATATCTCGATCCCTTCACCGGCGAGCGTTATATCCCCTATATTGTGGAAAGCACTTACGGCCTGGACCGCACCGTGCTGGCGCTGCTCTGCGAGGCCTATGACGAAGAGGTCGTGGACGCGGAGAAGAACGACGTGCGCGTCGTGCTGCACTTAAAGCCCTCGCTTGCCCCGATCAAGGTCTCGGTCCTGCCTCTCAGCAAGAAGCTGGGACCGAAGGCAATGGAGATCCGTGACGAGCTGGCCCGTTATTTCATGGTCGATTACGACGATACCGGCTCCATCGGCAAGCGCTACCGCCGCGCCGACGAGATCGGAACGCCTTACTGCGTGACCGTGGACTTTGCCACGGTGGGCGATGAGAACACGCCTGCCGACGACGCCGTCACGATCCGCGACCGCGACAGCATGGATCAGGTCCGGGTCCCGATCGCCGAATTGAAGAACTGGTTTGAGGACAAATTCCGTCTGTAGGAGACGTCTCCGGAAAGGAGAATCCGTATGAAAAAAATGCTGCTGGGGCTGCTCCTCGGCACCGTCCTGGTCATAGGCAGCTGGTCGGTTTCCATTCGGGCCGATGAGGTCAAAGAACGGGAAAGCGAAGTCCAGGAAATCGAGGATACTATCAAAAAAGAAGAAGAAAGACAGAAAAAGGCGGAGGAAAATGCCGCCTGGGTCCGCGTGCTGCGCAACCGGCTTCAGAAAGAACTGGATGCCGCGCAGCTGGAGCTGGATGCCATTCTGGATGAACTGAATGATCTGAACCGTCAGGCCGAGGATACGGAAGAGCTTGTGGACTATTATCTGCAGCAGCGGGTAGAATCCGAAGACCGTCTGGCGAATCAGAAGGCAGCCATGGCGCTGCGGATCCAGTATACCTACGAGACCGGCTCGGCCTCCTTCTGGGAGATCCTGTTCGGAGCCCGGTCGCTGGGAGAGATCCTGAACAGTGCGGAATATATCCGTTCGATGTCTTCCTACGACAAGGACATGATGACGGAATATGAAGCGACCCTTGCGGAGTGTTCCGAAAACCTGTCGCTGATGATGGAAGAGCAGGACCGGCTGGTCGCGCTGCTGGAACAGTCGGCGGAAAAAGAGGCGGAATACACGGCGAAGACGGATGAGATGCTGGCCAAGATCAACCAGTATAATGCCAGCGCCGCCGAATATACGGAGCAGGCGCTCGTCTATGCCGACGAAGTGGCCCGCCAGCAGGAAAAGCTGGAGGAAGCCAAGGAAGCGGCCAGGATCGCCGCCGAAGAAGCCGCCCGCCGCGAGCAGGAAGAAAAAGAACGGCAGGCTCGTGCCGAGGCGGCTGCCAAGGCAGCAGCGGAAGCGGAGCAGGCCCGGATCCAGTCGGAGCGGGAAGCCCTTCTGGCAGCGACACCGGAGGAAAAGAAAGCCGCTCAGGAAGCGGCGCTCATCGCTTCCGACCGGCGGGCCGTCGGATCCATTATTATCGACGGAGACCTGTACAATCCCAGCGGCTATACGAATCTGCAGCTTCTGGCCGCGATCATCGACTGCGAAGCCGGCGGCCAGACCTACGAAGGCAAAGTCGCGGTCGGCAACGTGATTATGAACCGGATTCTGGATCCCCGCTTCCAGACGACCATCTATGACGTGGTCTACGGACCGGGCCAGTTCTCCCCGGTTAAAAACGGCTTTCTGGCGAGAAAGCTGAAGCAGGGAGCGACCGAAGCCTGTTATGAGGCGGCAAGGGACGTTCTGGACGGCGTCTGTGTGATCCCGAGGGAGTATCTGTATTTCTGTACGCCGGAACTGTTTGCCAAAAAACCTCCGAAAAACTATAAGTCCGCCATCACCGTTTGCTGGCACGTGTTCTACTATTATTGATAAAGCGAGCTGAATGCCATGAAGATTTACAACACCTTGTCCCGTACCAAGGAAGAGTTCATACCGATCGAGCCCGGAAAGGTCCGGATGTACGTCTGCGGCCCCACGGTCTACAATCTGATCCATATCGGAAACGCCCGTCCCATGATCTTTTTCGATACGGTGCGGCGCTATTTCGAGTATAAAGGCTACGAGGTCAACTACGTTTCGAACTTCACGGACGTGGATGACAAGATCATTAAAAGAGCCCTGGAGGAGGGCGTGGATTCCTCCGTCATCTCCGAACGCTATATCCTGGAATGCAAAAAGGATATGGAAGGCATGGACGTGCGTCCGGCCACGACCCATCCCAAGGCTACCGAAGAGATCGGCGGCATGATCGATATGATCCGCACGCTGATCGAAAAAGGCTTTGCTTATGAAGTAAACGGCACGGTCTATTTCCGCGTGCGCCGCTTTAAAGGCTACGGCAAGCTTTCCGGCAAAAATCTGGACGAGCTGGAAAGCGGAAACCGTACACTTCTGGTGACCGGTGAGGAAGAAAAAGAAGATCCCATGGACTTCGTGCTCTGGAAGCCGAAAAAAGAAGGAGAACCCTTCTGGGAAAGTCCCTGGGGGCAGGGACGTCCCGGCTGGCATATCGAATGCTCGGTCATGTCAAAGAAATATCTGGGAGAAGAGATCGATATCCACGGCGGCGGCGAGGACCTGATCTTCCCGCACCATGAAAACGAGATCGCGCAGAGCGAAGCCTGCAGCGGCCGTCTCTTCAGCCATTACTGGATGCACAACGCGTTCCTGAATATCAACAACGTCAAGATGTCCAAGTCGCTCGGCAACTTCCTGCTGGTGCGGGACATTTCGAAACAGTACGATCTGTCCGTTCTGCGCTTCTTCATGCTGAGCGCGCATTACCGCAGTCCCCTGAATTTCAGTCCCGAGCTGATGGAGGCGGCCAAGAACGGTCTGGACCGCATTCACACTGCCATGCAGCGCTTAAAGGATGAGAGCGGCAAAGGCTGTACGGGGGAAGAGTCACCGGAAGAAAAAGAAGCCGTTCAGGCTTTTGTGGCGCGCTTTGAAGCGGCGATGGACGACGATTTCAACACCGCCGACGCGATCTCCGTGATCTTCGAAATGGTCAAGTACGCGAATACGCTGAAGCCGGAAGAGGTGAGCGAAGCTGCCTGGGAAGACGTTCGAAACACGCTGCTGAAGCTGGCCGATATCCTCGGCATCAAAGAACCGGAGGCGGAGCTGCTGGATGCGGATATCGAGGCGCTGATCGCGGAGCGTCAGGCGGCCCGCAAAGCGAAGAACTACGCGCGGGCGGATGAGATCCGGAAAATGCTGGCCGAGCAGGGAATCCTGCTGGAGGATACGCGGGACGGCGTCAAATGGAAGAGAGCATAAGAGAAAGCTTTGACCTGCATCCGGTCCCGCCCCTTTCCGTTCCGGTCCTGTCTCTGGCGTATCTGGGCGACGCGGTCTTTGAACTGATCGTCAGGACCGTCATCCTGGAAAGCGAAAACGGCAGGAACGGAGCGCTGCATCAGCGGACGCTTCCCTATGTCTCGGCGGTAGGGCAGGCCAGAATGGCCGAAGCGCTGCTGCCTTTCCTATCGGAAGAGGAGACGGCCGTTTACCGGAGAGGAAAGAATGCCAAACCGGAGCACGGCGCCAAAAACGCCAGCGCGCAGGAGTATCATAAGGCGACCGGTCTGGAAGCCTTGATCGGAGCCTTGTATCTGGCGGGGAAAACGGACCGGATCCTGGAACTGGTCAGAGAGGGAATGACGCATGCCGGAAAGGATTGAAGGCCGCAACGCGGTGCGGGAAGCCCTGAAGGCCGGGCGGCCGCTGGAAAAGCTATATATACAAAAAGGTCTCGGGGACAGTGTGATCCGGCAGATCACGGAAGAGGCTGCCGGGCAGGGGCTCCGTCCTTTTCTGACGGAAAAAGACAAACTGGACGAAATGTCCGAAACCGGCCGCCATCAGGGTGTCATCGCCGAGATCGCGGCCTATACTTATGCGGAGATCTCCGACATGCTTCAGGCAGCCCGGGAAAGAAACGAGGATCCTTTCCTGCTGCTGCTGGACGGCATCGAAGATCCGCACAATCTGGGAGCGATCCTGCGCTCGGCGCATCTGGCCGGCGCGCACGGGGTCATTATCCCCAAAAACCGCGCGGTGGGTCTGAATGCCACCGTGGCGAAAGTCTCCGCCGGTGCCATCCATTATATTCCGGTCGCGCGGGTGACGAATTTGTCCCGGACCATGGAGGAGCTGAAGAAGGAAGGCCTCTGGTTTGTCTGCGCGGACATGGACGGCGAGATCATGTATCGGCAGAACCTGACCGGCCCCATCGGACTGGTGATCGGCAGCGAAGGCGACGGCGTTTCGCAGCTGGTGAAAAAACACTGTGATTTTATAACCTCGATCCCGATGTCGGGAAAGATCGATTCCTTAAACGCCTCCGTGGCGGCGGGGATCCTGGCTTTCGAGATCGTAAGGCAGAGAAAGTATAAAGGATAAGGAAAGCAGGAAACAACAGATGCCGGTTTGTGTACGAAGTGAAATCGGTCCCTTAAAAAGAGTCCTTCTTCAGAGCCCCGGCCGGGAGCTGGAGCATCTGGTCCCGGAGACCATGGGGTCTCTGTTATTCGACGATATCCCCTTTCTGCAGCGGGCCCGGGAGGAACATGACGAGTTTGCCGCCCTGCTCCGCAGTCAGGGGGTCGAGGTTTTATATCTGGATGAGCTGACGGCGGAAACGCTGAAAGCAGTGCCCGGTCTGCGGCACCAGTTTATCAGTGACGCGGTCGAGCAGGCGGGCAGCATCACCCGGGGATACCGGGAGGAGGTCAAAGCCTATCTGGAGAGCATCCCGGATGATCTGGATCTGATCCACCGTATCATGGCGGGCGTGCCGCGCAGCGAGATCTTTCCCCGCAATTCGGGCCATCTGGCGGATATGCTGGGAGAAAAGTCCGATTTCGTGATCCCTCCCATGCCGAACCTGTACTTTACCCGGGATCCGTTTGCCGTGATCGGAAACGGAGTCAGCCTGCACCATATGCATACCAAGACGCGCAAGCGGGAAGTTATTTTCGGGCAGTATATTTTCAACTACCATCCGGACTACCGCGGCTGCGTGAAGCAGTATTACGACCGGATGGACTATTTCAGCATCGAAGGCGGCGACATTCTGAACCTGAATGCCCGTGTTCTGGCGGTCGGGATCTCGGAACGTACCCAGGTGGAGGCGATCGAGCATCTGGCCCGGAACATTTTCGCGGACGAGGAAGGACAGATCGATACCGTCCTGGCTTTCTCGATCCCGCATACCCGGGCTTTCATGCATCTGGATACGGTCTTTACCCAGGTGGATTACGATAAGTTTACGGTCCATCCCGGGATCCTGCCGTTCCTGCGTATCTTTGAGATCACGGGGAAGGGAGAAAAAAGCCTGAAGATCCGGGAACTGCAGGATGCGCCGGAAAAAGTGCTGGCCGCCTATCTCGGTCTGGATAAAGTCGAGATGATACGCTGCGGCGGAAGCGACCGGATCGCCGCGGACCGCGAACAGTGGAACGACGGCTCCAACACGCTCTGCATCAGTCCGGGCAAAGTCCTTGTCTATGACAGGAACTATGTCACGAACCATCTGCTGGAAGACAGCGGGATCCGGGTCCTGACGTTTAACGGCTCGGAGCTTTCCCGGGGACGGGGCGGCCCCCGCTGCATGAGCATGCCGTTTGAGAGAGAATAGAAAAATGAAAAGACGGGCTGCAGAGCCCGTCTTTCATAAAGTGCCAAAGAGCGTTTACCACTCCAGATTCTTTTCCGTCTCTTTGTTGAAGATGTGCACGACGCTGCCGTCGAAGCCGATGTTCAGCTCGGCGCCCATCGGGAAATGCGTGGCCTTTCCTTCGGTCGGAACGATCAGGATCACGTCCTTTCCCAAAGCATTCAGATGGATGTGAACGGTGGAGCCCATCAGCTCGGATACGTCCACGCGCCCCTTGATCCCTGCCGTGCTCAGCTTTAAATGATCCGGACGGACGCCCAGGATCACGTCCTGCGCGGGAACGTTCTTCGCGGCCAGACGTGCCTGCTTCTCCTCGGAAAGCTCGGTACGGAAGCCGCCCAGTTCCACGGCGTAGCGGCCGTTTTCCTTCAGGAGCTTCGCGTCAAAGAGATTCATCTGCGGCGAACCGATGAAGCCGGCCACGAAAAGATTGGCCGGATGATCAAAGACGTCCTGCGGCGTGCCGATCTGCTGGATAAAGCCGTCCTTCATGATCACGATGCGGTCGCCCAGGGTCATGGCCTCGGTCTGGTCATGCGTGACGTAGATGAAGGTCGTATCGATGCGCTGGCGCAGCTTGATGATCTCCGCGCGCATCTGGTTGCGGAGCTTGGCGTCCAGGTTGGAGAGCGGTTCATCCATCAGGAAGACCTTGGGGCTGCGCACGATGGCGCGGCCGATGGCGACACGCTGCCGCTGGCCGCCGGAAAGGGCCTTCGGCTTGCGGTTCAGATATTCCGTGATTCCCAGGATCTCTGCGGCTTCCCGGACCTTTCTGTCGATCTCCGCTTTGTCCACTTTTTTCAGCTGAAGCGAGAAGGCCATGTTTTCGTACACGGTCATGTGCGGATAAAGCGCGTAATTCTGGAAAACCATCGCGATATCCCGGTCCTTCGGCGCGATGTTGTTCATGTACTTGTCGTCGATATACAGTTCTCCGGCGGTGATATCCTCCAGACCGGCCACCATGCGAAGCGTGGTGGATTTCCCGCAGCCGGAAGGCCCGACCAGTACGATAAACTCTTTGTCGGCGATCTCCAGATTGAATTCCTGGACCGCGACGACGCCTTCTTCCGTGATCTGAAGATTGGCTTTGCCTTCGGAAGAGGTTTCTTCCTTCTTCTTTTTGCTCTTGTTCTCGGTGTTGGGATACACCTTTTTCACGTTCCGCAAAGAAACAGTAGCCATATTTGCTGAATGTATCTGTACTGCCTCCGCAGATACAGATTCGGGGCACAGCCCCTTTACGGCAGGTCTCCACACTGCCGCACCGCCATTCAAACGGAACACTCCTTTTTTTCGCCGGCAGGTCTCATAAAAAGAAAGAGTGGAGTGAAACAGCCGGTCGGTCTGATATTCTGATTTTACACAGAATCAAAAGAAAAAACAAGAGAAACCTTGTAAAAAAGAGCCGGGGCTTAATAGCCCAGGCTTTCTCCGACCAGCAGCACATGGATCCGATCCGGATCGAAGCCGAAGCGGGTGATCAGCATCTGGCTGCAGAGGCAGTCGGGGGATTTGCAGTTCATGCAGGTCCCCAGTTTTTTACAGGGCGTATTGCGGTCAAAACGCTGAACGTTGGTCGGGGCCGCGACCGTGCGGGCGCGTTTAACGGCGGATTCCACGTCCGGGCAGACTTTGTTCATGCCGACGATGAAGAGCACCTTCTTCGGGCCGTAGGCGATCGCAGAGAGCCGGTTGCCGTTGCCGTCAATATTGACGATCACGCCGTCGTCGGAGATCGCGTTGGCACCGGCCAGGAAATAGTCCGCGTCAAAGGTCAGGCGGTAGGCATCGCGGCGTTCCATCTGATCCCGGTCGATAAAACGGTAATCGCCCCGGATCAGGGCGTCCTTCAGACCGATCTCGGCTACGCTCATGCCGCCGCCCATGGAGACGGTGCTGCCTTCGGGAATCAGAGACAGAGCCAGCTTCAGGGCCTCCTCTTTGTTTTCGGCATAATATCCGCTCATCCGGCGGGATTGAAGGCCTTTTATGACCTTCTGCGCCAGCAGTTCGTTTCGTTTTCTGATCATGGGATCCATATCAGGCCTCCTGTAAGATGTGTTTTTACCAGTATAGCATAAAAACGCTCGTGCGGTCAGTCTGTCGCGCAGAAAAAAGCCGGATGCTTGGCAAGGGGGATCTCCTGTGATATAATTAACATCACAAAGGAGGAAGTTTGTATGAAAAAAGCGATTTCTCTGCTTCTGGCGGCAGTCCTGATAACAGTTTGTCTGAACGGCTGCGGGACCGGCCTGCCGTTAAAGACGTCTGAAAGCGCGGTGACGACGGCCGCCGCAGAAACAACAAAGACCGCCGACGTTCCGGACAGTACGGCTTCCCCCGAAAGCTCCGCCGTGATTCCGACGGAATCGGAGGCTCCTACGGAAGAACCGACGGTGCCGCCGGAAACGGAGCCCGAGCCGCTGACGGCGGCGCAGGCCTATGAAAAAGCGCTTTCCGGGCTGCCGGCAGATTATCATCGGGAAATGCGCCTGACGATCTGCCGCAGCATGGACCGGGAGCGCCTTACGACTTCTGATGAATGGATCATGGATGTCAAAGGCAGCGGCACGGAAGCCATGACGGCCGTGATCCGCTGGACCAGGACCATTGAAAACGAGCGGCAGAAAAAAAGTGTAAAGCAATACGAACTGTGTTATTCCAAGGGAAAAGCCGTTCTGATCAGTGACGGAACCTACTACCTGAGCAGGCAGAGCCGGGAAGAGTTTCTGAACCTCGTTCCGCCGCTGGCGCTTCTGACGGCGGAGAAATACGGCAGTCTGACCTGGACGGATGAAACGCGGGGCAGCATCGTTTTCTCGGAGGCAGAAGACACGGAATGGGAGTGGCTGGGCATGAACTGCTCCGATATCGAAGAAGCAGGCGGCCTGGCGATTCTGGATGAGGAAGGAAACCTGAGCGGCTTCGAGTATGAGGCGGCGTATGCGCTGGAGGGGATCTCCTTTGAAGCATCTGCCGAGATGGGGCTCTATGCGCTGACGGAGGATCCCGTTCTGCCGGCGATCGGAAACCAGAAGATGACCACGCTGGAGGATCTCCGCACCGTTCCGCTGCTGGATCTGGCCGGTACTTTTGCGGAGAGAGACAGTGTGTCTTCGGTGTATATCGGCCTGACCTACGCCTATATCATCGGCGGGCTCCTGTTCAAGCAGGAGTGGTGCGGGACGGATACGGACGACTACGGCCCCATGTTTTATGATCGGGCCTCGCAGATGCTCTATGGCGCACAGGAGCAGAAGCATGAGTTCGAACTGCGGCATTTCGGCGGCGAGACCCATTATGAGGAGAACGGGCGGGAAAAGACCGTGACGACGTCGGCGAAAAGACTTTCGGATGCCTTTCAGGTCTATTTCGACCGGAACCGTATCCTGCCGCAGGATCTTCAGACCGCCTCTCTCCTCGAAGAGGACGACTGCTGGCTGATCGAGTTTACATTGGGGAGCGAGGCGGCGGAACGCTTCCGCGAACAGATCGAGACGGAACTGGTCGGAGATGTTTACTACCTGTCGGAGAAGGGCGTCCGGTATAAGCCGGAAGAATGCAGCGGCTATCTGTCTTTGGACAAGGGCAGCGGCATGCCGATCCATCTGAAGATCGATCTGGACGGAACCCATCTGTATGAGGGAGAAGAGTACGAGCTGCAGTATCAGGGGGAATGGACGTTCCAGACAGACGATCCGGACGTCTGGTATCTGATCACCGATGCGCTTCGTCCCAGTGAGGCTCCGGAAGAAGCGGTTACCCCGCTGTTTTATCAGGTGACGGGGCCGAACGGTCACAGTCTGTGGCTGCTGGGAACCATTCATGTGGGGGATGAGCGGACGGCACATCTGCCGCAGGAGATCTACGATGCGCTTTTGTCTTCGGATGCGCTGGCCGTCGAGATCGACATTACGGATATGGAGAACAGACTGGACGAAGACGACGAACTGCTGAATGCCTATCAGACGTCGACGGTCTATACGGACGGCACGACCGTCTACGATCATCTTGAGGAGGAAGTCGCGGATAAACTGGAACTGGCCCTGAAAAAATACGGCGGCGACATCATCGCCAACGTCCTGTTCTATAATGCGGCCACCCTGGGAACGCTGATCGAACAGGAGACACTGGAACAGGGACGGATGCTCAGCTACAACCGCGGAGTTGACCAGCAGCTGATCAAACTGGCGAAAGACAGCGGGATCGAGGTCTGGGACGTGGAGGATTATGCGGAACATATTGCCCTGCTGGGCGGTTTTTCCGAAGAACTGCAGGCGCTGATCCTGGAAGAAACGATCGACATGGGACGCTATGCTTCCAATCTGGGCACCAAAGAACTTTTTGATGCCTGGTGCCGGGGCAATGAAGAGGAGCTTTCGGGGGAGCTTGAGGAGGAAAACCAGGAAGATGAAGAGCTGACACCGGAAGAACAGGCGCTGGTGGATGAATACAATGAAGGCATGATGCGGAAACGCAACGCGGAGATGGTGGAAAAGGTCAAAGAATACCTTGACGGAGACAAGACGGTCTTCTTTGCGGTCGGTCTGGCGCATCTGCTGGATCAGGAGGACGGTCTTCTGAAATGCCTGCGGGAGGCCGGTTATACGGTGGAGCGGGTCAGCTACGCTTCGGGGAACTGAGGCGGCTTCGCGGGAAGCGCTGCGGATGCAAAGAAAATAAAAAAGTACTTGACAATCCTTCTGAACTGCGGTATTCTATCACAGCTTGCGGTTTTCCGCTTACCGCTCGGCGAGGTTTGAAGAGCCCCTGGCCACCGAAACCGGCGAGTCTCTAACGAGGAGGAACTAAAATGTACGCTATTTTTGCCAACGGCGGCAAGCAGTACAAAGTAGAAGAGGGCGACCTCGTCCGCGTGGAAAAGATCGACGTGGAAGAAGGCGCTGCTTACACCTTTGACCAGGTATTAGTGGTTAAGGATGAGGAACTGGTAGTTGGTGCTCCCTATGTGGACGGCGCTTCCATCAAAGCCACCTGTACGCAGCAGGGCAAGGGCAAGAAGGTCATCGTCTACAAGTACAAGAGAAAATCCGGTTATCACAAGAAACAGGGCCACAGACAGCTCTTCACCGAATTCAAGATCGATCAGATCGTGAAGTAAGTTGACCGGGACAGTACAGGAGGTAATATCATGGCTCATAAAAAAGGTGTAGGATCTACTAAAAACGGTCGCGATTCAGAAGCGAAGCGCTTAGGCGCAAAGCGGGCGGACGGTCAGTTCGTTCTGGCCGGCAACATCCTGTATCGTCAGCGCGGTACCAAGATTCACCCCGGTGAAAACGTTGGCCGCGGCGGCGACGACACCCTCTTTGCCTTAACGGACGGCGTGGTTCGTTTTGAACGTCTGGGCAAGGACAAGACGAAAGTCTCCGTATATCCCAAGGTAACGAACGAATAATTCCCAGTCCATGCGGCGTGGCCGGCGCGAAGCGCCGGCCTTTCATTTTATTAGCCATTAAGGAGATTTCTATGTTTGCCGATTATGCAAAAATCTATATCAAGTCCGGCAAGGGCGGCGACGGTCACGTGAGCTTCCGCCGCGAACTTTACGTGCCTGCGGGCGGTCCCGACGGCGGCAACGGCGGCCGCGGCGGCGACATCATCTTTGAAGTCGATACCGGCCTGAATACGCTGGGCGATTTCAGGAACGTGCGCCGCTTCATCGCGCAGGACGGACAGGAAGGCAGCAGCAAGCGCCGCTCCGGCAAGGACGGCGAGGATCTGGTGATCCGCGTGCCGGAGGGCACCGTGATCCGGGATCTGGAGACCGGCAAGGTCATGGCCGACATGTCCGGAGAGAACCGGCGGGAGATCCTCTTAAAAGGCGGCCGCGGCGGCACCGGCAACATGAATTATGCCACGCCGACCATGCAGGCGCCGCTCTATGCCAAGCCCGGCCGGCCCGGACAGGAGAGAACCGTCACGCTGGAGCTCAAGTGCATCGCGGACGTAGGGCTTCTGGGCTATCCGAACGTGGGAAAATCCACCTTCCTGGCAGCGGTCACGAACGCAAAGCCGAAGATCGCGGATTACGCCTTTACAACCATCACGCCGAATCTGGGCGTGGTGGATCTGCCGGGCGGCGCGGGCTTTGTGATCGCGGATATCCCAGGCCTTATCGAAGGGGCGGCGGACGGCGTGGGCCTGGGCCACGACTTTTTAAAACACGTGGAGCGCACGCGCCTGCTGCTGCATATCGTGGATGCTTCCGGCTGGGAAGGCCGCGATCCGGTGGAGGACATCGGGAACATCAACACCGAGCTGGCCCGATACAGCACGGAACTGGCGGCGCTGCCGCAGATCCTGGTCGCGAACAAGACGGATATCGTGGAGGAGGAGAGCGACAATCTGCCGCGCCTGAAAGCTTATGCCGCAGCTCACGATATGCCGTATTTCGAGATCTCGGCTGCGACCGGACAGGGCTTAAAAGAACTCCTTTACGCGGCTTCCGCGAAACTGAAGGAAATCGGCAGGCAGCCGAAGGTCTTCGAGAAGGAATTCGACTGGGCCGATACGATCGCGAAGGATCTGCCTTTTACGGTCGAATTCGACGAAAAGAAGAAGGAATACGTGGTGGAAGGGCCCGCGATCGAAAAGATGCTGGGCTACACAAACCTTATGAGCGAGAAGGGGTTCTTGTTCTTCCAGAAGTTCCTGAAGGACCGCGGGATCATCGACGAGCTGAAGGAAAAGGGGCTGAAAGAGGGCGATACGGTCCGTCTCTACGGCCACAGCTTCGAGTATTACGAGGACTGAAAGAAGCTGACGGAGTCAATGCCGGGCTCGCCCGCACGCGCGTTTCTCAGCCCGCTTCGGCGACCTTTCAGAATGCAAAAAATGTCAGGTCGCCTCAAGGGGCATTCGAAAAGCGCGTGCGTGCGGGCCTCGCTGTCCGTTCGAGACCTCTTCTGGACTATCTGAAAAAAATCTTGCACAATCAACACATATAGGTTAAAATATAATCCGATTTTTCAATTTTGGGAGGAAGCTCGTATGATGCAGCGGATCCGAACCAGATATGCCCCCAGCCCCACAGGCCGTATGCACGTGGGCAACTTACGCACGGCTTTATATGCCTACCTGATCGCCAAGCACGAAGGCGGCGATTTCCTGCTCCGCATTGAGGATACGGACCAGGAACGCCAGGTCGAAGGCGCGGTGGAGATCATCAACCGCACGCTGGAAAAGACCGGCCTTCTCTGGGATGAAGGCCCGGACAAGGACGGCGGCGTTGGCCCCTACGTGCAGAGCGAGCGCGTTCAGGCCGGCATTTACATGGAATATGCCAAAAAGCTGATCGAAAAAGGCGAAGCCTATTACTGCTTCTGCTCGAAGGAGCGCCTGGAGGGCTTAAAGCAGACGCTGACCGTGGACGGCGAGACCAAGGAGATCACCGTTTACGACAAGCACTGCCTGCATCTGCCGAAAGAGGAGATCGAGGCGAACTTAAAGGCCGGCCTGCCTTTCGTGGTGCGGCAGAACACGCCGAACGAAGGCACGACGACCTTTACGGACGTGCTCTACGGCGATATTACCGTCTCTAACGCCGAGCTGGACGACATGATCCTGATCAAGTCCGACGGCTTCCCGACCTATAACTTCGCGAACGTCGTGGACGATCATCTGATGGGCATCACGCACGTGGTCCGCGGCAACGAGTACTTAAGCTCCGCGCCGAAATACACCCGTCTTTACCATGCCTTCGGCTGGGAGGAGCCGGAATACGTGCACTGCCCGCTGATCACGGATGAGAACAAGAAAAAGCTCAGCAAGCGCAGCGGCCACTCCTCCTACGAGGATCTGGTGGAGCAGGGCTTTGTGGACGAGGCGATCGTCAACTACGTAGCGCTCCTCGGCTGGAGCCCGGAAGACAACAACGAGATCTTCTCGCTGGCGGAGCTCACCGAAAAGTTCGATTATCACAAGATCAACAAGTCCCCGGCCGTCTTCGACATGAACAAGCTCCGCTGGCTGAACGGCGAGTACATCAAGAAGCTGGAGCCGGCGCGCTACTACGAGCGGGCCATCCCCGAGGTGAAGAAGGTCATCACGAAGCCGCTGGATCTCGAAAAGATCGCGGATCTGATGAAGACCCGCATTGAGGTCTTCCCGGAGATCTCCGAGCCGATCCGCTTCTTCGAGGAGCTGCCGGAATACGATCCGGCCATCTACACCCACAAGAAGATGAAGACCGACAGCGCGGTCTCCCTGACCGTTCTCACCGAGCTGCTGCCGCTGCTGGAAGCGCAGGAGGATTACTCGCTTGAGGGGCTGAAAGCCGCGCTCAGCGCGTATATCGAGCAGTCCGGCCGCAAGACGGGACAGGTGCTCTGGCCGCTCCGCATCGCGGTCTCGGGTCTCGCCTCCACACCCGGCGGCGCCTACGAGATCATGGAGATCTTAGGCAAGGAAGAGTCCCTGCGCCGTATCCGGCTCGGCATCGCAAAACTTTCGTAAAAACAGTGCCAAAAGGAACCGTCCCCTTTGGCACCCCGTCACGGCCTTGCGGCCGTGCCACCCTCCCCCGCCTTGCGCGGGGGAGGGCAAGTAGAGGCGCATGCCCACATGCGCCCGTAGGGGCGGTGTCTGCACCGCCCGCCAAAACATTATGCAATACAACACGGAACAGCAGGAAGCCATCCTGCACGAAAAAGGGCCGGCCCTCGTACTGGCCGGCCCCGGTTCCGGAAAAACAGCAGTGATCACAGGCCGTGTTCAGGCACTGATTCAACAGTATCAAATTCCCCCTTCTCAGATCTTAGTCGTAACTTTTACCCGGGCAGCCGCCCGGGAAATGGAAGAGCGTTTCCGCCGCGAAAGCGGCGGCGCGGCTGCGGTCACCTTCGGAACCATTCACGCGATCTGTTATAAAATATTAAAAATCAGCCGGCCCCGGGCGGCTTATTCGATTTTATCCGCGAAAGGCCGGCGCCGGCTTCTTCAGGAGATCCTGTCGGAGACCGGCCATGAACTTTCGCCGGACAGGCTGGACGAGCTGGAAGCCGAGGTCCTGAAAGCGAAATCGGCCGAGACGCCGCTTTCCGGAAGCGGGGGCGTGCTTCCGCCGGAGCTTTTTGAGCAGGTCTTGACGGCCTATGAAGCCGGCCGCCGCGAGCGCGGGCTGCTGGACTTTGAAGACCTGATCCGGGAGTGTCTGGAACTCTTCGAAGATCCGGCGGTCCTTGCCTGGTGGCGGAATCGGTTCCGCTATCTGCTGGTCGATGAATTCCAGGACGTCAACGAGCTGCAGTACCGTTTTTTGCAAAAACTCGCCGGAAACCGCCGAAACCTTTTCGTCGTGGGGGATGAAGATCAGACCGTTTACGGCTTTCGCGGAGCAAGGCAGCGGATCATCCTGGATTTTCCGAAACAATTCCCCGGCGCAAAGATCATCCGCCTGTCCGCCTGTTACCGCTGCGCGCCGATGATCCTGGCTGCAGCCGGAAACATGATCCGCTGCAACCGGCTTCGCTTTTCCAAAACGCTCCGCAGCCGCTCGGAAGAGCATACGGTGCCGCAACTTCGCGTTTACAGCGAAAAGCGGGATGAACTGGCGGATATCGCGCGGCAGATCCGGAAAATGATCGAGCGCGGCGGCGACCCGGATCAGATCGCGGTGCTTTGCCGGACCCGCTACGGTCTGCGGCAGACGGCCGCCGTCCTCTGGAAACAAAAGATCCCGTACCGTTCTCCGGAGATGCCGGAAGGAGACGGGGAAACGCCTGCAGCGCGGGATATCTTTGCCTATCTGCGTCTGGCGGAGGGCGGTTCGACCCGGGAAGATTATCTGCGCATCGCGAACAAGCCGCTCCGCTATCTGCCGCGCCGGGCTTTTGTATCGCCGCAGGTGGGACGGGAGGCACTCTGGCGCTTTGCCGCAGACAGGCCTTCCCTGCAGGATGCGCTGCTGCGCCTGTTTTTTGATCTGGACAGAATGGCCGCGCTCCGTCCGTATGCCAGGATCGAATACCTGCGGCGGGAGATGGGGCTGGAGAAATATTACCGGGAGCAGGAAGCGGAAAAAGGCCGGGAGAAAGGGCAGATCACGGAGCTGCTGGACCGTCTGCAGGAGGAGAGCGCTCCTTTTGCCACGGCGGCGGAATGGGAGAGCGCCCGGGAAGAAATGAAGCAGGAAACGGCGGAGGACGTAAAAACGCCGGCCGTCCGGCTGATGACCATGCACGGCGCCAAAGGACTGGAATTCGACACGGTTTTCCTCCCCGGGCTCAACGAAGGCGTGATCCCGGGACCGAAAAGTATCAGTGAAGAAGACGTGGAAGCGGAGAGACGGCTGCTTTACGTGGCCATGACGCGCGCCCGGCGGGATCTGAAGATGAGCTTCGTCACGAAGCACCGCGGCACCCGGCTGTATCCTTCGCGCTTCCTGAAAGAGACGGGGCTGAAGGCGGAAAAAGGACCATGAAAAAAGAGCCCGGCGCCTGAAAAAGCGCCGGGCTCTCTGCGGTCTGCCAAAGCGGCAGATCATGCTTCGGTGGTCGGAACCAGCTCGTCGAAGTCTTCTTCGTCGCAGATCTCGTCGAAACGGTCGCAGACCGCTTCAAACAGATCGTCATCCTCAATATCGCCTAAGATCGGCTGACCGTCCTCGTCCTCGCTGTACTCGTACAGATAGATGTCGGCGTCGTCGTCATCCGCCTGCGCGGCCGGAATCAGCGCGATGTACTGTTTCTCTTCCAGGGGGAAGATCGACAGGACGATGCAGTCCTCCGTGGTACCGTCCTCCATCTCGAGCGTTAAAACAAGCTCGTCTTCGTATTCGTCGGTGATCTCTTCCTTCACCAGGTCCTTGTTTTCACTCATGCGTAATCTCCCTCCTGCTCCTTTGAAGAAGCTTTTTCTGTGTTTTTTATACACTCTTTTTCGGAAAAATGCAAGAATAAGCGGCAGATTCTTCCGAAAACTGAGCTGTTAACCGCCTGCATCCGGCGACAGCCGCGGAATTCGTCTGCAGCAGGAGCCTTCAGGCAAAAGGACAACCGCGGTCAGCCCCGCCGGATCAGACGTTGAAGCGGAAGAGCACCACGTCGCCGTCCTGCATCACGTATTCCTTGCCCTCCACGCGGACCTGGCCTTTCTCCTTGGCGGCGGCGTAGGAGCCGGCGGCCAGAAGATCCTTATAATTGACCACTTCGGCGCGGATGAAGCCCCGCTCGAAATCCGTGTGGATCTTGCCGGCGGCCTGCGGCGCTTTGGTCCCGATGCGGATGGTCCAGGCGCGGGTTTCTTTCTCGCCGGCGGTCAGGAAGCTCATCAGGCCAAGCAGGCGATAGCTGGCTTTGATCAGCTTTTCCAGACCGGCTTCCTTCAGCCCCAGATCCGCCAGAAACTCCGCCCGTTCGTCATCGTCCAGCTCGCTCAGTTCTTCCTCCAGCTTGGCGCAGATCACGAAGATCCCGCTGCCTTCCTTCTCGGCAAATTCTTTGACGGCCGCGACGTACGGATTGGAAGCGCCGTCGTCGGCCAGATCGTCTTCGCCCACGTTGGCGGCATAGATGACCGGCTTGCTGGTCAAAAGCTCCCAGGAAGCGATCAGGGCTTCCTCGTCTTCATCGGCCGGCTGATAGCTCTTGGCCTGCCTGCCGTCACTTAGAATCTCCTGCATCTTTTTGAGGAGCTTCAGCTCCGCGGCGGCGGATTTGTCGTTCATGGCGGAGCGGCTCGTCTTGGCGATGCGGCGCTCGAGCACCTCCAGATCCGCCAGGATCAGTTCCAGTTCGATGGTCTCAATGTCCCGCAGGGGATTGACGCTGCCGTCCACGTGGATCACGTTGCCGTCTTCAAAACAGCGCACCACGTGCACGATGGCGTCGACCTCGCGGATCGCGGCCAGGAACTGGTTGCCCAGGCCTTCACCCTTGCTCGCGCCTTTTACCAGCCCCGCGATATCCACGAATTCGATCACGGCCGGCGTGATCTTGCGGCTCTTATAGAAATCCCCCAGCAGCTTAAGGCGCTCGTCCGGCACCGTTACGATGCCTACGTTCGGATCGATGGTGCAGAAGGGGTAGTTGGCGGCTTCGGCGCCGGCCTTGGTCAGAGAGTTAAACAGAGTGGATTTGCCGACGTTCGGCAACCCGACGATACCTAATTTCATTTATTTTCAGATCTCCTTTGTTTTTCAAGGTTTTTTGACATTTGCTTCGGCGATTTACGCCATTTTTACGCCATTTTTACGCCATTCGTTACGCCATTTAGTGCAAAATGCCTGACTGGCGTATATTTTGACTGCAGTTCCTATTCTATCATGCGGATACGCCATTCTCAATAGTTTCTCTCTCGGATTTGGATTTTCCCGGAGAAAATCGTCGGCATTCTTTCCGCTCTGCAGTGCAGAAAA
Source organism: Lachnospiraceae bacterium (assembly GCA_017619975.1). Taxonomy (GTDB): domain Bacteria; phylum Bacillota; class Clostridia; order Lachnospirales; family Lachnospiraceae; genus UBA6987. Next base: position 7,351 of record JAFZRH010000021.1, on the reverse strand, counting down.
AAGGCCATGGCTGATACTGCGTATGTTTTTTAACGGAATCGCTCAAGAATCAGGAAAATATCATTGACTTCCGGATCCGATCGCTTATATTATGGCCATAAGCAAAGCAGCTAAATCACAAGGCAGAAAGGAGGACAGCTTCGTATGATGACAGGGCTTGGTACGCTGGCTGTGCTCTTTCCGGCGCTGTTTCTCCTGCTCGGGTTGGGGTGTACCGTGATCATTGACCCATATATCCAGCGAAGACAGCGGCAGATCATGCTTATTATCATAGCGCTGAGTCTCAGTCTGATCGGCCAGAATCTGGGGGAAAACGCGCTGTTCGCCAGCCGCTCCAACCTGGCGCTGAAAAATTTCCTGTCTGCCTACGGCTATTCCGTTCGGCCGGTGATCCTGATCCTGTTTCTGACTATCATCCGACCGGATGCGAAAAAGTGGCCCTGGTGGACGCTGGCGGGCATCAACGCGGTTCTCTATTTTACCTCTCCTTTTACAAAGCTCTGCTTTGAGATCCGGGAGACGGATTTTGTCTCCCTCCGCGGGCCGTTGGGGTTCACCTGCTTTATCATCAGCGGGATTCTGCTCGCTGAGCTTTTGGTACGGACGATCCTCCGCTACCGGGAGACGCGAAAGCAGGAGCAGCTGATACCGGTCTCTGTGGCCCTGCTCATCGCCGTCTCAGTCGCGCTGGATATCAGCATGAAAGAAGAGCAGCCGATTGCCTTTCTGACCGTCGCCATCATCGTCGGCAGCGTGTTCTATTACATATGGCTGCATCTGCAATTCGTGCGGGAGCATGAGCGGGATCTGATGGCGGCGCAGCGCATCCGGATCATGATGACGCAGATCCAGCCGCATTTTCTGTTCAATGCGCTCAATACCATACGGGCCCTCTATGCCAAAGATCCGCCGTTAGCGGACAGGACGCTGGAAAACTTCAGCGCCTATCTGCGGCAGAATCTGGAGTCCTTAAGTCAGACCGATCTGGTCCCGGTCTCAAAGGAACTGGAACATACCCGGCTGTATGCGGAGATCGAAATGCTTCGTTTCCCCAATGTTCGGGTGGAATACCGGATCGAAGAGGATGACTTCAGGATCCCTGCGCTGACGGTCCAGCCGCTGGTGGAAAACGCGATCCGCCACGGCGTGCGCAGCCGGAAGGACGGGGTGGTGATCGTTTCTGCCGTTCGTGATTCGGGAAAGCATCGGATCACGGTTCAGGATAACGGTGTGGGATTTGACGCGGAAAACATCGATCTCACAGGAGAATCTCATATCGGCATCCGAAACGTGAAGGAGCGGATTGAGCAAATGTGCGGCGGCAGGATGATCCTGGAAAGCGAGATCGGAAAAGGAACCTGCATCACGCTGCTGATCCCTGATTCTGCGGGGACAGAGAAAGAAGAGGAAAAACGGGTATGAGAGCGATCTGCGTGGATGACGAGCCGCTTGCGGTGGAGTATACTTTAAGCCAATGCGCGCTTCTTCCCGAGATCGGTGAAGCAAAGGGCTTTACAGAAGCGCAGAGCGCTTTGGACTGGCTTCGCAGCCACCCGGCGGATATTGCCCTGCTGGATATCAACATGCCGGAGATCGACGGGATCACGCTGGCGGCACGGATCAAAGAGATCTATCCCCGGATGATCGTGATCTTTCTGACCGCCTACCGGGAGTATTCGTTTGACGCCTGGTCTGTCCACCCGTCGGGTTATCTGCTCAAGCCGGTTTCGCAGGAGCAACTGGCGGCAGAGGTGCGTTATGCGTGCAAAGACTTACACAGTTCTGCGCCGGCCCATATACGGATCCGGACATTCGGGAATTTTGATGTCTGTGTCGATGAGAAGCCGGTCAGCTTCAGGCTGGCGAAGAGCAAAGAGATCCTGGCCTATCTGGTGGATAAGCAGGGGACCGGTGTCACGCGGGCGGAACTCTTCGCGGCCATATGGGAAGATCAGCTGTATGACCGGGGGATGCAGAAGCAGCTTGACGTCTATATCCGTTCTCTTCGGGAAACGCTGAAGGAGTGCGGTGCATCGGAGATCATGGAGATGAATAAAGGAGTCCTTCGCGTCAGACCGGAAGCCTTTACCTGTGACGCGTACCTTTTCTATTCGGGTGACAGCGATGCGATCAACTCGTATCGCGGAGAATACATGAGCGCCTATTCCTGGGCCAGCATGACAGAGAGTATCCTGTTCTGGAAGGCGGCCGGTCAAGCCTGAGACTGCCGCAAAATCAAATAAATCCTGCCAACCGCTTTTTTCTTTGGGAAAAGAGCGGTTTTTCTTTGGACATCCTTTGGACATCGCCTGATAAATTAAATGAAAATCCTGAATGGAGGTGTTTTCATGAATAAGATCATAACGATCCTGCGTGAGTCAAGACTGGCCAGATTTCTGATCCCCGGAGGCATCATCCTGATTGTCGCCGGTATCGTTTTCTTATCAGTCACCAGTAAGCAGCAGGACTACCTGAAGACAGAGGCAGAGGTTACGAAGGTGGAACTGGAGCAGGAGGCCTATACGGATGCGAACGGCAACCGCGAGGAAGCAAAGTATACCGTCGGCATCAAGTACAGCGTAGGCGGAAAAGAGTATCAGACAGACCTGGAAGGCATGTCAAAATATGCGGTAGGCGATAAGATGAAGATCTATTACAATCCTGCCGATCCGTCGCAGGTTACCATGACGACGAGCATGATCATGCCGATCATCCTTGTCGCCGGCGGAATCGCCATGCTGGCGGGCGGAATCATCAGTGCCGTCAATGCGGTCAAACGATATAAGAAAATGAAAGCACAGGAGGAGGAATGGGCAAATGGCAAATAATTATCGCTTAAAGCCGGTCCTGAAAACGGTCAAACAGTCTTTCGTTCTGGAAGACGAAAACGGAAAAACGGTTTACGAAGGGAAAATGACAAAGTTTTCCCTGCTGGGCGCTTCGCCTTTTGAATTCGTCAACCACATCACGAACAAAACGGAAGAGCATAAGGTCGGGAAGACCGTGACTGTGGAGCAGGGCGGAGGCGGTCTGATCTCGGCCCTGTCAAAACGCTCCTCCTTCAAGTTTGACGGGCAGAAAATATGGGATTATCTGCATGATCTGGGCATTCGGATCAATTCGGGTATTTCCGGGAAAAAGCTCGGCATGAGCTATGACGTGACCTTTAAGGGAGAGCCTCTGGCGACCATAGCGAATTCTTCGCCGAAAGGGAAATCGCTGCTGACAGTCGATCTGTATTACGACGTCGTCTGCGAAGAGAAAGACCTGGATCTGGTATTCCTGGTCGCATTTGCGATCGCAAAAACGGAACAGACGTTTTATAACTGATCGTTCCGCAAAGACTCGGATCAATATCTGACAAGGAGAAAGTGAAGTGGTGCTGCAGGAGAAAACCAAAGCGCCGGAACCGGGACAGACGGAGGCAATCGGCGGGACCGGTGTTCTTGGCGTCTATAAACCGGATTTTCAGTTCAAGAAGGAATCCCTCCTCTTTTTCAAAAGCTGTGTCGGAGAAGACGTTTACAACAAAGCGATGAGCAGCGACGCCGGGCATGCGCACCATTACGCCGTGGCAAGAGCGTTTCTGAATCAGTTTGATTGGGAAAAGTTCGTCTGGATCGAAGAGCACGGTTCTTTGGACGGTTTTCCGGATCAGTAAGGAGACAGGCGGCTTAGAATGATTCAAAAGCTTTTTCGTCAAATGCTGGTGACGCAGATCGTTTCCGCCATGACCGTGACCTTGTGCATGCTGATCGACAGCATCATGATCGGCCGCTTTTTAGGCGTCGATGCCATGAGCGCCTATGGGCTGGCGAATCCGCTGCTTCTGCTTTTTGCGGCCATCGGCAGTCTGATCGCCACCGGTGTGCAGATTCTATGCGGGAAGACCGTCGGCGCGGGCGACCGGGAGGCCACGGACGCCTGCTTTACGGTTTCCGTACTGCTGGCAGCAGGGATCTCGGTGATCGGTGTAGCCCTGGTTTTTATTTTTCTCGGCCCGCTGACAAGCCTGCTCGGCGCGGGGCCTCCCTCTTCGGACAATCCGGTATACGGCCTGACGAAGGACTATATCACGGGATTTATCATCGGCGCGCCGGCCTTTCTTTGCGCCCAGATCATGGTGCCGTACATGCAGATCTCCGGCAGCCGGACCCGGCTGATTGCCGCGGTTGCGGCCATGACCGTCACGGACATTGTACTGGACCTGCTCAATGTGTTTGTCTTCCGGGGCGGCACCTTCGGCATGGGCCTTGCCTCTACCCTGAGCTACTATGTCGCTTTTGGCATCGGAGCCGGGTATTTCTTTCGGAAGGATTGCATGTTCCGGCTGCGTCCCGGCCTGTTCCGTTTCAGCCTCTGCCGAAAGCTTGCTGCCAGCGGCGGGCCGATCCTGGTCAATCAGATCTGCACGGTCCTGCTCGTCTTTCTGTTAAACCGCCTGCTGCTGGCGGTGGAAGGAACGCACGCCGTCGCCGCCTACTCGGTGATCTCCACGGTGGGAAATCTTTGCTATTGCTTCGGCTCCGGCGTCGGCGCCGTGGCCATGATGCTGGCCGCGATCTTCTACACGGAACGGGACCGGAGCTCTATTTGGGAACTGGTTCGGGTCATGAGCCGAAACGGGATCCTGCTCGGGATCGCCGTGACGGCTGTTATCCTGCTCGCGGCGAAGCCGCTGATTGCCCTGTTTCTGGGCGGCAGCAGCGAAACCGGGACGCTGGCGGTCGCCGGCCTGCGGCTGCTGGCATTTTCCCTGGTTCCCTCCTCCATCAACTCCGCCTACAAGAATTACTATCAGGGAATCAGCCGGATCCGCATGACGGAGCTGATTTCTGTGCTGCAGAACTTTGTATTGATTGCGCTTTTTGCGTATCTGCTGAGCCGATTCCTGGGCGTCACCGGCATCTGGCTGGGCTTTGTGTGCGGAGAATCGGCGACCGTACTGGTCTTTTCGGCTCTGGTCTGGCGGCATAACAGGAGTTTTTCTTTGAGTGCGGACGCCTACAGTATGCTGGATCCGGATTTCGGAGCGGCGTCGGAACGCTGTTTCGAATGCACGATCGAGTCCGTCCGGGACGCGGTAGATGCTTCCCGGCAGATCCGTTCGTTCTCAAGGGAAAGAGGCATTGATCAGCGGACCGCCATGCTGATCGCGCTCTGTGTGGAAGAGGTGACCGTCAATATCATCGAGCACGGCTTCACCAAGGATAAGCTCCCTCACAACATAGACGTCCGTCTGGTCCTGGAAGAGGACCGCCGGGTCATTCGCGTACGGGACAACTGTATCCGCTTTGATCCCACAAGCTATCTGGCGATGCATCAGTCCGACGATCCCGCGGCCCACATCGGCCTCAGGATGGTCATGGGCATGACCAAAGAAGCAACGTATATCAATTCTCTTGGCCTGAACAACCTGACGCTGGTTCTGTAACGCGCAGCAGCCGGCATCAGATTTGTTCGTGAGCCGAAGCATTCCATATAAACGAAAAGGAAGGGTATAAAATGGAGGACACAACGAAACGACTGAAGATCTGGCGTGCGATCGCACTTGCCGCACTCTGCGCGCTGGCGGCTGTCTGCATTCTTTACGCTTTGGGCGTCGGATACAAAAAAGCTTTGCCTGCTGCCGACGGCACCGAAGCGCTTTCGCTTTGGAACGAAGGATACGGCGCCAGGAAAAACCTGATCGACTACGTGAACGCCGTTACCAAAGAGGGCGGACCCGACTTTATCCCCGTCTGTGACCGCATCGCTGTGTTCGACATGGACGGTACGCTGACCTGCGAGACCTTTTATACCTATTACGATACGATGATGTTCATCGAATACTGCCTCCGCGACCACCCGGAGCGTGTTTCGGATGAACTCAAAGCGGTTGCCGCGTCGATCAAACCCGGGTACGTCGCCGACGAAACGCTGGCGAGAAATTTCGCAAAAGCCTACGCGGGCATGACTGTGGAAGAGTTTTACAATTACGCCGTTCAGTTCGGGCAAAAGAAGACGGCGAGCTTTAACAACATGCGCTATATCGACGGTTTCTATCTGCCGATGGCGGAGCTCGTGAAATACCTCTATGACAACGGTTTCGAGATCTGGGTCATCAGCGGCACGGAGCGCACGACCACCCGGGCTATCGTGGCAAATTCTCCGATCAAAGACTATGTCGAACCGGAGCACGTGATCGGCACCGACTTTGAAGTAAAGCAGAAAGGCTGCGAGGACGAGCCGTCCAACATGAATTTCAAATATGAGAACGGCGACGAGCTCGTCCTGACGGGCGGTTTTATACAGAAGAACCTGAACGCCAACAAGTCGATCTACGTGGAGCGTGAGATCGGCAAGCGGCCGGTGCTTGCTTTCGGCAACAGCGGCAGCGATACCAGCATGATGAACTATACCATCGATGCCAGAAATCCCTATAAAGCGCAGGCATATATGGTTGTCGCCGACGACAAGGAACGCGAATGGGGCAAACAGGACTGGGCGGCAAAATCGGCGGATTATATTGCCATGGGCTTTATCCCGATCTCCATGAAAAGCGATTTTGCCAAAATCTATCCGGACGGAGTCACCACGGCCGCCGAACAGTACGTCCCTGCCGACGTACAGATTCCGGTGGAGGAGACACCGAAGCAGGAGACGCTGGATTACAGTGCGGCTGAAAACTGGGCCTATTTTGAGCCTGGCGAAGATAGGGACGTCGATGTGTTCCTGATCTGCCCGACGGTGGATACCAAAAGTGAAACGAACACCTTTGACTTAAATGACAAGATCAAGGGTAAATTTATCTATGCGCTTGATCTGGAACGGGGGATCTTCGAGGAAACGGGGCGGCTGTTTTCTCCTTACTACCGGCAGATGTCCATCAACGCTTATACACTGCCGGAGGCGGAGCGTGAAAAGGCTAAAGAAATCGCCTATGCCGACGTTTCCGCGGCTTTCCGCTGGTATCTGGACCATGAGAACAACGGACGGGGAATCATCCTGGCCGGCTTCTCCCAGGGCGGCGAGATGTGTCTGGAACTCATGAAGGAATACTTCGGCGGCGACAGCGCCGAAGCGAAAGCTCTGCGCGAGCAGCTGATCGCGGTCTATTCCATCGGCTGGATGGTCACGGAAGAAATGACTGCGGAATATCCCCAGATCGTGCCTGCCTTCGGCGAAACAGACACCGGAACGGTCATCTGTTTTGACTGCGAAGACGGAAACGTGCAGGAAACGATCATCATTCCGGCCGGCATGAAAGCCCTGTCCGTCAATCCGCTGAACTGGAAAACGGACAGTACGCCGGCGGACAGATCCCTGAATCACGGGGCGGTTTTTGAAGCGGGCGGAGAGCCGGTCCCCG
>JAFZRH010000001.1 GCA_017619975.1 Lachnospiraceae bacterium | reverse complement strand
CGATTCCTGTAATTCCGGCCGGCAGCTGGATGCTCTCCAATGAGCTGTGACAAAAGGCGTCTGTTTCAATTGACGTCACTGAGCTCGGTATTTCAAAGGTTCTTATCGGGGCATAGTAGAACATGCCGGCAGGGATCTTTTGGATCCCGTTCATCAGCTGAACCGTTTGTAAACTGGAACAGCCCGTAAATATCCCATAATGATATAAATCAGTATATCCCGTAGTCGTTAAATACGTCCCGTTAATCATCACCGACGACAGCGACGTGCAATTTCTGAAAGCACCGCTTCCGATTTTCTCAACCGTCTCCGGAATCGTTACGCTGACCAAGGCAGTATTGCCTTTGAAGGCATCCGCACCGATCACCGATACTGTTTTTCCGTCAATGGTATTGGGAATAAACAGTACGCTTGCGTTCCCGTTGTATCCCGTAATGGTGACCGTACCGTCTCCGTTATCTGAAGTTTCCCAGATCGTAAACGTATTTCCGTTCGCGCCTCTTCCACTGCTGCCTGCATTCGGATTGCTGCTGGCATAGCGGCGGGAATCTGCCGGTGTGGTATATTTCGGGACAAAGTATCCGTCAGAATGCGTCCCTGTATCGTGTTCGCGGGTACAGGCATCAACCGTTATCCCGTCTTCCCGATGTTCCACAAACTTAAGCGGACTGTTCTTTTCCCCCCAGATCTCATATTCATATTTGTAATCGATAAGGGTTGCCGAAGTTATGATTTCTTTTATTTTTGCCTCGATTTCCAGCCCCAAGTAAAGGTAGGCCGCGATGTTCAGGCAGGTCGCCGGCGTTCCGCTGATATATCGGTTATAAGTCACCTTTGCCTTCGGTCCGATGCCGAAAGAAGCTTTGGCGTGTCCGTTTGCACCGAAATCCAGCCGGGCATTAAGCCCGACAGTGAGCGAAGCTTCTCCCTCCACCGACAGACTGCTTCCCTGTATGCGCATCTGTTTGATCAGCGTGATCTCTCCAAGACAATAATCCAATCCGATCCTAAAGGTGTATTTGCTCGTAAAGGCCAGTTTTGCAGAAGCATCCAGGTTTAAAGCGAGACCGATGCAGCCAACCGTACCAATCTGTATGCTGCCCATCGGAACCGGAACGGATACTTCGGCAATTGTCAGTTCCAGATTAATGGCGAAATCCAAAACACCGGTCAAAACAAAATATTTCTGAATGCCGATAAACTTCTTTTCGATCTGAATATCTGATACCTTTACTGAAACGCTGCCTTCCAGGCCTTCAATGATAGAACTCCAGTCACGAACAAAGCTGATCTCATGTTCCCCGGATTTTACAGCCCGCAGAGCCCCCAACTGAATCAGGCCTGCTTCAACGGTTTGAATGGTATATGTGTTTTCATCCTGAACGACAGGGAATATTTCGGGAGAAACAATTCCGTCATACTCGAAGGAAAGAATCGCACCGGCAGGCGCATCTTCCGTTACAATGCTGTAAACACCGTCCTGCTTTTTCACAGAAGCCGCGCCGTAAACATAAGCAAAGTCATCTTCAAAAAAAGACAAAGGTATCTCCCGCATTGATGGTTCCGCTATAATTCGCGATATATACCGTCAGAACTTCCATCGCATCATCGTAGGAAGCGCTGACCTGCGCCGTGGCAGGAATCTGAATGACCCAGTCAGCAAAACTGTACGATCCGCTTCCGGAACCAGCAGTTTGTTCTGCCAAATAAGCTTCTACCAAACTAATCGCCGAATTGATCTCGCTTACAGTCAGGGTCTGCTGTGGAGAAAACTTGTTTGAAACCAAGCTTAACCAGCCAAGTTCCACCGCAACCTGTGCATCATCCGGCCATTCGCAGGCGGACACATCGCTGAAAGCATAATTCGCCGCTTCTTTCTCCCTTCCCAAAAGGCAGTTCAGCGTGTGCGCCGCAAAATCTCGGGTGGCTGCATCATCCGGACGAATCTCTTCTCCCGGATCTTCCTCAAGAAGGCCAAAGTATACCGCGATCATCACAGCATCATAATATTCATACTCTTCCGAAAGATCCGTATAGTAATTATCCGAATACTCTTCCGGATTGACTGTCAGATCAAAGAGTAGCTCCAGATTCTGAAGCCACTTTGCGCGGCTGATACCAGCTTCCGAGATATATTCTGAAGGAAGAACAGGCGGTGCGGGAAGATTCTTTTCTGCTGCATTCTGCTGCAGAGCATGAAATTCTTCTTCCGTCAAATTAAGTTCAAATCCTTCGGAAGTGCTCTTGTCATCCGGTGTAACAAGCGCGACCGGATCTGACTGCGGCAAAGCCGCTTCAGACACCGGAGAGGAAAGCGCCTCTTCATTTGCTGCCATGACCGCCTGCGGTGCATGGACAAGTCCCAGCAGCATGACCGCTGCCATGAAAAATGCCGTGATTTTTTTCTTCATACTTCTTTCCCTTTCATGATATATCTGTTTAGAAACAGAGAATGCCTGTCCAGTACAGCACTTCTCTTTTAGCGATTCATTGACAAAATAATTAAATAAAACAAAGAACGTATCCTGCAGTCCAACACGCCGCATTTATTTGTTCAATATTACCCCCCCCCTCGATGTTTTGTCAAGAAAATTTGATATAAAGTTTATTCTTTTAAAATTACAAAACAAATCACAACAATTTGTTTAAATACTGTATCCGCATCCGTTGTCTATCCTTCCGTCTCTGCGCTGAACATTCCTCGGATCCCTGTTTTTCTTGTGACGTTTTCCGCAACACTCTTGCAATTCCTGTCCGATCCGCGCTATACTATGTCAGACATGCAAGTCCGTGTTTTGCGAAAAATACTTTAACCAAAGGAATCCGTATCATGGCAGACGAAAAATTCATGGTCGTTGACGGAAACGAGGCCTGCGCGTACGTGGCCTACGCTTTCTCCGAGGTTGCCGCGATCTATCCGATCACGCCCTCCTCTCCCATGGCCGAAAAGACCGACGAATGGTCGGCCAACGGCCGCAAGAACCTCTTCGGGCAGACGGTTTCTCTGGTAGAGATGCAGTCCGAGGCCGGCGCCATCGGCGCGGTCCACGGTGCGCTCGAGGCCGGCGCGCTCGCCACTTCCTTCACTTCTTCCCAGGGCCTCATGCTGATGATCCCGGTGCTGCACCGCATCAGCGGCACCCGCCAGCCGGCCGTGCTGCACGTCGCGTCCCGGACCGTCGGCACGCACGCCATGTCGATCTTCGGCGATCACAGCGACGTGATGAACTGCCGCCAGACCGGCTTCGCGCAGCTCTCGACCGGCAGCGTGCAGGAGGTCATGGATCTGGCCGGCGTGGCGCATCTTTCCGCCATCCGCTCACACGTGCCCTTCATGCATTTCTTCGACGGCTTCCGGACCTCACACGAGATCCAGAAGATCCGCGTCATTCCTTACGAGGAATTCGACAAGCTGCTCGACCGGGACGCCGTGAAGGCCTTCCGCGAAGCGGCCCTCAATCCCGAACACCCCACGCTGCGCAATACCGTCCAGAACCCGGACGTCTATTTCCAGTTCCGCGAGGCCAACAACCGCTTCTACGACGGTCTGCCGGAAGTCGTGGAAGGCTACATGCAGAAGATCAACGAGATCACCGGCGAGGATTATCATATCTTCAATTACTACGGCGCGCCGGACGCCGAGCGCGTGATCGTGGCCATGGGGTCTGTCAGCGGCACTGTTCGCGAGACCGCTGCGCAGTTAAATGCGCAGGGCGAAAAGGTCGGCTATCTGCAGGTCCATCTGTTTAACCCCTTCTCCGCCGAAGCCTTCCGGGCAGCGCTGCCGAAGAGCGTGAAAAAGATTGCGGTGCTCGACCGCTGCAAGGAAATGGGCGCCGCCGGCGATCCTTTATATCTGGCGGTCTGCGCGGCCTTCGCGAACCGGAAGGACGCCCCGTATATCGTGGGCGGCCGCTACGGGCTTTCCTCCAAGGACACCACGCCGGAGCAGATCAAGGCCGTCTTCGACCATATCAAAACCGACGAGCCGTGGGGCAATTTCTCCGTGGGCATCGAGGACGACGTGACCTTCCGCTCGCTCCCCGTCGGGCCGCGCTTCGAGATCCCGCATAAAAAGATGGTCGCCTGCAAGTTCTGGGGGCTGGGCAGCGACGGCACCGTCGGCGCGAACAAGAACTCCATCAAGATCATCGGCCAGAACACGGATATGTACACGCAGGCCTATTTCGAGTACGATACAAAGAAATCCTTCGGCATCACCCGCAGCCACCTGCGTTTCGGCGACGAGCCGATCCTGGGCTCCTATCTGGTCTCGGCCGCGGATTTCATCGCCTGCCACAACCAGTCCTTCCTGCGCAAATACGACATTGTCTCCGAACTGAAGGAAGGCGGCACCTTCCTCCTCAACTGCGGCTGGACCGAAGAGATGCTGGACAGCAAGCTGCCGGCCGCCGTGAAGAAAGTGCTCGCCGAAAAGAAAGCGCAGTTCTACATCATCGACGCGAACCGTCTGGCCCGCGAGCTGGGGCTGGGCGATCACGCCAGCATGGTGCTGCAGTCCGCCTTCTTCCGCCTGGCGGACATCATCCCCTTCGAAGAAGCGCTGGGCCTCATGAAGAAGGCCGCGGAAAAAACCTTCGGCAAGAAGGGCGATGAAGTCGTGAACATGAACCTGGCCGCCATCGACCAGGGCGCGAGCCTCTTAAAGAAGGTGGAGATCCCCGCCGGCTGGGCCGATCCCGCGCCGGATGCTGAAGATCCCGCCGCGCGCGAAAGAGCCGCCGGCGATCCCGCCTTCATCCGCAATATCCTCCGCCCGATCAACGATTTGAAGGGCGATCTTCTGCCGGTCTCGACCTTTGTCGGCTATGAGGACGGCACGATGCCGCTCGGCACCACGGCATACGAAAAGCGCGGCATCGCGACGAGGCTCCCGGTCTGGGATCCCGCCGTCTGCGCGCAGTGCAACCGCTGCTCCTTCGTCTGCCCGCACGCGGTGCTGCGGCCTTATCTCTTAAACGAAGAAGAAAAGAACGCGGCGCCGGAAGGCTTCAAGACCGCGAAGGCCAAAGGCGCGGACGGCCTGTATTTCTCGCTGCAGGTCAGCGATATGGACTGCACCGGCTGCGGCAGCTGCGTCTCCGTCTGCCCGCTGAAGGGCAAAGCCCTGAAGATGGAGCAGGTCACGGAAGAGCTGAAGCTCACGCCGGCCTGGGAGTACGGTCTTACGATCTCCGATAAGGAAAAGTTCGGCATCACGACCGTGAAAGGCAGCCAGTTCCGCCAGCCTTTGTGCGAATTCTCCGGCGCCTGCGCGGGCTGCGGCGAGACGCCGTATGCCAAGCTCCTCACCCAGCTCTACGGCGACCGCATGTACTGGGCAAACGCCACGGGCTGCTCGCAGGCCTGGGGCGCGGCGATGCCGTCCATCCCGTACACGAAAAACAAGGCCGGCCGCGGGCCCGCCTGGAGCAATTCCCTCTTTGAAAACAACGCGGAATTCTGCCTGGGCATCTGCCTGTCCGTGAAGCAGCAGCGCGCCAAGGTCCGCTCCTATGTGGAAGAGCTGAAGGGCCTCCTGCCCGAAGGAAACGCCGTAGCCGGCGCCATCGGCGCCTGGCTGGAAGCCTTCGGCGACGTGGTACAGTCGCAGGCCGCTTCCGAAGCGCTGAAAGAAGCCCTGAACGCCGAATCATTCACCGGCCGCGCGGCCGAGCTGAAGGAACTCATCTTCCGGAACGCGGATCATCTGGCCAAGCACTCCGTCTGGATGTACGGCGGCGACGGCTGGGCCTACGATATCGGCTTCGGCGGCCTGGATCACGTGATCGCGATGGGCGAAGACATCAATATCCTGGTCGTGGATACCGAGGTCTATTCGAATACCGGCGGCCAGAGCAGCAAGGCCACGCCGCTCGGTGCGGTCGCGCAGTTCCAGGCCTCCGGTAAAAAGAGCAGCAAGAAGGATCTGGGCCGCATCATGATGAGCTACGGCAACTGCTACGTTGCCTCCGTCGCCATGGGCGCGGACATGAACCAGCTGATGAAAGCCATCACCGAAGCGGAAGCCTTCCCGGGCCCGGCCCTCATCGTTGCCTACGCGCCGTGCATCAACCACGGTATCAAGGCGGGCATGAGCGAGGCGCAGGCCGAGATGAAGCGCGCCGTGGAGGCCGGCTACTGGCCGCTGTACCGCTTCGATCCGTCCAAACCGGATCACAAGTTCACGCTGGATTCCAAAGCCCCGACCATGGCCTATCAGGATTTCCTGGCCGGCGAGGTCCGCTACGCGTCCCTGTACCGCACCTTCCCCGAAAACGCGAAGACGCTCTTCGCCAAAGCCGAGAAGGAAGCGGCCGCGCGCTACGAAGCCTATAAAAACATGGAAGAATAAAAAATGAGCCGCGGGGACGGTTCTTCCCGGCTCACCCCCGGCTCAAAAAACCCGGCTTAGCGCCTGATCTGCTGCCCGCCGGCAGCTTACAGGGTTTAAGCCGGGTTTTTGTATTGGATTGTTTACACCGTTCTTTATCAGGCTTATACCGTTTCGGCCGATACGGCGTGGCTCTGCAGCATCTTTTGGAACTCTCCGGCAAAGTTATCCGGATCCTCCGGGCATATCATGACGGATTTGCCCCTCTTTCCTTTCCGGTACACGAGCATGACGTCCCGCGGCGTTTTCCGCCGCGCCTCGCTGCCCATCCGGTAGAAAATGATCTTGTAGCGGACCACGTCTTCATACGGGATCCGTTTGTCGCGAAGCGGCCATCTTTCATGGATCAGCAGCGCTTCTTCGGTCAGCTCGTACTCGGAGCGGAAGTAGTAAAGCACCGCCTGCACCGCCAGGATCAGGGAAGCAAAAATCGAAAACGCCTTTACGTCTTCGTGTTCGAAAATATTCAGGTACAGCGAATAAAGCAGCAGCAGCGCGATAAAAATCAGCAGGAGCAGTTCTCCGATCGATCTGCGTTCTCTCGTCTTCATGGCATTTTTCTTCCTTACAGGGGTTTTTTCAGCAGGACCGTTTCCAGCGTACCCAAGCCAAAGCGCTTCGCCCAGGCAAAGCCCTGCGCGAGGTTTTCCGGATCCGCCACGTGCGCCGGATCGTGCGCGTCACAGCCGATGACCGCCTTCACGCCGACCTGCCCCGCGATCTCCCAAAAGCGCGGATCCGGATAGTTCCGTTCCTCCCGGAAGCCGAGCAGATTGATCTCCAGCGGGATCTCCAGCGTCTTCGCCGTTTCGCAGATCCGCGTCATCTCACGAACATACCGCGCTTCGTCGCCGGTAAAGTTCAGAAGATCCGGATGCGCCACATAGGTAAATGCTCCCGTCGCCATCCCCTCGCAGACCCGGTCGGCGTAGGCAGCCAGATCGGCCGGATCGTCCTGCGGCCGGGTATTGTACAGCGTCTCGCTGCTGTCGTTGAAATGCTGGCCGAGGAGCAGATAATCCACCGGATACGCCGCAAGCATCTCCCGCATGGCTTCGAAGCGGTCGGGATAATACTCTGCCTCGAAGCCCAGCAGGATCTGCATGCGGTCTTTGTATTCTTCCCGCAGGGAAAGCACGCTTTCGACGTAATCGTCCAGCCGCGAAAGCTGCACGCGAAAGCGCGATTCGTGCCCGTCGGGGAAAGGCATGGGCACATGATCCGAAAAGCCCAGGATCTTTATGCCGCGCTTAAAGGCTGCCTGCGCGTATTCCCGGTCCTCGCCCCACGCGTGGCCGCAGCGGGCCGTGTGCGTATGATAATTGGCAATATACGGTTTAATCATCGGCTCCCAGCGCCTCGAGCCCCTTGCTGTTATCGACTTTGTGCGCCTTGATATTTTTGACCAGCAGGGTAAAGAGGATAAAGCTCAGCAGGATCAACACCGAGCAGTAAACCGGCAGCGTTCTCCAGGCCAGCGTCCGGTTTAAAACCAGGCCGAGCAGGATGGGGGTGACCGTCTGCGCGGACATGCTGGCGGTGTAGTAATAGCCGGTAAATTTGCCGATCTGATTCGAAGAGCAGAGCTCCACGACCATCGGGAAGGAGCAGTTATGCACCAGCGCCATGCCGAAGCCGCGGACAATGCCGACCGCATACAGCAGCGCCGGGAAGGCAAACTCGCCGTTGGCGCCGACAACTTTTCCGGTCGGTGTGACAAAGCACATCAGAAGCAGTCCCAGGAAGGTCAGGCCAAGGCCGCAGGAAATGGTCCATTTCCGGCCGATTTTGTCCGCAATGAAGCCCGCGATGGCAAAACCGATCACGGAAGCGACGCCGCCCGCGATGACCAGCTTGCTCGTATTGCTTGAAGAAGAGTTCAGATGGTAGATAACGTAGTTCTGCATGTAGGTGCCGAGCGCGTTGTCGGACATGAACCAGAGGAATTCGGCCCCGAGGATCGCGAGCAGCATCTGCTTGTTTTCCTTCGACATGGGACCGTCGTCGGTGACGGGCGTCGCGATGGCCGCCATCCGCTCGCCTTCTTCCATCTGCTCTTTCATTTCTTCGGCCACTTTGTTTTCCTTGATAGTGGCGAAGAGTACCATTGCCGAGATGACCATGAGAACGGAAGCTACCAGGAAGGGGATTTCGATGATCCAGGCTTTTCTGGCTTCGTCCGGCACGTTGATGTAGTCCGAAAGTTTAAAGAAGATGCCGAGCACCGTCGCAAACGCGCCGCCGAAGTAGCCCATGATGTTGATGATGCCGTTGGCTTTCGCGCGCAGCGGCTTCGGGGTGATGTCAGGCATCAGGGCGACGGCCGGGTTGCGGTACATCATCATGAACATCAGCACGATGGCCATCATAATGACCATGCCGGCGATGCTGTTGCCGTGGAAAAAGACGGGGATGAAGGGGAAAGCTACGGCGGAGACCAGCGTGCCGGCCAGGATGTACGGCATGCGCTTGCCGATGGGGGTCTTCGTCTTATCCGAGAGCCGCCCGAAGATAGGCAGCAGGATCAGGGCTGCCAGGTTGTCGCAGGCCATGATGATGCCGACCAGCCACTGGACGTTCAGGATCTTTTCCGGGTCGCCGGCCTTGAGCTCGGCGGAGCTCATGCCGTACATGCGGCGGGCGAAGATGTCCGTTAAGAAGGTGGGGCACCAGGAGTCGTAGACCTGCCAGAGCAGCAGGATGCCGAAGAAGGCAAAGCCGATCAGGGCGGTGCGCTTGTAGTTCAGTTTCAGGTTCATGTTGCAGCCTCTTTCTTGTTGCTATTCTTTATGATTCATACGGGATAATCTGTCTTTATGGCGCCTCGCTGCCTCGATAAAACTTTTCTCAGCCCACTTCGCTAACGCTCAAGGGGCGAATCCGCAGGGCCCGTGAAACGGGGCGTGCGTTACGGAAAAGTTTATTCGGGCGCGCTCGGCGCTTTTGCTTTCGGGAAAATCCGGTTTGCTCACGCCGGGCGGGCCGGAGAATACTTTTCGAAGACCATTGAGGCGACCTGACATTCCTTATTTTCAGGAAGGTCGCCGAACGGTCTGAGAAAAGTTTTAGTCCGGACGCCCGGCGCATAGCAGGCTCGTTTTACAGTCTCTTCCGCAGTTCTTCTCCGGCGGCTTCATAGCCGGGCTTGCCGAGGAGCGCGAACATATTTTTCTTGTAGCTTTCCACGCCGGGCTGGTCGAAGGGATTGACGCCCAGGACGTATCCGCTGATGCCGCATCCGAATTCGAAGAAGTAGATCAGCTCGCCCAGGCTGTAGGCATTCAGCTCTTCCAGACTCAGCACGCTCACGGGCACACCGCCGTCCAGATGCGCCAGCTGGGTGCCGCGCATCGCGCTTTCATTCACGAAATCCATATCGCGGCCGGCCAGATAGTTCAGGCCGTCCAGGTCCTCGTCTTCCGCCTCCAGCACGACCGGTTCGGCAGAGTGCGCGACGCGGATCACGGTCTCCATCAGGATACGGTTTCCGTCCTGGATGAACTGCCCCATGGAATGCAGGTCCGTGGTCAGGTCGACCGAAGCCGGGAAGATGCCCTTGCCGTCCTTGCCTTCGCTCTCGCCGTAGAGCTGCTTCCACCACTCGCTCACATAGTGCAGGCCGGGCTCGTAGTTTGCCAGGATCTCCACCTGCTTGCCCTGCCGCAGCAGGCCGTTCCGCAGGGCGGCGTATTCGACGGCAAGGTGTTCGCCCGGATTTTCCAGGATCAGCCGGCGCATATCCTGCGCGCCTTTCAGCAGGGCGTCGGTATCGATGCCGGCCGCTGCGATGGGCAGCAGACCGACCGCCGTTAAAACGCTGTAGCGGCCGCCGATATCATCCGGCACCACGAAGCATTCATAGCCTTCCTTGTCCGCCAGTTTCTTTAAGGCGCCGCGGGCTTTATCCGTAGTCGCATAGATGCGGCGGGCGGCTTCCGCCTTGCCGACCTTGTCCTCCAGCAGCTTCTTCAAGACGCGGAACGCGATGGCCGGTTCCGTCGTGGTCCCGGATTTTGAGATCACATTGATCGAGAAGCGCCGTCCTTCAAGCGCGCGGATCAGGTTCTGCAGATAGGTGGAGCTGATCTGATTGCCGGCGAACCAGATCTCGGGATATCCGTCCTTTGCGGGGCCGATGAGCGGCCGCAGAGCCTCTATCACAGCCCGGGCGCCCAGATACGAGCCGCCGATCCCCACGACGACCAGTACGTCGGAATCCTCTTTGATTTTCCGTGCCGCCGCCTGAATGCGGGCGTACTCTTCTTTGTCATAGTTTTCCGGCAGGTCGATCCAGCCCAGGAAATCGTTCCCGGCGCCGGTCCTGTCTTTTAAAAACTTTTCCGCCACGGCGGCTTCCGCTTTTAACTGCGCCCAGTCCGCCTGCAGAAAGGGTCTTGCCTTGCTTGTATCCAATTTCAGCATGATAGTATTCTCCTGTCCTTTATATTCGTTTACGATCGTTTTTCCGTAAGATCGGTGCGGCGGACGGGGCCGCCGCTCTTTTTTATACTATACAACATTTCCGGGCAAAGCGCATCCGTTTTTTGCACTTTGCCCGGATCTTTCCGGTTTGCAGGATTATAGAAAGTCCTTGCATATGCAACATGTTACCCGCCAATACTTATGTCTTGTCCTGTCTGTATTCCTCAGATAATTTGATGTATCCACATTTGGACTGGTAGTCCGTTTTGTAGTGGGCTTTTATGCCATATGCTTACTCACCGACTATCCGGCTCTTTGTCCCATCTCCTTCATTCTGTAGGCTACCGGGCTCATGTAGCCTAAGCTCCGTCTGCGGTTCTTTTTTCTTTATACCTTTTTCTTCGGCATAGCTGGGCAGGTTATATTTCCTTCGATATTCTCTTACCCACCTGCAGACGGTATCGACTCCGATCCCCATTTCTTCCGCAACGCTGGTTGCGGATTTTCCGGTCTCAAGAATGTACTTTGCGGTCTTCTCACGAATCTCCTGGGTGTATTTGCTGTTGTTGCTTGGCATTCTTTTTCCTCCTTGCCAATACAGTATAGCACATTACCCACTAATACTTTTCCATACCAGTCCAGGCGTCACCGCCAGCCGGTGCCTGCCGGCGCCCGGCCAGCCATACAAACTTGAAGCCTCCGGTAATCCGTGATATAGTGTAGGCAACGAACTGCGCCATATCGTATCCGGAGGTTTTCTGATGGAGGCGGAAGCGAAAACAATCTTCTACAACGGAATAGTTTATACCGGCCAAGAGGCGCCCGCGCAGGCCTTTCTGGTGAAAGAAGGGCTTTTTGCAGCGGTCGGCCGGGACGGAGAACTCCTGCCGCTGGCCGATGAAACGACGCGGCTTGTCGATCTGCAGGGGCGTTTTGTCTGCCCCGGCTTTAACGATTCGCACATGCATCTGCTGAACCTGGGCCAATCGCTGGTCACGGCGCAGCTCGCGCCGCACACGGGAAGCCTGGCGGAACTGCTGCGGTATCTGAAGGAATATACTGCTCAGCATCCCCTCCGGGAAGGCCGCTGGCTCACGGGGCGCGGCTGGAATCAGGATTATTTCCGCGACGTTTCGCGCATGCCGGACCGGAAGGATCTGGATACGGTCTCGACGGAATATCCCATCCGGATCATTCGCGCCTGCGGGCACTGCTGCGTGGTAAATTCGCGGGCACTGGAGCTTGCCGGGATCACGGCAGCAACGCCTTCGCCGGAAGGAGGGCACATCGGCCGGGAAAACGGCGAGCCCGACGGCCGTCTTTACGATAACGCAATGGATCTTTTGTCGCCGTTCCTGCCGCTGCCGGACAGGGAAGAATTAAAGGAGATGATCCGTCTTGCCTGCCGGACGCTGAATTCGTACGGCATCACGAGCGTACAGAGCGACGATTACTGTGTTTTCCGCGGAATTGCATATGAAGCCGTAAATGCCGCCTTCCGCGAGCTGGAGGCAGGCGGCGAGCTGAGCGTGCGTGTCTGTGAGCAGGCCAATTTCACTGAACTGAAGGATCTGAGACGCTTCATCGAAGCCGGTTGTATTACCGGCGCCGGCAGCACACTTTTCAGGATCGGACCTCTCAAAATGCTGGGCGACGGTTCGCTCGGCAGCCGCACCGCACATCTCTCCCGCCCGTATGCGGATCAGCCGGACACCTGCGGCTTTTCACTCTTTACTGCGGAGCTGATGAATGAATTGATCCGCAATGCAAACGAAAAGGGCATGCAGGTTGCGGTCCACGCGATCGGCGACGCCTGTCTGGATCAGGTGCTGGACGCGATCGAACTGGCCTTGCAAGAGCATCCGCGCAAGGATCACCGCCACGGTATCATACACTGCCAGATCTCGCGTCCCGATCAGCTAAAGCGCATCCGGGATCTGGGTCTGCACGTCTATGCGCAGAGCATTTTTTTAGACTACGACAACCATATCGTAGAGAAACGCGTCGGGAAAGAGCTGGCGGCCAGCAGCTATGCCTGGAAGACGCTCATAAAGAGCGGCGTTTCAGTCTCCAACGGCTCCGACTGCCCGGTGGAGATGCCGGACGTGATGCGCGGCATCGAATGCGCCGTGACACGCTGCTCGATCGACGGGACCGGGCCGTATCTGCCGCAGGAGGCTTTCTCAGTAAAGGAGGCGCTGGACAGCTTCACGGTCCGCGGAGCCGAAGCCAGCTTTGAAGAAGAAATCAAGGGCCGCATCGCGCCGGGCTGTCTGGCGGATTTTACCGTGCTGGAGCGGGATCCCTTTGCGGTCCCGTCCAAAGAACTGCACACGATTCCGGTCCGGGCAGCGTACCTGGGCCGGCCGCAGTCATCTGTGGATTACGAGCTGACCCCGGAGCAGTTCCGGGATTACAGTACGCCGACAAAAAAGATCCGGGAGGAAAGCTGATAATGAATAATCACACAAAAATAATATATACCTTTCCTATAGCACTGGTATTCATTGTGTGGTTCCTTTGTTCATGCGGTTCTTATAGTTCGACTCCTAAGCCGACAGAAAAAACCGAGGCAGATGATGGTATAACACAATTATACTTTTCCGATGAAACAGTTTCTTTGATGATCGGAGAGTCATCGCAATTGGAAATCAACTTCTCTCCTGCCAACGTCACATACAATGAACTGACCTGGAAAAGCAGCGATGAAACCGTTGTTGAAGTCAGCCAAAACGGAATGATACGCGGCCTGTCGGCGGGGGACGCAACCATCACGGTCACACACGTTTCCAGTGGAAAAACGGTCAGTAAAAAAATAGAAGTGCTGCCGATCTCTGTTGAACGCATTACAGTTAAAACCGATCAGACAACCATTAATGAAGGGGAATCCATTCAGTTTGATTATAGTATTTATCCGCAAAATGCAAATGATCAATCCGTTGTATGGACTTCAAGCGACAGCAGTATTATTACTGTGTCGGAATCGGGAACCGTTTATGGCGTCGGCGGTGGAAAAGCAACCGTCACCTGTTCATCTCCCGATGGGCCTTCTGCATCAGTAGAAATAACAGTCAAAGGAAAGCCTGTTTTAATGTCGGTTTCTTTTTCCTCTTCATGCAGTGACTATAATCATGTTGGTGATTATTGGTCATTCAGCTATTCTATTAATGGAGAGGCCGTTTCAAATAATACATCTGTTACCATGGCAGCGGGGGACACAATCGAATTCAGTGCGACCATACCCGGAGCCGATAAAGATAACGATGATGTCGGGAAAAAAACTGTCACTCTTTCAAAAGAGGATATTCAAAACGGTTTTACATTAACATGGACTGTTTCTGTTAGAGAAGGTCACGGACGCTATACCGGTTATATTGCTGTATGGACGATCAGCGCAGTGGTTTGCCGCAAATGATTTTTCAGCGCGGAATCGTTCAGCAGCAGCGCTTCCCGTTCCTTTTGACGCCGTTCCTCTTTTGTGGTATGATATTGCCATCCTTTCCGCTTGGGAGTTCGTTATGAAAAAAATCATCCTGACCGGCGGCGGCTCGGCCGGTCATGTTACCCCGAATTTAGCCCTGATCCCCGAACTGAAGCGCCGCGGCTTCGAGGTCCTCTACGTCTGTTCCAAAGACGGGATGGAGCGGGAGATCCTTGAAAAAGAAGGCGTTCCGTACAAGACCGTTACCGCCGACAAGCTGCGCCGCTATCTCAGCGTCAAGACGCTCACCGCCCCGATCCGGATCCAGCACGGCTATCACGAAGCGATCCGCCTTCTGCGCCGGGAGAAGCCGGACGTGATCTTCGCCAAGGGCGGCTATGTTTCCGTCCCGGTCGTGAAAGCCGCGAAGCGCCTGAAGATCCCGACCCTCCTGCACGAATCCGACCTGACGCCCGGCCTGGCCAACAAGCTTTGCTTTCAGGATGTAACCTTCGCGCTCTGCAACTTCCCGGAGACGCTGGACTATCTGCCGGCCGGCAAGTCCTTTGTGAGCGGCTGCCCCATCCGGGAGAGTCTGAAAGAAGGAAGCCGGGAAGCGGGGCTCGCCTTTACCGGACTGCCCGGACAGAAGCCGGTGCTGCTCATTATCGGCGGCAGCCTCGGCTCCGTCTATTTGAATAATAAGGTAAGAAACAATCTGAATCAGCTGCTGGAACGCTTCGAAATCGTCCATCTGTGCAGGAAAGGCCATCTGGACGAAAGCCTAAGCGACCGCCCGGGCTATGTGCAGTATGAATATATCAGCGAACAGATGAAGGACCTCTTCGCCATGGCCGATCTGGTGCTCTCCCGCTCCGGCGCGAACGCCATCTGCGAGCTTCTGTATCTGAAGAAGCCCATGCTGCTGGTCCCGCTCTCGAAAGCTGCTTCCCGCGGCGACCAGATCTTAAACGCCCGCTCTTTCGAGAAGCAGGGCTTCGCCGTGGTGATGGAGGAAGAAGAGATCACCGACGAAAAACTGCTGGCGGCCATCTATGACCTGTATGACAGACGCGAAGAGTTCCGGACAAAGATGGCGGAAAGCCTGCAGAGCGACGCGGTGTCCTTCGTCTGCGACAAGATCGGGGAGGCGATGAAGCATGCATAAATCCGGTTCCCGTTCCGCCGCCGGCCGGACTGCCGGTCGGAAAAAGCTGTCCGCCGGCCGCATTGCCGGCCGGATCGCGCTCGGCCTGGCCGGGCTGCTCGCCGTTTTTATCCTGTATCTTTTCATTGCGCCGCTCACCGAGACCGACCGCAGCGCGGCTGTTCCCGGCTCCGCCGACTGGATGGCGGATCTGCCGGACGGGGCCGGATTAAACGAGATCAATCTCCCCGGCACGCACGATTCCGCCACACAGTACTGCCAGCTGGCCTACGTGACCAAATGTCAGTTTAAACGCATTGCCGAACAGCTGGAGGCCGGCTTCCGCTATCTGGATATCAGACTGGGCGCAGACGGAGAAGACCTGATCCTCATGCACGGCTTCACCAAATGCCGCACCGGCGCTTTTTTCTGGTACGAAACGCTGACGCTGGACACGGTTCTGGAGGACTGCTACGCGTTCCTGAAAGAGCATCCCACGGAAACGGTCCTCTTCTGCGTCAAGCAGGAGCACGGCGACGAAAGCGTGAAGGAGTTCCAGGGACTGCTGCGGCGTTATATTGCAAAAGCCCCCGATCGATGGCTGCTGACGGACCGCATCCCCACCGTCGGCGAGGCGCGCGGCAAGCTGGTGCTGCTGCGCCGCTATGAAGATGAGGCCAGGCTCGGAAAAGAGGCCGGGATCTCCTGTCTCTGGGACCATCAGGGCGGGCACGAAAACGTCAACCTTCATACGGCAGCGAAAGACAACGGGACCTATACCCTCTGGGTTCAGGACCGCTACGAATTTAATATAGAAGACAAATGGGCGGCCTTTACCTCCGGCATCGTTGCCAGCAGCACAAAGAACGGCGCCGCCGCCCTTCAGTTTTTAAGCACCAAGGGAACTTTTGTGCAGGGGCACCCTTATGCTTTTGCCAAAGTGCTGAACGCCCGGCTGGCCGGCGCGACGCTGCTGCCGCAGGACTGCGGCTGGGTGGTCGTGGATTTCGGCACGGCTGAGCTGGCTCAGAAGATTTATTCCCTGAACGCGTTTACCCGATAAGGCGGCCGCATGAACAACAATCTTTCGGATCCGAAAAAAGCATACGTCGTCTGGGGCCTGCTGGCCGTCAACCTGCTGGTCTTTTTCATTCTGGAGGCCGGCGGCAGCACGGAAAACGGCTACTATCTGTACCGGAATGGCGCCATGCTGACCTCCGCGATCACGGAGGATCATGAATACTGGCGGCTTTTCACCGCCATGTTTCTGCATTTTGGGGCAAGTCACGTCTTTAACAACATGCTGGCCCTGTTTGCCATCGGCACGATCCTGGAAAACGGGATCGGGCACGGCCGGATGGCAGCCATCTATCTTCTGTCCGGACTCGGCGCCAATCTTTTTTCCCATCTGCTTCGGGTCCGGGCCGGGGAAGACGTGCTCTCCGCCGGCGCCTCCGGCGCCGTCTTCGGTCTCATGGGGGCCATGATCTTCGCGGGACTGTTTGCCCGGGAACGGATCGGCTCGCTCTCGCTGCGCCAGATCATCATCATGCTGATCCTCTCCCTCTATCACGGCGTCAGCGAAGCCGTGGACGACGCGGCGCACTTAAGCGGTCTGGTTTTCGGCTTTCTCTTTGCCGCCCTGTTTCTGAAAGGCCTGCCGCCGCGCGAAACGAAGCCGCCGGCGGAAGACGGTCCGTACCGGAGGTTCTCAGAATGAACGTCTATGACTTCGACAAGACCATATACCGGCGGGATTCCAGCACGGATTTCGTTCTGTACCTGTTTCGCCGCCGTCCGGCTCTGCTGCGGTATGTTCCGTCCCAGCTCGCAGCCGCCTTTCGGCATTATGTGCTGCACCGCATCACCAAGACGCAGATGAAGGAACGCTTCTTCTCCCTCTTTGCCGCCTGTCCGGAAGGCGCCGCCCCTTACGTTACAGATTTCTGGGCCGGGCACAGGAAGCATCTGCTTGCCTGGTACCGCCGGCAGCAGCGCGCCGACGACCTGATCATCTCTGCCTCCCCGCGTTTTCTGCTGGAACCGGTCTGCCGGGAGCTGGGCGTCACACGGCTGATCGCCTCCGAAGTCGATCCGAAAAACGGCCGTTTTACCGGCCTGAACTGCCACGGCCAGGAAAAGCTCCGGCGCTTCCGGGAGCAGTATCCGCTGGCCGAAGCCGACGCTTTTTATTCGGATTCCCTCTCCGACTCGCCGCTGGCCGGCGAAGCTGCCTGTGCTTATCTGATAAAAAAAGGCGAAAAATGCCGTCCGTGGCCCGGAACAGAGGAAAAATAAGCAAAAAAAACGCTCTTTCCACTTTAAAATAATAAAAAGAATAATTCGATAAAATAAAGACTTGCAAAACATTTTTGTATGTATTATAATCATGCATTATTCGAGGAACCCTCGCTACTTATTGGTGTGCATGGACAGGATGTCTCCCGCCGTTTCGGTGCGGCTGACAGCTAAGCCGCAGCGAATAAGCGGACCAAGGGTAACGACGAATAAAAATCTTTTCAGAAGGAGAAAGACTTATGAAGAAGACAACCAAGCTTTTCGCGCTGCTTCTGGCCATCGTGATGGTAGTGAGTGCCTGCGGCAATCAGCCGAACCCCACCACCGCTCCGACCGAAGCTCCGAAGACCACGGATGCTCCGAAGACAACGGATGCTCCTCAGCCCGCTGAGACCACTGCTGCTCCTCAGCCCGCCGAGACCACTGCTGCTCCTCAGCCCGTTGAGACCACGGAAGCTCCGAAGCCCGTTGAGCGCGAAGTAGACAACCGTCTGGCTGCCGAAGTTTACGGCAACAAGTACGATCCCGCCGACTGGTTTGACGAGTCCGAGAAGTTCTACGAAGAAATTCTGAGCGACTTCCTGGCCGAGTATGCGAAGGTAAAGGACGCGAAGAGCCTTTCCGAACGTTATGCTCTGCAGGCTATCGCCGAAGCGACTCTTTATGCCAGCGCTATGTTCATCCCGCTGACCACCAAGGGCGGCAACTACCGTCTGGGCCGCAACGTCCCGAAGACCATCAACACCACGCTGTGGGGCTCCAACGAGTATCGTTATCAGACCGTCGTCATCACCAATGAGATCATTGCTGCGGATGACTACAACTATCTGAAGGCTCTGTGGGGCGAACTGGCCGGCACCGGCACCTATGTTGCCGAAGCCAAGAAGTACCTGGAAGGCAAGGGCTACACCTTCAAAGACAGCTACTCCCTGGGCTACAGCGATGACCCTGACACCTGGGATTTCCTGTCCTCCTCCCGTGCTGCCGTCGGCGAGCCTCTGTCTCCCACCATTGACGGCCTGTACATCTACAACGAAGAGAACATGCAGGTTCCTGCCATTGCCACCTCCTACACCGTCTCCGATGACAAGCTGACCTACACCTTCAAGCTTCGTGACGATGTGGACTGGGTTGACTCTCAGGGCCGTGTTGTTTCTCACCTGACCGCGGATGACTTCCTGGCCGGTCTGAATCACCTGCTTGACTGCCAGTCCAGCCCTCGCGGCTTACTGGTCGGCGTTCTGGTCGGTGTTGAAGACTACATCAACGGCGTGACCACCGATTTCGAAGATGTCGGTATCAAGGCTCTTGATGACTACACCCTGGAATATACCCTGGAGCAGGATGTTCCTTACTTCATGTCCATGATGGCCTACAACATCTTCCTGCCGATGAGCCGTACTTACTACACCGCTCAGGGCGGCAAGTTCGGTGCCGAGTATGATCCTTCCGCCGCTGACTACACCTACGGCAAAGATCCTGACCACATTGCTTACTGCGGTCCCATGATCATCACCAACTGGACTGAAAAGAACACCATCGTTTACAAGGCCAACGAATCCTACTATGCGCCGGAGACCCTGAACGTCCACACCATCACCTGGATGTTCAACGACGGTTCCGACAAGCTGAAAGCCTACAATGACACCATTGCCGGCACCATCGATGCCTGCGGTCTGAACGCCGATGCTGTTGAGACCTGCAAAGCCGACGGCAACTTCGACAAGTATGTCACGCTTTCCGATACGGATTCCACCACCTACTGCGGCTGGCTGAACGTGAACCGCAAGATCTACACCAACTTCAACAGCAACGCCGTTGCCTCTCCCAAGACCGTAACGGAAGCTGATGATGCTGTCGCCGCGATGCAGAACGTACACTTCCGTCGTGCTCTGATCGCTGCCTTCGATCATGCCACCTACAACGCCCAGTCCGTCGGCGAAGAGCTGAAGTTCAACGCTCTGCGCAACAGCTACACGCCCGCGACCTTCGTTTCCTTAAGCGAAGACGTGACCGTGGACATCAACGGCACTCCTACCACCTTCAAGGCCGGTACCTTCTACGGCCAGATCATGCAGGCCGTTCTTGATGCCAACAACATCAAGATCACCGTCTGGAACGCTGAACTCGGCGCCGGCGACGGCTACGACGGCTGGTACAATCCGGAATACTGCATGGAAGAGCTTGCCATCGCGATCGAAGAGCTGGCTGCTCAGGGCATCCCGGTCGACAAGGATCACCCGATCTGCATCGACTATCCTTACGTCTCCTTCACGACCACCGGTCAGAACCGTGGTGCTGCTGTGAAGCAGTCCATCGAAGCCGCCTCCCAGGGCCTGATCAAGATCAACCTGGTTGCCTGCGAGAACACCGATGACTACTACAACATGAGCTACTACACCACCTACGGCTACGAGCAGAACACCGACCTGAACACCTCTTCCGGTTGGGGCCCTGACTACGGCGATCCGCAGACCTACCTGGCTACGATGGTCATCGACGAAGACGGCTACATGCTCGCCAACCTCGGTATGTTCGGTCAGTAAACCGACATCCAAATGTATTTGTATTACCGTATAGCACGATAATACTGCGGCGGGAGAATGGACCATCGTCCATTCTCCCGTTGTGCTAACAAGACCAAACAAATACACAGACAAGGTGGCAGGCATCTATGGCAAAATACATTCTGAGACGTGTCCTTCACGGTATTTTTTCCATCGTAGTTGTGGTTGGTATCGTAATGGTGCTCATCTATTCCCTGCTGAGCCGCGATCAGATCTTTGCAACTGATCCGAACTTTATCAAAGTAGCCGCCAACCGCAAGATCACGTATAAATACGAAAAGTGGGAAGAGTTCGGCTATCTGGATTACGTCAATTATACCGATTGGCTGACAGACCTGGTGACCAACGGGGAACTGGCTGCCGAAGCCCGTTCTAAACTTACCAATCTCGGAAAAGACGCGGAATCCGATAAAGAGAACGTTGCTGAATACGTCAAAAAATTTACCGACTACTATGAAAGCAAGGGCTATACCGTGACCCGTCTGAAGACCGTTATGGCAGGCAAAAAAGTGACCAACGGCGGACAGCCTCAGCTTTTTGCAGCCAAGGACATTCCGGTCCTCATGCGGCTTCTTACCTATTTCGGCAACCTGTTCCAGGTTGATACCGTCAACAGTGCCAAAAATTATGAAGGGGAACGCAAGATCACCTTCACGCTATATGATCCCCTGTACGGCGGGCAAAAGTTTTCTCCCGCCATCATGGGGCAGGGAACATTCCACAAGTACCTCCTGTACTTTGACAACGAGTTCCCTTACATTCATCAGAACCTGCTGTCCGTGAACCTCGGTGTTTCCTATTCCGTCAACCAGGGCGTGGAAGTTGTCACGACCATGACGAAGGCCCAGGGTTCCTACGTTCAGCGTATGACCACCTATCCGACCGGTTTGACCGAAATGAGCGCCGACGATCTTCACAGCGCCACCTACATGGCCGGCTCCCGCGACAGCATTCAGCTGAGAAAAGACCGTTTCCTGGACGACTACACGACTACCATCACCTTCAAGAGCGGTATGTCCCGTATCGGCTACTCCTTTGTGATCGGTCTCTGCTCCGTGTTGCTGACCTATCTGATCGGCGTTCCGATGGCGATCTGGATGGCGCAGAAGAAAGACAAAGCCGTTGACAAGATCGGCTCCGTGTACGTCGTCTTCATTACGGCCATGCCGTCTCTGGCCTACATCTTCCTGGTCAAGGCGATCGGCAACAAGATCGGCATCCCGACGACCTTCAACATCGAAGAATTTTCCTGGACCATGTGTGTGCTGCCCATCATTTCCCTGTCGCTGCGTCCTATCGGCAGCATGATGCGCTGGCTGCGCCGCTACATGGTGGACCAGCAGAACGCGGACTACGTCAAGTTCGCCCGTTCCGGCGGTCTTTCCGAGCGGGAGATCTTCACTCGTCATATTTTAAAGAACGCGTCCATCCCGATCATCTACGGTATTCCGGGATCCATCCTGTTCTCCATGACAGGCGCTCTGGTTACGGAACGTGTTTACACCGTGCCCGGCATCGGCGGCATTTTCATCAATGCCATCAATGCCTATGATAATGGCGTCATCGTCGGCGTCGCCCTCTTCTACGCGGTCCTGTCGGTCGTGTCCGGCATTCTGGGCGATATCATGATGAGCATCGTAGATCCCCGGATCTCCTTCTCTTCGAAAGCGAGGTAATGAGCAATGGAAAATAAGATCGATCTGTCCAAACATGGTCTGTCGGAAGAAGAGCTTTTTACCATTGTTACACACGATGAGACGGAATCCGAAAAGATCACGGCCCCGCGCTACAGCTACTGGCGCAGCGTGTTCCGGGTCTTCTTCCGCAAGAAGATCAACTGGATCGTGCTGGGTATCCTGCTGGTGCTGCTGCTCTTCACCTACATCTACCCCCGTTTCGTTCCGTTTGACCGTTTCGCCAACGTTACCGACAGTACGTCCAAGCATCTGCAGCCGAAGGCGGCTATCGAAAAATACGGTTTCTCCCTGAGCTATATTCTGGGAACCGGCGCTTCGGGCGAACCCACCTTCGACGCGGTCTGGTACGGCTCCAAGATCTCTCTGTCGCTGGCTATCGTCTGCGCCGCCATCAATATGGTGATCGGCGTTCTGGTCGGCGCCGTCTGGGGCTATTCAAAGAAAATCGACCTGATCATGGTGGAGGTGCGAAACATTATCGCAAACATTCCCTACGAGCTGCTGATCGCCGTCATGGTGCTGGTCCTGACCCGCGGGTTCTGGACCATGGTATTCGCCTTAACGGTCACCGGCTGGCTCGGCGTCGCGGCCTTTATCCGTACGCAGGTCATTATCATCCGTGACCGGGAATACAACCTGGCTTCCCGCTGTCTCGGCACACCGATCGGCCGGATCGCCACCAAGAACATCCTGCCGTTCATGACCAGCGTTATCGTGACCTACGCCGCTCTTGAGATTCCCGCCTACATCGGCTTCGAAGTGTTCCTGTCCTATATCGGCCTGGGTCTTTCCGACCTGACCTTAGGTAAGATGATCAGTGAAGCGCAGGGGTCCATGGTCGTTCCCGGCTGGGGCTTTGAATTCTGGAGCCCCGTGGCAATTTCCGCGATCCTGTCCATCGTTCTGTTCGTAGTCGGACAGAACCTCGGCGACGCTTCGGATCCCCGGACCCATATGTAAGGAGGCCGCAAAATGGAAAAGAAAAAAGTATTGCTTTCCGTTAAGGATCTGGATGTCAAATTCCGCGTCCGCGGCCGTATTCTTACCGCTATCCGGGGCATCTCGCTGGATATCTACGAAAACGAATCGATCGCCATCGTGGGCGAATCTGGTTCCGGTAAATCCGTGTTTACCAAGACCTTCGCCGGCATGCTGGACACCAACGGCTTTATCTCCCGCGGCTCCGTCGTTTTCAACGATGAAGAACTCTCCGATACGACCGAAAAGCTGACCCCCGCCGCCAATGCTCACATTAAATCGCTGCATAGTCGCCTGAACCGCGACAGCGTACTGGAAAAGGGCGCCGCGACCTATCGTGAGATACTGAAACTGAAGGCGGAGAAGAAAGCCAAGGAAACGCTCTCCGACGAAGACGATCAGAAGCTGACCGACGAAATGAACGAGCTGAAGTTCCAGCTGACCGAAGCCAGGAACTTAAAGCAGACCTTCGACCGTCATTCCGAGACCGATAAGATCAAAGAAACCAACGAGAAGATCAAAGGCTTTGAGAAAGCGATCAAAGATCTGGAGAAGAAACGCGCGGATCTGATTGCCTCCCACAAAAAGACGCTGGCAGCCGATGCGGACTACAACAAGGCCTTCTCCGAGAAGATGACGGCTCTGAAAGCCAAGTACGCCGAAGAAATCAAAGGGGATGCTTCCGCTGTTTCGGATCGGAATCTGGAGATCGCCAAAGAGATCTATCTGTCTGTCGGCCGTTTCCATCCTGCCATGCGGGTCAAGACTGCCAACAAGCTGGAAAAGGGATTCCGTGAAGCCATGCGGCTCGGGGAAGACGTCTCCCAGGACAGCGTCCGCGATGCCGTTTACAGCGACGTCACGCTGCGCGTGAAACTCACGGATGAAACGCCCGAACAGCTGCACGGCAACTGCATCATCGACGTCTCCAAGGTCAAGTATCCGAAGGACTGGACCCGTATCCGCGGCAGCAAGATCGCGACGGTATTCCAGGATCCCATGACCTCCTTGAACCCGATCATCACGATCGGCAAGCAGATCACGAGCATCATCTTAAAGCATCAGAACTGCACCGAGATCGAAGCCCGCGAACGTGCGCTGAAACTCATGAAACAGGTCGGTATTCCGAACGCGGAGAACCGCTTTGACGATTATCCGTTCCAGTACTCCGGCGGCATGCGGCAGCGTATCGTTATCGCGATTGCGCTCTCCTGCCAGCCGAAGATCCTGATCTGCGACGAACCGACCACCGCTCTGGACGTGACCATCCAGGCGCAGATCCTGCAGCTTCTGAAAGATCTGCAGAAAGAGTACAAATACACGATCGTCTTCATCACGCACGACCTCGGCGTCGTCGCGAACGTGGCGGACCGTGTGGCGGTCCTTTACGGCGGACAGGTCATCGAGCTCGGAACCGTGGAAGAAGTCTTCTACGATCCCCGTCACCCGTACACCTGGGCGCTGCTCTCCAGTCTGCCGCAGCTGGCGCAGAAGGGCGTCAAGCTCTACTCCATCGCCGGCACGCCGCCTTCGCTGTACAACCGGATCATCGGCGACGCATTTGCGCCCCGCAATCCGTACTGCCTGAAGGTCGATACGCTGGAAGAACCGCCGATGTTCCAGATCACCGAGACCCATTTCGCCAAGACCTGGCTGCTGGATCCCCGGGCTCCGAAGATCACCAAACCGGAAGCCATCGAAAACATTCACGAAAAGCTTTGCAAAGCTTTCAATATTTAGGAGGGTAGCCCACAATGGAAAATACGAAAGAACATAAGGTTGCCCATCTTCCGGAGCACGGCCCCATCGATGAAAACGGCCGCGAAGTGCTGCTGGACGTCAGGAATGTTGACATTACCTTCGGCAAGGGCGACAATGCCGTCCGTGCGGTGAAAAACGCCAGCTTCAAGATCTACAAAGGCGAGACCTTCTCCCTGGTCGGCGAATCCGGCTCCGGCAAGACTACGGTCGGCCGGGCCGTCATCCGGGTCAACCCCTGTGCCGCCGGCGAGATCTATTACAAAGGCGTAAAGATCTCCGGCAAGATTCCGAACTCGCTGGACCGTGACGTGATCCGGAACATCCAGATGATCTTCCAGGATCCCGCCGCTTCCTTAAACGAGCGCGCCACCGTGGATTACATCATCTCGGAAGGTCTGTACAACTTCCACCTCTTTGAGAACGAAGCAGACCGTGTGAAAAAGGTCGAGACCATGATCGAGGAAGTCGGTCTGCTGCCCGAACACCTGACCCGTTACCCGCATGAATTCTCCGGCGGCCAGCGGCAGCGTATCGGCGTGGCCCGTGCCATGGTCATGGAACCGGAGTTCGTCATTGCCGACGAACCCATCTCCGCGCTGGACGTATCCATCCGGGCGCAGGTCCTGAACCTGCTGAACAAGTTCCAGGAAGAGCGCGGCGTGTCCTACCTCTTTATCGCTCACGACTTATCCATCGTCCGTTATATTTCGGACCGGATCGGTGTTATTTACAAGGGCGATATCGTCGAGGTTGCGTCCACTCAGGAACTGTTTGACTTCCCGATGCATCCGTACACGCACTCTTTGATCTCCGCGATCCCGATCCCGGATCCGAAGCTGGAGAAGAACAAAGCCCTTTATACCTACGATCCTTCCATCCACGACTACAGCGAAGACAAGCCGGAGCTCGTGGACATCGGCAACGACCACTGGGTCTACGGCAACAAGAAGGAAATCGAAGAGTATAAGGCGCTGCGGGCCAAGAACGAGCCGTTAAAGACCGTCCATATCCTGACGGAAGAAGAAAAGGCCGAGAACGAAGCCAAAGCAGCGGAAAAGAACTTAAAGAACGAGGAACCGGTCCTGACCGGAAGCAACTACATCCTGGATCGTCCGATCCACGATACCGGCAGCATCTGGCTGGGCATCCTCTCCTTCTTCCTGCCGATCCTGGGCCTGATCGCCGCAGCGATCTACAAGAGCAAAAACTATATCCGCAACTACAAGATGTGCAAGAAAGGCGCTCTCATCGGACTGGGCATCCTCGGAGGGATCATACTGATCTTCCTGATCTTGCTGCTGATAGCGTCTCACGGATAAGCGGATCCGCTTGTTCCTTAAAGGCCGTGTACCGGGATCCGGCACACGGCCTTTTCTCACCGAAGAAAGGATGCCTGCCAAGCGCATGAATACGCCCCTCCCTCAAACTGTGCAGCCTGAAACAGAAGAAAGCCGAAAAAAGAAAAACCGCCTGATCCTCGTGATCGGGATTCTGACCGCGCTGGCCCTGTCCGCAGTGGTCTATCTGATCAGTTACTTCCGAAACGACAGCGGCTGGCGTGAAATCAGCGTCCAGAGCGGAAGCAGCATGAACTGCGGCTCCTATTTCCTGTTTCAGTACAAGCTCCAGCGGCAGTACGGCGGAAATGACTTTCGCCGCGTCAGTGCCGCTTATTCGGAGGCCTGCGTGAAAGCTTACGAGATGTTTGATCCGCTGCAGGCACACCCGGGTACGCACGGCATCTTTGACGTCAACGCCGCTCCGAACGAGATCGTCTCCGTCGAGCCGGAGCTGTATCGGGCTTTTTCCCTGATGGAAGAAAAAGGATCCCGGGCTTTGTACCTGGGACCGATCTATGCCGTCTATACCGAACTGTTTCTTTCCACGAATGACATTCTGGCCCAGCAGTTCGACCCGTATTACAACGAGGAAACGGCGGCATATTTCGCGGAACTGATCCCTTTTCTCTCAGATCCCGCGCACATCCGTCTGGAACTGCTGGGAAACGATCAGGTGCGCCTGACGCTGTCCGAGGAATACCGGCTTTACGCCGCCGAAAACAATATCACGGTCTTTCTGGATTTCTACTGGCTGACAAATGCCTTTATCCTCGACTATCTGACGGAGCAGATCGCCGCGACCGGCTATACGAACGGGTATCTCATCAGCAGTGAGGGATTTGTCTCCTGCCTGGACGATTCCGCCGAAGTCTATCAGTATGCCGTCAAGACCCGCGTCGGCGACGCAAGCATCCCGGCCGCGCAGATGAGCTACAGCGGCCCCCTAAAGATCGTCAGCCTCTTCGATTACACCACCAACAACAATCTGGCGGACTACTATTTTCCTTACAGCCCGGAGCATTTTGCGACCGCTTATATCGATCCTGCC
The DNA here is from genome assembly GCA_017619975.1 of Lachnospiraceae bacterium. Taxonomy (GTDB): domain Bacteria; phylum Bacillota; class Clostridia; order Lachnospirales; family Lachnospiraceae; genus UBA6987. Next base: position 9,492 of record JAFZRH010000001.1, on the reverse strand, counting down.
GACGGCTATTACAAGAGCGCGCTTCCCGCGCTGACGCTTTACAGTCCGACGGCTTCCTGCGCCGAACTGGCCCTGGCCGCCGCACAGCTCTTCATCGCCGATCAGATCGACGCCGCGGCCGCTCAGGCTTTTTCCGAACAGGGGCTTTTTTCGATCTATTGTGCGGGAACGACGATCTGCTCTTTCGGAAACGCCGCGCTTTCTCCTCAAAACGGTTACAGCCTGCCGTAAAAAACGGCTGCGCGAATCGCAGCAGCCGTTTTAAGGATCACCGCCTTTTGGGCGGTGTTTTTTATTCTTTTGTTTCTTTCTCCAGCAGCCGGGTGAGCCCGCTCATCAGCAGGAACTCGCCGGCCACAAAGAGCAGTGTGATCCCAAGCGTCCGGGTCTGGATCCTGACCAGTTCAAACAGATCGTTCAGGACCGCAGCAGAAAGGAAAAAGCCGAGCATGCTGAGCAAAATGACCGCAACGCGGTATTTGTTCAGCGGCCGCGAAATGGAAAACAGGATAAAAAAGCCGACCATGGCCAGCAGATAGGTGCAGGCCGTCCCGACCTCCGCAGCCGGAATCTTCAGACGGTCTGCCAGCAGCACCATCGCATTGATGGCCAGGAAAGCCGTGACGGAAGCCGGCAGCGAACGGACCAGCGTATTGCGGATGAATCGCCCCTGCTGCTTTTTTTCATTCGGCTCCAGGGCCAGCAGAAAAGCCGGGATACCGATATTAAAACCCGAAATCAGCGAGACCTGCGCCGGCCGCAAAGGATAGGAAGCCGTCAGCAGGATCGCAAAAAGCGCTGTCAGCAGGGAAAAGATGTTTTTATAGAGGAAAAGCGTAGCGGAGCGGGTGATATTGTTGATGTCGCGCCGCCCCTCGGAGACGATCCCGCGCATATGCGAGAAATCCGAATCCAGCAGCACGACCTGTGCCGCCTGCCGGGCCGCATCGCTTCCGCCCCCCATCGCGACGGAACAATCCGCCTCCTTCATTGCCAAAATATCGTTCACGCCGTCGCCGGACATGGCGACCTTCAGCCCTTTGTCCTTCATTGCCAGGACGAGGCTTTTTTTCTGTTCCGGACTGACGCGGCCGAACACGGTATACGCTGTCGCGGCATCCCGGATCTTTTCCTCGCTGTCCAGCGTCGTTGCGTCAATATACTGCTCCGCGTTTACAATCTCCGCTTCCGCCGCCACGCGCGAGACCGTCATGGGATTATCGCCGGAAATGACTTTGACCGTTACGCCCTGCGCGGCAAAGCCGGCAAAGGTCTCCCTTGCGTTTTCCCGGATCGCGTTGTGCAGCGCCACAAAGAGGATCGGCCGCGCATCGGCTTCCTTTTCCTCGGTAAAAGCCAGGACCCGCTGTCCGGCGCCTGCGCGCTGTTCGATGACCGTCCGGTTTATCTCCCGCTGCTCCGGGCTCAAAAGATATTCCGGCGCCCCCAGCCGGTAGGAAATTCCGAACAGATCGATCTGCGAATATTTTTTTCGGGAATTGAAGGGCTGCACCGCGGCATTCTCAAAGGCCTCCCGGGCCGGAAAATACGCCCTCAGCGCCTCCATGGTAATATTGCTGTCCGTCATACTGCCAAGATAGGAAGACAGCAGATTCCGGGCACGCTCCCTCTGCGCAGCGGTTTCTTCCGGGGACAAACGGTCTGCCAAATCCGCCGGCAGGAAGGTCTCGCTCACTTCCATCTCAGGGCTCGTAATGGTTCCGGTCTTATCCAGACAAAGAACGTCGACCCGCGCCAGCGTCTCAATGCTGCGCATATCGTGCAGCAGAACTTTCTGCTTCGCCAGCCGCATCGCGCTTAAAGCCAGCGCCATGGTCATCAGAAGATACATGCCTTCCGGAATCATGCCGATCACCGCGCCGACCATGGAATTGATGCCTTCCTTCCAGCCGAGACCGTTTACGGCCACGGCCTGATACAGCAGCAGCACGCCGACAGGAATGATGGCGATGCCGGCCACCCGGATGATCGTCTCGATGTCCCGGATCATCTCCGAAGTTTTGTCCTTGATCTCCTTGGCTTTCGCCGTCAGCTGCGCCGCATAGGATTCGGCGCCGACACGCGTCAGGCGCGCGGTCAGAGAGCCGGCCGTCAGAAAACTGCCGGATTTCAGCTCACTGCCTTCTTTTTTTTCGACCTCATCTTCTTCCCCGGTCAGAAGCGATTCGTTCACACCGGCTTCTCCGTCCAGCACCACGGCGTCGGCCGGGATCTGCTGACCGATCTCCAGACGGATCACGTCGCCCAGGACCAGCTGATCCGAAGAGACCTTCTTTTCCTCGCCGTCCCGCAGGCAGCGATATTCCGACACATCCAGAAGCGCCAGTTCATCCAGAACCTTTTTGGAGCGCAGCTGCTGAATGATGCCGATCAGCGTATTGGCGATAACGACCGGTAAAAAGGTCAGGCTCCGAAAAGAACCGGTCAGGATCAGCAAGACCGCCAGCAGCGCGAAAATAGCGTTGAAATAGGTAAAAACCTGCGCCGCAATGATCTGCGGCACCGTTTTGCTGACGCGGTCCGGCAGCGTATTGTTTTTGCCCTCCGCCGTAAGTGCGCGGACTTCTTCTGTGCTTAATCCTTTAGGAAACATATCTGAAAACGGATTCCTTTCCCTTCTTTTTTCTACGGGATCAGTATATCATATTTCCAAAAATAAAAAAGACCCCCGCCGTCGCGGGGGCATCGAAACGGTCAGGGCAGCAGGGACGAAACGGCCTGAACCGTTTGACGGATCTGCTCTTCCCGTGTGATTCTCGGATCTCCGTCGCCTTTCTGCGCGCCGTAGGCGCCGAAGAACGCATGGCAGCCGCCTTCGATTATGATCTCTTCTGCTTCCGCAGGCAGGTTCCCGCGGTATTTTTCAAGCTTTTCGCGGTTCAGCACCTTATCTTCGGAGCCATACAGGCTTAAGACTTTCAAGCCGCTGTCCGTAAGATCCGCCGTCGAATACGCCGCCAACAGGATCAGCGCGTCAAAGTCTTCCGCATGCTTTGCCGCATACGAGGCTGCCATGGCCCCGCCGAGTGAATGACCGGCCAGAAACCAGACGCCGATATCCGGATACTCTGCGGGAATACCGGCCGCCGCGTTCATGTTCAGAACCGCTAAATTCAGCGGCATCTTCAGAAGGATGCAGAGGAATCCCTCCTGCGAAAGGCCCGCCATCAGCGGCGCGTAAGCCGTATATTCGACTTTCCCGCCTGGATAAAAGATCAGGCCCGCCTTCACGCTGTCCGGCCGAAAAACGATCCGGTCCGCGCTTTGCTCAATGTTCACGCCCGGGAGAGCGTTTTCCAGCAGCGCTGTCACGGAAGCGTCCGCCCGGTAATAATCCTGCGCGTAAAAAAAGACCGCAGCGCCAAGCACGAACAGGACAAAAAGTACGATTCCCAGCCCGCGGCCCCAGCCTTCCCCTCTCGGGAAGGAATACCGGCGGCGCTCCTGCCGATCCCCGCTCATTTTTCACTTCTCCCGTACAGCAGAAAGAACAGGACCATGAAGACTTCCCCGAACATCCCGATCAGGAAGATCAGGTCAAAGTTGCCCGTGGCCGGTCCCAGGGCTGAAAAAGCAAACATCAGGAAACCCGCCAGGAACAGCTGCGGCTTTTTCTTTTTGATCCAGACGATGAGGCCGGCAACGATCAGCGGCACCACGGTCCCGTAAGACAGGATCTGCAGGAATTTTTCCGCGAAGGCCGGCGTCGCCTCTCCGGAAAGATAGCGCGTGATCCCCGCCGCCTGCGAAGGCTCCAGCTTTGTCAGAGCGCCGCAGACCGCGCCGGTGACCAGAATCGCAGCCGTCAGGGCCCAGAGGACGGTCATGGCTTTCTTCTTTAGCCCCAGCGCATAGCCGCAGATCGGCAGCAGCAGCGGGATGCAGGCGCCGTGGAAGATAAAGCGCAGCAGGCTCAGCGGTTTCAGGACGCCTTCCGGCAGCACGCTGCCGAGCGCGAGGACGGTCGCATCGTAGCAGAGCGCAAGCGCGACGATCGCCATCAGCAGCAGGATCGGTTTTTTCTTTTTTGTGTACAGACGCACCAGCAGCACGCCGAGAATCAGCTCCGCTGCCGCCAGCAGCGCCGCGAGGATCGGGCCGTTTTGAAGCAAGAAGTTTCGCATGTTTCAAATCCTTTCAATAACCTCATCCGGGGAGTGCCAAAGGGGACGGTTCCTTTTGGCACTCCCCTTTGGCACTCTGCCCCTTAGCGGCAGCAGAACACGTACTTTTCGAAGACTTCGCGCGCGGCTTCTTCGCCGATCAGCTTCTTGAACTGATCCACGGCCGGGCCGCCGTTTTTGAACAAACCGTTTACGTAGCCTCTCGTGCGCTCTTTCTTCAGGATTGGATCCGCGCCGGGCGCCACCGCGATGTTCTCCAGATACGCGTCGAAATAATCCGCCGTGATCTTATCCGCCTTTTCCTTTAAGCTCCTGTCGGACGCGCCGAAAGTAAAGTCATAGCGGATCGAATCGTACCAGTGCGGGCCGCTCGCGTACGGCGGAAGGTCTTTATACTTTTCTTTTACACGGCGGTAAACGGCCGCGGGTTCGTCCGCCAGCGGCTCAAGCATGGTGTCATAAAATTCCACCAGCAGCGTATTTTTGCCGGCCGCGCGGATAGAATCCGCGCTGAAGAGCGGCAGATCCTTCATTTCGGCGTTGAGAATCACACTCTCCATCTTCATCAATCCGAGCATCGCCTTCATGTCGATCACGGAGAGATACCCGAAGCCCTTCACTTCGTAGGTCGTGATGGTGAAATGCATGCCGCTTTTATCGATCTTCGCATACGGATTGCCGACGATGGGTTTTAAACCGTACAGCCGGTTCATTCCGGATAAAATGATCTCCTGCATGGCTTATCCTTTCTGTTTCTTCACGAGGCTCACCGCCGCAATCAGCAGCACCAGCTGTCCGGCGACATTGACACCCTCCGCGATCCAGTTCATGTAGGCCTGCGTGAAATCGCGGGACGAGAGATAGCCCATGATGACCAGCGAAGCGAACGCGATCCAGAACAGGATCGCCGTTTTCTTTTTCCCCTGCCTGGCCGCGTAGATCCCGAGACCGCCGCAATAGCCCAGGGCACCCAGTACCAGCATCGCCACAAAGATCATGGTGCCGGAATAGACCGCGGGAGAGGCTGCCAGCAGCAGAAGCGGCAGTCCGCTGACCTCAAGTACTGTTTCATTTTCCGTCTTCTTCTGCTTAAAGAGAAGCAGCGCGGCAACCGAGAGACCGGCCAGCAAAAGTCCTACCGACTGCATGGGAAAGAAGCACTGGTTCAGGCGTTCAAAATCACACACGTCTGCTGCGTAAAGCAGCTTCCAGATTGCTTTCATGAAGCCGGCCATAAAGCTCATGATGGTGCCCGCAGCCAGCAACGCAAAAGCACCCTTACTCATCTTGTCATAGAGGCCCCGCTGCAGGATCACAGCGGAAATACCAAAGAAAATCACGGGGAGAAGATCCACCAGTGCCATCGGGACTGACATAACTCGTTTCCTTTCATTCGTACGCGCCCGGAGCGCTTATGCGGGCGGCAGCCGGACGCCCACCCGCCAGCTTTGATAACACTCTCCCTCCACGGTCAGCGAAATAGCATTCCTGACGGTCGCTTTTTCGAACGGTGTCAAGAAAAACGTCTCACTTCCTCCGCCGCTGGCGGCGTTTCGACGTTTTTCACCCCCGCTTCCGGAGGAGAGCCGGATTTATTACTTTTCTTCCTTCACCAGATGATAGATCGGCAGGAAGGGAATCAGGATCGGCGTCTTTTCCACATAGGCGCGGTACTCGGGCAGATCGCCGTAGTTCTTGTTCTGGCGCTTCTCCAGGCGCTGCGCGCCGCTCACCATGATCATGAAGATGGCCAGATATCCGAAGACCGCGATCAGCCACTGCCAGCCGCGCAGGATATTGAGCGCGCTGACAAACACGCCGGTCCAGAAAAGGATCTCGCCGAAATAGTTCGGGCAGCGGCAGAACTTGAACAGGCCGGTCATGGCAGGTTTGTTCGGATCGATCTTCTTGGCCGCGCTCTTCTGCTTGTCCGCGAGCGCTTCCAGGCAGATGCCGCAGGCCATGATCGCCGCGCCGACCCAGGCGATGCCGGTGGGCTCATCGGGCGCCGTCAGCTCGCGATACCAGACCGGCGAGGTCTGCACCACGTACAGAACCGCCATGAAGATCCACATGAAGACCTTCACGAAGATCGGAACGGGCTTTTCGGTCTGCGCGTTTAAGGTCTTGCGGTAAGCCGCGCTTTTCAGCTCCCGGATCAGCAGAAAACCGCCCAGGCGGAAGCCGTAGATGAGCATCAGCAGGCAGAGCACGATCATCGCGGGGCTCGCGTCGGCCCGAACCAGCGCGATGATCAGCGTCGTCACGCCGATGCCGGCGACGGCCAGGCCGTAGCCGACCGACATGAAATACACGAATTTGTAGAAGCCGACGGCGCAGAGCACGGCGGCAACTACCAATAAGACCCAGGTAAGGGGAGGAAATACCATGTTGCAAAACTCCTTTCTTGTGCAGAGGCGCTGCACCACTTAAACCTTTTGTGTCATTCCGAGCGCTTTTTCGGTGTTATACCGAGCGAAGTGGGGTGTCTTTTTGTAAGATCCTTCGACTCCGGGCCTTGCGGCCCTTCGCTCAGGATGACACAGGACCCTCTTCGCTCGCTCAGGATGACACGGGACCCGCTTCGCTTGCTCAGGATGACACGGGACCCGCTTCGCTTGCTCAGGACGACACGCGGGATCATTTAAAATACTCTTTGATGTACTCCGCGAAGCTGTGCTCGCCGACCTTCGTGTCGCCGACCAGATCGTGGCTCAAAGTCCAGCGGGAGAACAGGATGATATCGTGCTTGCCCGCCTTCTTGATCTTCGGCAGATTCGCCAGAATGCCAAACAGCCAGATCGGCGCCCATTTGATCTTTAAGGGCTTGCCGGCCGCATCGAAGCACATCTGGGCCATCTCTTCATACGTGTAGGTCTCCTTGCCGCCCACGTTGTAGGTGACATTCGTGTCAAACATGTGCTCCACGATGAAATCCGCGAAGTCCGGGCAGTCCACGACGTTGGCCTTCACCTTGCCGTAGCCCTTTAAGAGCTGCATCTCGCCCTTGTCCACATAGGGCTTGAAGACCTTGCAGATATCGTAGAAATAGCCGGTCGGACGGTAGATGACCCAGTCCATGGGCTGCTTCTTTAATTCCTGCTCCACCAGATATTTTGCGTGCAGCATCGGGACCTTTTCGGCGCCGGGCTCGTCGCAGGAAATGACGGAGATGTAGTTGAACTTCTTCACGCCCGCGGCCTTCGCTTCTTCGTACAGGTTCATATTGCCCTTTAAGTCGATGTCATAGTTGTTGAAGCGGGTGGAAGCGCCGGTCAGGCCCATCGTCGTGATGACGACCTCCGCGCCGTCGCAGAGCCCCTTCAGGGTCTCAGGGTTCGTGGCGTCGATGGAAACGAAGGTATATCTGCCTTTTAAGCCTTCGATCTCGCGCTCCTTTAAGTCCGCAGCCACGACTTCATAATTCTTGTCACACAGGGCCCGGAGGATCTCTCCGCCCAGATTGCCGAACGCACCGGCGAGTACTACTTTCATAATATCGTATCCTTTCTTTAATTGTTATCTCTTGTTGTTAAGATCCTTCGACTCCGCCTGCCTACGGCAGGCCTCGCTCAGGATGACACATAGTATTTTTGCGGAGCGGAGTATTCTGCGAGCCGCCCTCATCCGGCACGGCTTCGCCGCGCCACCTTCCCCCGCGTCCGGGGGAAGGCAAGTCTTATTTATTCTTCTCTTTCGCCCGCTTGTCGTTGATGATATCCATGTGCTCGGCCGTGATCAGCTTCACCCCGTGCTCCTTCGCCCAGGCCACGCAGCCCTTAAGGGCCGTCGGCAGGAAGATGCGCGGCACGTTCACGAGCTTCGCGCAGGCATCCTCCGTGAATTTGATCTCCGGATCGATGCGGTCCGCCGCGTACATGACGTTCTGCACCGTCGTCGCGCGCACCGGCAGCAGCTCCGGGATCGCGCCCAGGAAATTGCCGAAGCCCGGGAAGCGGGTATACCAGAAATTCTTGGAGTCGCGGTAGCCGTAATCCACCGGCACCTTCGGGAAATCCTTTGCCTTCACGCCGTTCACGATCGCGTTGTAATATTTCTCCTTCATCAGGATCTTGTCCACACGCAGGATAAAGGTCGCGCCGAACTTCGACGTGATGCCGTTGAAGTCGTGATACGGCGGCTCGTAGCCGTCCAGCTGACCCGGAACGTCGCGGTCCGCTCCGTCCAGCTGCCGCATCCAGGTGCATTCGATGACCTGGAAGGCCTCCTGCACCACGAGCGGGCGCGGGCCTTCGCTCTCATCCGCGATGCCTTTTTCCAGCGTGAACTGACAATCCTTCATCTTCTCCGCCGGCGTATCGCCCGGCCAGCTCAGCTTGACCGCCCACTTGAAGTACTTCCGGTCGTCCGGAATGAAGTTGATGGCGCACTTGCCCGTCCGCAGGATATGCTGCGCGGTATTGGACGAGTTGCGGCAGTTGAGGAGCATCGCGTAATACTCCTTGCCGGCCACGTAATACGGCTGCACCAGGCTGTACGGCCCCAGACTCGTCGAGCCGTCCGCCGCGATGGTGCTCACCAGCACCGTCGGCATAGGGAAAAACAGGGACGTCTGATAGAAATTGTCGACGATCCGCAAATCTTTAAAACTGCTCATGTTTCCTCCTTTATTGCTTGCACGTCTCCCCCAGGAGACGATTTTGTACCGTTTGACCCTTTTTTCTATTCCAGCAGCTTCCCGGCCGCAGCTGCGATGGCTTCGTAACCGCTGCGGCCGTCCGAAGCAAAACGAAGCACCAGCTCCGCCAGAAAAGAAGCCAGCCAGGGCTCGGCTTTTTCCGGCAGCGAAGCTGCAATATACCCGCTCAGCTGCCGGATCAGCACTGTATGATACTGCTGCCGCATGCTGTCGGATCTATCCCGTTCCGCATACTGGATCCAGGCCCTCTGATAGCGCCGGGTAAAGTTCTGCACCAGGGCGAAAAGCCGGCGGAGCACTTCCTGCGGACCTTTCGGCTGCGGTCCCTGCTCAAAAACCCGGATCTCCTCCTGCCAGTCTTCCAGCATGACGGCGGCCGCCAGATATTCCTTGGAAGGAAAATAATTGTAAAGTGTTCCGACGCCGATCCCCAGCTGCTCCGCGACACGGCGGATCGTCATGGCGCGGTATCCCTCCCCAAGCAGTTCTTCTCTGGCTTCGGCTACGGCTTTTTCCCTTATATTTTCTAAGATTTTCGGCATAGTGTGGTAAGGTACAATAAGTTGCGCAAATTCAGTTGCCGCCCGCTGAGCGGCTAAAAGAAATAGACATAGTTCAGACCGATTGGTAAAATAGAGTTACCACACAAAATTTTCCAGGAGGTCAGGACTATGCCCGACAACATTG
>JAFZRH010000020.1 GCA_017619975.1 Lachnospiraceae bacterium | reverse complement strand
GAAAAAACGGCATCCCGTGTCATTCTGAGCGACGGCAAAAGCAATTGCTTTTGCCGGAGTCGAAGAATCTTTTCTCTTGCAGCAGTAAGAGAATTCGCCCTTCGGGCGAAAGATCCTTCGCTATGCTCAGGATGACACATTTCGGTGTTTTTTCACAGCCCGTTAGAAAATCATACGACAGCGATACGGAAAAGGTCTCCCGGGGGCAGGTGCGTTTACCCCCGAAAGAACTTCACGGCGGATTCGAAGAGCTTCATGTCGTAGTCGCCGGGCACGTTTTTGTAGAGATTCGTTCCCACGCGCTCGCAGTGGCCCATCTTGCCGAAGATGCGGCCGTCCGGGGACGTGATGCCTTCGATGGCCAGCGCCGATCCGTTCGGGTTGAAGCGGATATCCTGCGTCGGGCTGCCGGAAAGATCCACGTACTGGGTAGCGATCTGTCCGTTTTCCGCCAGCTGCTTTAAGACCTCGTCGGAAGCCACGAAGCGGCCTTCGCCGTGCGAGATCGGCATGGTGACGATATCGCCGGCCGTGCGGCCTTTCAGCCACGGTGACAGCGTGCTCGCGATGCGGGTGCGGACCAGACGGGACTGATGGCGTCCGATGCGGTTGAACGTTAAGGTTGGGGCATCCCCGTCCGGCTCGGTGATGCGGCCCGTGGTCAGAAGCCCCAGCTTGATCAGGGCCTGGAAGCCGTTGCAGATGCCGAGCATCAGACCGCCGCGACGATCCATAAGATCCGCAATGCCGTCGCGGATCGCTTCGTTCCGGAAGAAGGCCGTGATGAATTTGCCGCTGCCGTCGGGCTCATCGCCGCCGGAGAAGCCGCCGGGGATAAAGACCGCGTTGGTTTTTTTCAGCTCGGCCGCAAATGCTTCGACCGAGCGCGCGATCTCCTCGGCGCTGCGGTTGCGGATCACGAAGATCTGCGCCCTGCCGCCGGCTTCTTCCACGGCGCGGGCGCTGTCGTATTCACAGTTGGTACCGGGGAAGACGGGGATGAGGAAGGTAGGTCTGCCACCGTTCGCCCTCACCCGGTCAGCCTGCGGCTGACATCCCTCCCCCGCGTCCGGGGGAGGGCAAGCAAGTATCCCGGAGGGGAGAAACGGAGAAGGACTCTCCTGTCCTTTGACTTTATTGCACTTATAGACCTTTTCGAGGCGGTCTTCGTAAAGCTCCAGCAGTTCGGAAAGCGCGACGCTCTCCTCACCCCGGGCCATGACGGCCTCGTCCGTCACCTCGCCGAGGAAGACGCAAGTCAGACCGGAAGGCAGATATGCCTTCCCCTCTGGGGAAGGTGTCAGCCGAAGGCTGACGGATGAGGTTTCCGCATCCAGCTCAACCAGGATCGCGCCGTAGTGCGGGGTAAAGAGCTGCCCGTCGCAGACGTCGGATCCGAATTTGACGCCCAGCCCGTTGCCGAAGGCCATCTTCATGAGGGCGGCCGCCGCGCCTTCCGCGCCGGGAACGTAAGCGGAGAGCACCGCACCGGAACGGATCAGGGCCGTCACGGCATCGAAGTTTGCTTTCAGGCTCTCGGGATCGGGCAGGCCGTTTTTGTCATAGGCCGGGCAGATCAGCGCCAGCTTACTGCCGGCTTTTTTCAGTTCTGGAGAGATGATATGGGAGGCCTTGTCCGTGGTCACCGCAAAGGAGACCAGGGTCGGCGGCACGTCAAGCTTTTCAAAGGAGCCGCTCATGGAGTCCTTGCCGCCGATGGCTCCGATGCCCAGATCCAGCTGCGCCCTGAAGGCACCGAGCAGGGCCGAAAGAGGTTTGCCCCATCGCTTCGGATCACTGCCCAGCTTTTCGAAATATTCCTGGAAGCTGAAGTAGGTCTCCTCACGGGAAGCGCCGGCGGCGATCAGCTTAGCCACGGATTCCGCCACGGAGATATAGGCGCCGCGGTACGGATTCTGCTCGGAGAGCTCCGGATCGAAGCCGTAGGCCATGAGCGAGCAGGTATCGGTATGCCCCGAAGGCACCGGCAGCTTGTGGACCATCGCCTGGATCGGGGTCAGCTGATGTTTCCCGCCGAAAGGCATGAGGACCGTTGCCGCGCCGATGGTGGAATCGAAACGTTCGGAAAGACCGCGGCGGGAGCAGGATTTAAGGGAGGAAGCGAGGGTACGGAGAGATCGGGTGAAAGTCGCCCCCCTCTGCCCGCTTTCAGCGGGCACCTCTCCCCTCTTCAGGGGGGAGGCAGGGCAGGCACCCTCCCCCGCTTCCGAGGGATGGCAAGGGGCGGGAATATACGCGGCCGCTTCTTTCTGCGCCCCGTTGGAGCTTAAGAATTCACGGCTGATATCGACGATCACCTTCCCGTTCCAGTGCATGACCAGGCGCGGGCTTTCGGTCACCACGGCCACACGGACCGCGGAGAGATTCTCCGCCGCCGCCAGCTTCAGGAAGGTCTCTTCATCTTCTTTCGCAACAACGACCGCCATGCGTTCCTGGGATTCGGAAATGGCCAGCTCGGTGCCGTCCAGACCTTCATATTTCTTCGGGACCTTGTTCAGATCGATGTCCAGACCGTCCGCCAGCTCGCCGATGGCGACCGAAACGCCGCCGGCGCCGAAATCGTTGCAGCGCTTGATCAGACGGGTCGCCTTCGGGTCACGGAACAGCCGCTGAAGCTTTCTTTCCTCCGGCGCGTTGCCCTTCTGGACCTCGGCGCCGCAGGTCTCCACGGAATGCGAATCGTGCGCTTTGGAGGAGCCGGTCGCCCCGCCGATGCCGTCGCGTCCCGTCGCGCCGCCGAGCAGGATCACCACGTCGCCGGGCTCAGGCCGCTCGCGCCGCACATTTTCCGCCGGCGCCGCCGCGATCACCGCCCCGATTTCCATGCGCTTGGCCGCATAACCGGGATGGTAAAGTTCATCCACGAGGCCGGTCGCCAGGCCGATCTGGTTGCCGTAGGACGAATAGCCGGCCGCCGCCTGCGTCACGATGGTCCGCTGCGGAAGCTTGCCGGGCAGGGTTTCGGAGAGCGGTACGGTCGGGTCCGCCGCGCCGGTGACGCGCATCGCGCCGTATACGTAGGCCCGGCCGGATAAAGGATCGCGGATCGCGCCGCCGATGCAGGTCGCCGCGCCGCCGAAAGGTTCGATCTCGGTCGGGTGATTGTGGGTTTCATTTTTAAAGAGGAGCAGCCAGGGCTCGTCCTGACCGTCATTGTCCACCGTGATTTTCACGGTGCAGGCGTTGATCTCCTCGGATTCATCCAGCTTGTCCATCCGGCCCTGCCGCTTTAGTTCCTTGACCGCGATGGTCGCGAGATCCATCAGGCAGACGGGCTTTTTATCGTGCAGGCTTGCGCGCAGAGCCAGATACTGCTTCCAGGTCTTTTCGATGGCCGGATCCTCGATCTTCACGTCCGTCAGGCGCGTCATGAAGGTCGTGTGGCGGCAGTGATCCGACCAGTAGGTGTCCAGCATGCGGATCTCGGTGATGGTGGGCTCGCGGCCCTCTTCCTGAAAATACGCCTGGCAGCAGGCGATGTCCCGCTCGTCCATGGCCAGGGCATACTGCTTCACGAAAGCAGCCAGACCGGCGGCGTCCAGCCGGCTAAAGCCGGAAAGGACCGCCACGGGAGCCGGAATCTCATACTGCATTTTCAGTGTTTCCGGCTTTTCCAGCGACGCTTCGCGCGCCTCCACCGGATTGATCACGTGCTTTTTAAACGTGGCAAGCTCGGCTTCGGAAAGATCACCGTATAGGGCGTAGATTTTTGCGGAATGCACGAGAGGACGCTCGCCCTGCGAGATGATCTGGATGCACTGCGCTGCGGAATCCGCCCGCTGATCGAACTGGCCGGGCAGATACTCTACCGCAAAAACCGCGGCTTCGCCGAAATCCGCCTCCTCTGCCGCCTCATCGACCTGCGGCTCGGAAAAGACGGTGCGGACCGCCTGCGCGAAGAGTTCCGGAGAGATGCCCTCCACGTCGTAACGGTTGACCAGACGCAGCGCTTTCAGCTGCGGGATCCCCAGAAGCTCCCGGGCCTCCTGCAGAAGCGAAGCCGCTTCATTGGCAAAGGCCGGTTTTTTTTCAACAAAGATGCGATAAACCATTCTTATTCCTCCGGCTCCAGCGCGCGGTGACCGATGTCCCGCCGCCAGTAAGCGTTGTCGAAATGGATCTGTTCTACTTTTTGATAGGCCGCGTCAACGGCTTCTTTTAACGTCTCGCCCCTGGCGGTGACGCCCAGCACGCGGCCGCCGTTCGTTACGAGTTTTCCGTCCTTTTCGGCGGCGCCGGCGACGTAGATATCCGGCCAGAGCGTTTCGGGGATCGTGATCTCGAAGCCTTTCCGATAGGAAGTCGGGTAGCCCTCGGATGCCATGATCACGCAGGCGGCGCAGCCTTCCTTCTGCAGGGCTTTGTAGTTTTTCAGACGTCCCGCCCGCACCGCGAGCATCAGGCTGAGGAGGTCGCTCTTTAAGAGCGGCAGCACGACCTGCGTCTCGGGATCCCCGAAGCGGCAGTTGTATTCGATCACCTTCGGACCGTCTTTGGTCAGCATCAGGCCGAAATACAGGCAGCCCTTAAAGGGTCTTCCCTCTTCCTTCATGGCGCGGATCGTGGGCAGGAAGATCTCGTTCATGCAGCGCTCCGCGACCGAGCGCGTATAGAACGGGTTCGGCGCGATGGTGCCCATGCCGCCGGTGTTGGGGCCCCTGTCCCCGTCCCAGGCAGCCTTATGGTCCATGGAGGAGCTGAGGGGCAGGATCGTCTCGCCGTCCGTTAAGGACAGCACGGAAACCTCCGGGCCTTCCAGGAATTCTTCGATCACGAGGCGCGCGCCGCTTTCGCCGAAGCGCCGGCCCTCCATCGCGTCCCGGACGGCAGCCACGGCTTCTTCCCGCGTCTTCGCGACCGTCACGCCCTTGCCGAGCGCGAGGCCGTCCGCCTTGACCACGATCGGCACCGGCGCGGTCTCCAGATAGGCCAGCGCCTCCTGCATGTCGTCGAAGGTCTCGTAGGCCGCCGTCGGAATGCCGTACTTCTTCATCAGGTTTTTGGCAAAGATCTTGCTGCCTTCGATGATGGCGGCGTTTTTCCGCGGACCGAAGCAGGGGATCCCGGCTTCTTCCAGCGCGTCGACGGCGCCGAGGACCAGCGGATCGTCCGGCGTGACGATCGCGAAATCGATCTCATGCGTTAAGGCGAACTGCACCTGGCTTTCGATGTCCGTCGCCTTGATGTTCACGCATTCCGCGTCCTTTGCGATGCCGCCGTTGCCCGGCAGCGCATAGATCTTCGCTGCCAGCGGATTTTCCTTTATTTTCCGGATCACGGCGTGTTCCCGGCCGCCGCCGCCGATAACCATGATGTTCATAACAATCTCCGTCATAATCCCGAATCAATCCGTCATCGTCTTGTTCCGGGCAGCTGGTCTTTTTCCGACTGTTCTGCGTCATCCCGAGCGTTTTGTGTCATTCCGAGCGACAGCGAGGAATCTTCGTCGCGAAACCTCCTCGCGCGAAGCACGAGGTTCAAAGACTGCGAAGCAATCTACTTTGCGGCATTCTCAAACCTACGGATCAAGATCCTTCGACTTCGTTCCTTACAGTCGCTTCGCTCAGGATGACACAGAATATCTGTCGCTTCACGGCTTTTTAATGATGGAACAGGCGCATGCCGGTAAAGCACATCACCATGTTGTAGCGGTCCGCGGTCATGATCACGTGATCGTCCCGGATGGAGCCGCCCGGCTCCGCAATATACTGCACGCCGCTCTTTCTGGCGCGCTCAACGTTGTCGCCGAAAGGGAAGAACGCATCCGAGCCGCAGGTCACGCCCGACTGCGTCCTGATCCAGGCCTTCTTCTCTTCGGCCGTCAGGACCGGCGGCTTTTCGGTAAAGACCCGCTCCCACTCGCCGTCGCGCAGCACGTCCTCGTATTCGTCCGAAATGTAGACGTCGATCGCGTTGTCGCGGTCGGGCCGGCGCACGTCCGCCTTAAACGGCAGGCCGAGAACCTTCGGATTCTGGCGCAGATACCAGTTGTCGGCCTTCGATCCGGCCAGTCTGGTGCAGTGGATGCGGCTCTGCTGTCCGGCGCCGACGCCGATGGCCTGCCCGTCCTTGACGTAGCAGACCGAATTGGACTGCGTGTACTTTAACGTGATCAGCGCGACGATCATGTCGATCACGGCCGCCTGCGGCAGCTCCTTGTTCTCGGTCACGATGTTTTTCAGCAGCTGCTCATCGATGCGGAAGTTGTTGTGTCCCTGCTCGAAGGTGATGCCGAAGACGTCCTTGTATTCCTGCGGGGCAGGCACGTAGTCCGGATCGATCTGGACCACGTTGTAGCCGCCTTTTTTCTTGGTCTTCAGGATCGCCAGCGCCTCTTCCGTATAAGACGGCGCGATGATCCCGTCCGAGACCTCTTCCTTTAAATACGCCGCCGTGGCCGCGTCACATTCGTCGCTTAAGGCTGCCCAGTCGCCGTAGGAGCAGAGCCGGTCCGCCCCGCGCGCCCGGATATAAGCGCAGGCGATGGGGGAAAGCTCAGCATCCGGCTTTACGAAATAGATGGCCTTATCAGTCTCGCTTAAAGGCAGGCCCACGGCGGCGCCGGCCGGCGAGACGTGCTTGAAGGAGGCAGCCGACGGCAGGCCCGTCGCTTCTTTTAACTCCTTCACCAGCTGCCAGGAGTTCAGGGCGTCCAGGAAATTGATGAAGCCCGGCCTGCCGTTTAAGACTTTGACCGGCAGATCCGATCCGTCCTTCATGAAAATGCGCGCCGGCTTCTGATTCGGGTTGCAGCCGTATTTCAGTTCGAGTTCGTTCATAAGATCCTCCAATTCTTGCCCTCCCCCGGACGCGGGGGAGGGATGTCACCGAAGGTGACCGGGCGGGGCGACTTGCTCCCTACTGATATTTATTGAACAGCCTGTCTTTCGAGCGGCCGTTTTTCACGTTGATATAAAGAACGTAGAGCGAGATCTTGTTGTCGGGATCCAGCGCGTTCCACAGCGTCTCGGCAAAGCTGTCCAGATCGTTCTCCACCGTTACCCGCTTGGGCTCGCCTTCGAAGGAAGGCAGCGGCTTGCCGTCGCAGACGTAGGTGTGGATCAGATGGCCCAGCCCCGGCGTGCCGGGATACTCGAAATGATAGCGCTCGCAGGCGCTGCCTTCCGCGTCCACGCTCTTTAAGATGCTCAGCTCATAGTCAAAGCGCTTCGGTCCGCCGAAATTCAGCACGCCGCTGATGCGGGGCGTAAAGTTCGGTCCGTCCGGCTCGAACTGTCTGGTCCGCAGCGATTCTTCGAAGCTCTTCCCCTCCAGGAAGCCGTCGCGGATCGTATCCGTCTGGTCTCCGTTCGTTACGATCAGATGGTTTTTGAACTGACGCAGCGCCGCATAAATGATGAGGCTCGGATCCTCCACCTTGGCCGGATCGAAGGGCTCGGTAAAGACCGCTCCCTGCTTTTTCACGAAGATCCGGTTGCGTGAATTCGCGCTGCGGCCCATGATAAAATAAGCGGCCACCGCGTTTTCGCCGTCGGGCGTCATGCCGATCAGGATCCCCCGGCCGGGATAGGTATTCCAAACCAGAAGTTCGGTGACTGATTTCTGTTCGTAGCTTGCCATATCGCACCTCCTCTTATTCGGGGCGGCTGCCTGCCAGGTCCGCCGCCACTTTTTCCAGTGCGGCGGGCAGAAGCTTCCATTCGGCCTGCCGCATCACGCGTTTCTGCAGTTTTTCCGGCGTATCGCCGGGATAGATCCGGACCGCTTTCTGGGCGATGATCTCGCCGCCGTCCGGGATCTCGTTGACAAAATGCACCGTCGCGCCGGTGAGCTTGACGCCCCGGGCCAGCGCGGCCTCATGCACTTTCAAGCCGTAATAGCCTTCCCCGCAGAAGGAAGGGATGAGAGCGGGATGGATATTCAGGATCCGCCGCTCGTAGCGTTTTGTAAAATCTGCGCTTAAGATGGATAAAAAACCGGCCAGGACGATGAGCTCGATGCCGTACTCTTCCAGCTTTTCCAGAAGCGCCGCTTCAAAAGCCGCCTGGGAACCGAGCTTCTTTTTCGAGAAAGCGAAGGCGGGAATGCCGGCGGTTTTGGCACGCTCCAGGGCGAAGGCGCCCTCCTGCGAGGAAAGGACCAGCGCGAGCTGAACGTGCGGCAGCGCGCCTTCTTTTTCCCGGTCGATGATGGCCTGCAGATTGGTGCCGCCGCCGGATACCAGGACGGCCGTTTTGATTTTTTCCATTGACTCTTCCTCCGTTCGCCCCCCACCGACTGCCTGCGGCAGTCACCTCCCCCCGCGTTCCCCGGGGGGAGGCAGGTCCTGCCCTCCCCCGCGCAAGGCGGGGGAGGGGCGTCGCCTTTAGGCGACAGGGAGGGGGCGACTTGTCACGACCTTCCTTACTTCTTCAGTCCCGCCAGGTACAGCAGGCGGTCAAAGACGAGCGCGCCGAGCGAATTGCCCAGCAGCACCAGCAGGATAAAAACGATCGCCTTGCCGGAAAATTCTCCTGCCGCCGCGAAATAAAACGCATCCGCAATGGAATGCTCGAAACCGCTTAAAATAAACACCGGGATCCCGATCAGGATGCCGAGCGGCGTCTTTTTGTCGCGGAACAGATTGACGGCCACATAAACCAGGATCCCGCAGAAAGCGGCGCGCAGCACCATTTCAAGCGGCGCCTGGGTCAGCTTGCTTTCGCAGAGAGCCACGGCCGCCTCGCCTTTCATCGGACCGAGCAGAAGACCGCAGCAAACGGTCGCGATCAGGTTGCCGATCAGGCCGAAGATCAGATCCGTGATGCCTTCCTTATCGTGCTTATCGAAGAGATAGCCGATGCGGCCCGTATAGAGATTGGCACCGTAATAACAGACCGCCAGCAGCCCGATGGTAAAGGCCACGGAGCCCACCACCTTATCCGTACAGGAAAGGAATACCGCGCCCCCTATGCTGATCAGCAGGCCGGCCAGGATCCCGGAAAAAACCTTTTTCAGCATAAGACCACCTTGTCTTCCGATTCGACGATCCCGCCCATCACATAGGCGTCCACGCCGTTTGCCCGGAGGATCTCCAGCGAGCGCGCCGCGTCTTCGGGCGCTACGATGAGGCTCATGCCCACGCCCATGTTGAAGGTATTGAACATATCGTGCTCCGAAATGCCGCCCTTCTCCTCGATCAGCCGGAAGATCGGCAGCACACGGACGTCGTCCTTGCGGATCTTTGCGCCCAGCCCGTCCGGAATGCTGCGCGGGATATTTTCATAAAAGCCGCCGCCGGTGATATGTGAAAGTCCCTTCGGCGTGATCTCCTGTAAGAGTGCCAGCACCGGCTTCACATAGATGCGGGTCGGGGTCAGCAGCGTTTCACCGAGGGAGGCGCCGTCCAGCGCTTCCACCGGCGCCGTTAAGTCCGCGTTCTCCACGTCGAAGACCTTGCGCACCAGCGAGAAGCCGTTGGAATGCACGCCGCTCGAAGGCAGCGCGATCAGCACGTCGCCGGGTCTCATCCGGCTGTTGTCAATGATCTTTTTTCTGTCCACGATGCCGACGCAGAAGCCGGCCAGGTCGTATTCGTCGGCCGGATAGAAGCCGGGCATTTCCGCCGTCTCGCCGCCGATCAGCGCCGCTTCGGACTGCACGCAGCCCTCGGCCACGCCTTTTACCAGCTCCGCGATCCGCTCGGGGACGTTCTTGCCGCAGGCGATATAATCCAGGAAAAAGAGAGGCTTCGCACCGCAGCATAAGACGTCGTTCACGCACATGGCCACGCAGTCGATGCCGACCGTATCGTGCTGATCCATCCGGAAAGCGATTTTCAGCTTGGTGCCGACGCCGTCCGTGCCGGAGACCAGCACCGGCTCTTCCATCCCGCGGATATCCGGAATGAACAGCCCGCCGAAGCCACCGATGCCGGAGGCCACGCCGGGCGTCTCGGTTCGGGCGATATGCGCCTTCATCAGTTCCACGGCTTTGTAGCCCGCGGTAATATCGACGCCGGCCGCCGCGTAGGCTTTCGATTCGGATTTCGTATTCATGGCTTATTCCCTCCCGTTCCAGCAATAGGTGCAGAGTTCTTCTTCGGGCAGGCCGATGGCCTTCACGACGCCCTCCAGACTCTGGAATTCCAGCGAGGCAAAATGGAACCTTTCACAGATCGCCTGCCGGAGGGCACGGCCCCGCTCGGTATCGCCGCGGCTGTATTCCTCCAGATGGCGGAACCCCTCTTCGCCCTCCAGTTCCATGATCACGCGCCGCGCGATCAGTTCCATATCGGAGGTGGCGCGGGAGAAATTAAGGAACTTGCAGCCGTACATGATCGGCGGGCAGGCCGAGCGCATATGCACGGTCTTCGCGCCGTTTTCATAGAGGAATTCCACGGTCTCCTTCAGCTGCGTTCCGCGGACGATGGAGTCGTCCACGAAAAGCAGGTTTTTATCCTTGATCAGTTCATAGACCGGGATCTGCTTCATTTTCGCGATCTGCTCGCGTTCTTTCTGCTCCGGCGGCGTAAAGCTGCGGGACCAGGTCGGCGTATATTTGATGAAAGCCCGCGCAAAAGGCAGCCCGCTTTCGTTCGCATAGCCGATGGCGTGCGGCGTGCCCGAATCCGGCACCCCGCCCACATAGTCGATGGGCTCGTCATGGCCGGCGGCCCGATCGTTCTGCGCCAGGATCCGTCCGTTGCGGTAGCGCATGGCTTCCACGCTCACGCCTTCATAGGTCGAGGTCGGATAGCCGTAATAGCTCCACAGGAAGGCGCAGATGCGCTTTTCCTTCCCCGGCCCGGCCAGCTGCGTAACGCCGTCCGGCGTGATATGAACGATCTCCCCGGGGCCGAGCTCCCGCTCATCCTCAAAGCCCAGCTTCTGATAGGCAAAGGATTCGAAACTGACCGCATAGCCGTCCGCGTTTTTTCCGATATGCACCGGCAGGCGGCCGAAGCGGTCGCGGGCAGTGACCAGGCTGCCGTCGTCCTTTAAGATCAGGATCGAAGCCGTCCCGTCGATCGCCGCGTGCGCGAAATGGATGCCGTCCGTAAAATTTTCTTTCTCGCTGATCAGCGCCGCGACCAGTTCGGTGCCGTTGATGCGGCCGCCGCTCATGGCCTCGAAGTGCGCGCCGGTATCCAGATAGTCCCGGATCAGTTCTTCCGCATTGTTGATGACGCCGGTGACCGAGATCGCGTAGCAGCCCAGTTTGGAACGTACGAGCAGCGGCTGCGGATCCGTATCGCTGATGCAGCCGATGGCGCTGGTCCCGCGCATCTCCTTGAAGACGTCCGCAAATTTGGTCCGGAACGGCGCGTTTTCAATGTTGTGGATCGTGCGCTGCAGTCCCCGTTCCCGATCAAAAGCGACGAGACCGGCCCGGCTGGTGCCCAGGTGCGAATGATAGTCCACACCGAAGAACACGTCCGCCAGGCAGTCCCGCCGCGAAGTAATGCCGAAAAATCCTCCCATAGAGGGTCTCCTTTATTCTTGCCCTCCCCCGAAAGAACATTGCTTCGCAATGCCTGAACCTCGCATTCACGAGGGTGTGGGGGAGGGATGTCAGCCTTAGGCTGACAGGGTGAGGGCGACTTGCTGCTTACTCAAAAAACAGCTTGGAAAGCGTCATCGGCTGGATATACTCGCCGTCCTTGTACACGCGCATGTTGCCGGAAGCGATCTCGTCGATCAGCATGACCTCGCCGTCGGCATCGTAGCCGAACTCGAACTTGATGTCGTAAAGCTCGAGGCCGCGCTTCGCCATCTCTTCGGCCACGACGGCCGTGATCGCCTGCGTCTGGGCTTTGATGTCGTCATACTGCTTTTCCGTCATCACGCCGAGCACCACCAGTCCGTCCTTCGTGACCAGCGGATCGCCCTTCGCGTCGTTCTTGAAAGTCATCTCCACGTAGGAAGGAAGCTTGGCGCCGTTTTCGATATATTCCTCATAGCGGCGGAAGAAGCTGCCGACGGCTCTTAAGCGGCAGATGACCTCCAGACCTTTTCCGAAAACCTTGGCCGGCAGGACTTCCATGGTGGTGTCCTTCAGATTGGCGCTGACGTAGTGCGTGCGGACGCCGGCGGCTTTCAGTTTTTCAAAGAAGTAGATGGACATGCGCAGGTTGACGTCGCCTACGCCTTCGATCGTCAGACCGACGGTGTTCATGCCGGGGTCAAAAACGCCGTCCTCGCCGGTGCAGTCGTCCTTGAATTTCAGCAGATAATTGCCGTTGTCCAGCGCGTAAACGTTTTTGGTCTTGCCCGTGTAGATGAGTTTCTTTGCCATTGTGTTCTCCCTTTCTATGATGAAGTTGCAGTTGAATTCTTCTTGTTTCTTCTTGTCCGCCTCGCTGCCTCGATAAAACTTTTCTCGGCCCGCTTCGCTTGCGTTCAAGGGGCACTCGAAAAGTTTATTCGGGCGCGCTCGGCGTATTGCTTCAGAGTTTCAGCGCCTTGTCTTTCTCCCGCACGGCATCGGCTTCCGCCGCCCGGCGGGCGTCAAGCTTTGCGGCCAGCGCTTCGTCTTCCACCGCCAGGATCTGGGCGGCCAGAAGCGCCGCGTTCACAGCTCCGTCGATGGCGACCGTCGCCACCGGGATCCCGCGCGGCATCTGCACCGTGGCGAACAGGGCGTCCATGCCGTCCAGCGCGGCGCTCTTTAAGGGGATGCCGATCACCGGAAGCGTGGTATTTGCCGCGAGGGCTCCGGCCAGATGCGCCGCCATGCCGGCGGCCGCGATCAGCGCGCCGAAGCCGTTTTTTCTGGCATATAAAGCAAAATCCCGCGCTTCCAGAGGCGTCCGGTGCGCGGAATAGATATGGACTTCATACGGAATATCCAGCGATTTTAAGGTATCGGCAGCCTTCTGCACCACAGGCAGATCGCTGTCGCTTCCCATAATGATCCCGATTTTTTTCATGTGATCTCCTTAAATGATCCGTAAAAAGCAGAATGAGCCCACCAAAACTTCCGGTTTCAGTGCGCCCAGACGGCCGGCAGATCCTGCATTCTTTGTTCCTCCGCGGTTTTCCGCCTGTGCCGTCAGTTGCAAAGAAGCTGATGAAATTGACCCTGTAAGTATAGAAGAAAAAGCAGCCTCCTGTCAAGGGGCAGGGACTGCTTTTTCACTTGATTTTTCCGTCTGTCGGGATCGGCCGGTCCGTCTGCAGAGCGGAGCGCTGAGGCCTACCTCGTCAGGAAGCCTTCAAACTCGATCGTGCTGGCCTGATCCAGGCCGGCCATGCCGACTGCCTCGCCGACCGGCTTGATCTCGATCGTACCGTTCACTTTCCAGACGGGATCCGACGTAAGAGACGTCTGAGAGCCGCTCAGCCAGAAGGTGACGGTATACTGCGAACGGCTCGTCGTCTTGACCGATCCGCCGCCGCCTTCGTAGCCCTGTCCGGCATACGTCGTATCCGTCACGACGTCCCGGGTGTCGGTAAAGGTATAGGTGATCATCTCGCCGGTCGGGAGCTTTTCTCCCGTCAGGAACTGTTTTGTCAGGCGGACGCTGGATTTCATGACCATCTTGACGCCGGCCATGTCATAGGAAATGGTCAGATCCAGCGCGGTGTCAAAGCCGGCGGTCAGCGTATCGTCGATCGTGACGTAGACCGGGGCGGAAGCCATGTTGTAGCTGATGCCGGGGACCGTGGTATTCGCCAGATTGACGCGCGTCATGGTGCAGGCGTAGGTCCCCTTCGGATTGTACTTGTCAAACCAGTCGCCCTCGATGACCGGGATCCCTTCCGGCGGCAGCGTTTCCGACGGTTCCAGGATCACCGTGCCGCCGCCGATGCCCGGACCGTCGGTATCGGAAATCAGATAACCCGTTAAACCGCCGCCGGAATTGTCAAAAATGACGACGTTCTGGGGATAATCCGCCCGCTCGAAGCGGTCGCCGAACGACTGCTCCAGCATGTACTTGCCTCCGACAAGCAGTCCGTACGGAGAAAGCCCCGTGCTGTCCTCCCGGCCGCTTGCCACATCCGTGACGCCCAGTCCGCTGACCATCAGGTCATAGACCTGCTTTCCTTCATCCGTATATTGCAGAAGCTTGGCCGACTTTTCGAGTTTGGAAGCGCCGAGCATCGTTTTCATCCACATACAGCCTTTTCCGGCCTGCGCGACTTTGACCGCCTTGCCGAGCCCGCCCAGCGCCAGGCCGACGGCCTTGTACGAGGCCGCCACGATCGCCTCGTCGCGGGCTTCCTCCGTTTCGGCCGTATAAGCTTTATATGAATAATACACCACCTGGATGCCGTTCTTGATATTCCCGACGACAGGCACGAAGTCCAGAACCACGTCGGCAACGATCAGACCGACATCGATCGCCTTATTGATGTCGCCGCGGTCTTCATTGACCCCGTAGCGGCTGGCGATGGTAAAGGTCCCGCCGTCTTCCCGTCTGATCTCGTTGAATTTCGTGAGCAGGCCGTGTTTCTCTCCGTACTGATACGCCTCTTTATAGGTCTTAAAGCTGTTGTCCAGCTTGTATCCGCCGTTGCTTTCCAGCGGAATCTCTTCCTGCGGCCGATCGCTGACATGCGTGCCTCTCGCCATCGCTTCCAACGGGGCGCCGGTCAGCAGCATGATAAAGGCCATGCCGAAAGCCGCCGCGCGCATCGCAGTGCCGGTCGGGACAGCCGCTCTCCCCCGCGGCGGTACGGGAAGATCCAGCGAGCGCCGGCAGCAGCTCATAAACAGCCCCGCCCCGACGTAGGTGTACAGAAGTGCAAAAGGAACGGCAGCGGCAAACTGCCAGAGGTACGGAAGATCCAGGATGAAAAAGCCCATAGAGGCCAGGATCAGGAAGGCGATCAGAGCATACAGGATATAGCGTCCCAGACTGCCGGAGACGACGCGCTTCATCTCCCTGCCGTTTGCCGCAATCTTCATCGGGGCTCCCAGCGCCAGGCAGCAGGCCGCCGCCGGTGAAAGAACCAGGAAGCGCAGGATGAAGATAAAAAGCAGGAAGATCAGCAGGATCATGACAAAGAGCGGCACCGAACTGAAATACGAGCAGAGAAGGACGTCAATGCCGTAGATCAGCAGGACCGGTCCCGCGTAGATCAGCCGCACCAGCAGGATCTTCAGACCCATGCGGACGCGGTCACCAAACTTTTGCCCGCGGCCGGCCGCCATCAGATAGGCGTCTCCGTCCGCAATGAAAAACAGGAAGGGCACGATCAGAAACAAAAGTCCCAGCAGGAAACGCTTCAGGTTTCCTTTCGCAAACGGCCGGGCAAAGGCATCCGCGATCCCGGCGAAAACACTTTCGCGATTCATGGCGGTCTCCTTTACTTATCCGGCTTCAGCAGGGAAGAAATGACCATGCCGCCGACGAATTCATCTCCTTTGGAGGCCGTGATCGCATTGATCAGATAAAGCGAGCCGTCCGAAAGGAACCAGACCTGCTGGCTGTTCTTCAGGGTATACCCGTTGTTCTCTATGACCTGTTCTTTCACGGCGCAGCCGTTTTCCGGCTCTTCTTTCACCGGCGCCTCCAGGATCGTCTGACCCGGCGAGGTATACGGGAACTCATCGCTCACGACTTTTACGTTGCTGCCGCCGTCTTTATACTCGGCGGTCACTTTGTAGGTCTGGCCGTTCAGGGCTTCATACATGTCCATCTGGCCGGCCGGCGCATTTGACACCTCAGCCAGCTTTTCCAGATTGTAGGTGTCGACGCTCAGCGTACCGGTATAGCTGCCGTAATAGGCCTCGCGGGAAGCGCTCTTGTTTACTTTTTTCACATATTCCGCCGGCAGTTCTCCGGGGGTGTTTTCAACTTCCGTCGCCTGCGGGGTCGGAGGCTCGGTCGGGACCTCCGTCGTTTTTTCAGACGCAGCCGTCGTTTTTTCGGACGCGGCCGTCGTTTCTTTTCCGGCGGAAGATCCGGGTTTTTTTGTCTCCTCCGCCGCTGCGGTCTCATTGCTTCCCAGTCCGCCGGGAGAGATAAAAGCGGTTCCCCAGACGACCAGGAAAAGAGCCGCCAGAAGGATCCCGACGGCAAAGATCAGCGATCCGGCTCCGACGGGGCTGCTGCGGGGCTGCAGGCGCTCCCAGTTAAAGCCGCCGCTTTGTGTTCCGGCATAGTTTTGCGCAGGCTGAGGAGAGACCGGCTGAGGAGAGACAGGACGAGCGGCCGGCTGAGGGGCCGGCGCCGGGGCAGGATTCATTTCAAGCTTCTGTCCGCAGACAGTACAGAATATCTGATCGTCCGCAACGGGAGATCCGCAGTTTGTGCAGTACATATTTCTTGCTCCTTCCGCTGAACTGTTTTCATATTAAAGCCGCAGCGCTTTTTCGTCAAGATAAATCGGGGCTTTCTTTTCATAAGGAAAAACGTCTTATTTTCTGCTTGCGGGCCGGACCGGGGTGTGGTATAGTGCTTGCGAAGAACGGATCCGGCTCCGGCCGCTCCGAAATATTTTTTGGAGGAACTATAATGAAGAAGATCCTTGCAATGCTCCTGGTCCTTTGCATGGTCCTGTCCCTGGCTGCCTGCGGCGAAAACGGCGAGACGACCAAGGCGGCGGACAACAGCACCAAGCCGGCGGATACCACTGCCGCTGCTGTGACCGAAAAGATCAAAGTCGGTATGGTCACCGACGTCGGCGGCGTAAACGACAAGTCCTTCAACCAGACTTCCTGGGAAGGCCTGCAGGCGCTGGCCCAGGAAGATCCCAGCTTCGAAGTGAAGTATCTGGAAAGCAAGACGGATGCTGACTATCAGACCAACATCAACACCTTTATCGATGAAAAGTATGACCTGATCATCTGCGTCGGCTACATGCTGGCCAGTGCTACCCGCGAAGCCGCTCAGGCCAATCCGAACCAGAAGTTCGCCATCATCGACGACTCTACCAACGCAGATCTGCCCAACGTTGCCTGCTTAATGTTCGCGCAGGAACAGGCTTCCTACCTGGTCGGCCTGGTAGCCGGTTCCGTGACCAAGAGCAAAACCGTCGGTTACGTACAGGGCATGGTCTCCGATACCATGAACCTCTTCGCCATCGGTTACATCAGCGGCGTTCTGGCGACCTGCCCCGATGCGAACGTCCTGCAGTACAATGCCAACAACTTCGGTGATATCGCCGGCGGCCAGACCGCTGCGAAGAACATGATCACCCAGGGCGCGGACGTCATCTACCACGCGGCCGGCGGCACCGGCATCGGCGTGATCCAGGCCTGCGATGAAGAAGGCATCTGGGCGATCGGCGTTGACACCGACCAGGCCCCTCTTGCCCCCAATCATGTGATCACTTCCGCCATGAAGCGCGTCGACGTTGCTTCTCAGGATATCTCCAAGGCTGTCAAGGCCGGCACCTTCAGGGCCGGTGTCCACACCTACGATCTGAAGAACGGCGGCGTCGACCTGGCTCCGACCCGTGACCACATCCCGGCCGAAGTACTGGCTGTTGTGGAACAGGCGAAGAAGGACATCATCGACGGCAAGCTGGTCGTTCCGACCGACGTCAAGGATTGCCCTATGTTCAACCTGAAATAAGTCAGACGGCCTTACCGTCCGCACAGCCCGGCCCCAAAAGCCGGGCTGTTTTTTATTGACTTTTTTCTCTTCTCCTTTTAAAATAATTTTGTTGAGAATCCTTGATCAAAGGAGCTATTCTATGGCCGAATACTATCAGATCCGCAGTCCTTTATCCCAGATCACCGAAGAGAAAATGACCCGTTATATCGCCGCGCTCTCCGAGGCACTCGGCGAACCGCTCGTCAAAGTCTCTTTAGAGCGCTATCTGGCTGACGATTTCGCCCTGCTCTACGTCGCCTCCGGCGGCAGCGAAGGCTATTTTCTGGAAGTCTTTGAGCAGTTAAAAGACCGTCCCTGCTATATCCTGACCAGCGGGGACTCCAACTCGCTCGCCGCCTCCATGGAGATCCTGAGTTTCCTGAATACGCACGGCGGAAACGGCGAGATCCTGCACGGCGATACGGAAGAAGTGGCCGGCCGCATCCGGGCGCTTTCCGCCGCCCACAAAGCCAAAGCCCTTTTAAAGGGCAAAAAGATCGGCTGCATCGGCAGGCCCTCCGACTGGCTCATCGCCAGCAGCTTCTTTCCCGCTCTCATGGAAGAAAAGCTGGGCTTGGGGTTCGTTTCCATTCCCATGGAAGAACTGCAGGCCGAGATCGAAAAAAACAGCTATGAACGTGACGAATACACCGCGCTCTTCCTAAAGCAGGACTTCGATAAAACCGAGATCGAAAAAGCCCTCGCGGTCTACGGCGCTTTCTGCCGGATCTGCGAAAAATATCGGCTGATCGGTGTCTCCGTCCGCTGCTTCGATCTGCTGGATACGGTCCACACCACCGGCTGTCTGGGGCTTTCCATCTTAAACGCGCGCGGCATCTTCGGCGGCTGCGAGGGCGATATTCCCGTGCTGCTCTCCATGGCGGTCCTGGGAAGCCTTACCGGCGAGCCGCTGTTCCTCTGCAATCCGAGCCGCTTTGACACCAAGGCCGGCACGGCGCTCTTTGCGCACTGCACGATCCCGGTCACCATGCTGAAGGATTTCTGCCTGAACACGCATTTCGAGTCCGGCATCGGCGCCGCAGTGCAGGGAACCTTCGAGGAAGGCGACTGCACGGTCTTTAAAATGAGCGGCGACCTGGCGCGCTACCACGTTCAGGAAGGCCGCATCCTGCCGACGGAATTCTCCGACATGCTCTGCCGCACCCAGATCAAGGTGCAGCTGCCGGATCTTTCCTACTTCCTGACAAAGCCCATCAACAACCATCACCTGATCTGCCGGGGCCGGCACGCGGATGAGGTCAAAGCTTTCTTTGAGCTCATCGGCGGCGCGGTGGCCGTGAACGGCGTGAAGATCGTGAAATAAAAGCGATTTTGAAAATCTTCAGATTATAAGAGGTACAGACACTTGGCAAAAGAACATGTGGACATGAATACGCCCGTCATCGAGATGCGGAACATCGTGAAGAAATTCGGCGATTTCACCGCCAATGACGGCATCAACCTGACCGTCCACAAAGGGGAGATCCATGCGATCTTAGGCGAAAACGGGGCCGGCAAATCCACGCTGATGAATCAGCTCTACGGCCTGTTCAAGCCCACCTCCGGCGATATCCTGGTAAACGGAGAAAAGATCGAGATGAACAATCCCCGGGACGCGATCGCAGCCGGCATCGGCATGGTGCATCAGCACTTCATGCTGATCCAGCCCTTTACCGTAACGGAGAACATCGTGCTGGGTACGGAGCCCATGAAAGGCGTGACCGTGGATATGGAGACAGCCCGCAAAAACGTGAAGGAGCTTTCCGAGCGCTACGGCCTGGCCATCGACCCGGACGCGAAAATCGAGGATATTTCCGTGGGCATGCAGCAGCGCGTGGAGATCTTAAAAGCGCTCTACCGCGGCGCGGATATCCTGATCCTGGACGAGCCGACTTCTTCACTTACACCGCAGGAGATCCTGGAGCTGATCGACATCATGCACTCCTTAACGAAGGACGGCAAGAGCATCATCCTGATCACGCACAAACTGAAAGAAATCAAGGAATCCGCGGACTTCTGCACCATCATTCGGCTGGGCAAATATATCGATACCGTGGACGTGGACAGCGTCACGGAAAGCGATCTGGCCAGCATGATGGTCGGCCGGCAGGTCACCTTCAAAGTAGACAAGCCGGAGAAGGAGCCCGGCGACGTGGTGCTGGACGTGAAAGACCTGCATGCGCTGGACTACCGCGGCGTGGAGATCTTAAAAGGCCTGTCCTTAAACGTGCGGCGCGGCCAGATCGTCGGCATCGCGGGCATCGACGGCAACGGGCAGACCGAGCTCGTGGAGATCCTGACGGGCTTAAAGAAAGGCACTTCGGGCGAAGCGACGGTGAACGGCGTGAACATCTTCAACAAAACGCCGCATTTCGGCTTCGAGCACGGCGTCTCCTCGATTCCCGCGGACCGGCAGAAGCACGGCCTGATCTTAAGCTTCTCCGTCGAAGACAATCTGATCCTGCAGAATTACAAGCGGGAGCCGTATGCCAACCATCACCGTCTGAACCGGCCGGCGATCTTCTCGCACGCCACCGAATCCATTGAAAAATACGATATCCGACCGCAGGGCTGCGAAAAACGGCCGGCCGGCACGCTCTCCGGCGGCAACCAGCAGAAGGTCATCATCGCCCGCGAAGTCTTCAACGACAAGGATCTTCTGATCGCGGTCAACCCGACCCGCGGTCTGGACGTCGGCGCCATCGAATATGTGCATAAATACCTTGTGGAGCAGCGGAACAAAGGCAAGGCCATCCTGCTGGTCTCCTTCGAACTGGATGAGATCATGAGTCTCTCCGACGTGATCGACGTCATCTTCGACGGAAAGATCGTCAGCCGCATCCCCGGCAAAGACGCGGATGAAAACGAACTGGGCCTCTTAATGGCGGGAGGAAAGAAAGCATGAAAAAGAAAAGCATCATGGAGATCATCACCTCCAACCGCTTCCTGCAGATCCTTCTTTCCATTCTGCTCGGCTTCCTGGTCGGCGCGCTCTTCCTGGTCATCATGGGTGTTTCCGTCGGCGATGCCTACGGCAAGCTGATCTCTTCGGTCAGCAGCGTCAAAGGCTTCTCCTATGTGGTCGTGTACGCCACCGCTTATATCATGACGGGCTTATCCGTCGCCTTCTCCTTTAAGACCGGTGTCTTCAACATCGGCGCCGAAGGTCAGTTCATCATGGGCTCCATGGGCGCCGCAGTGGTCGGCATCCTGTTGAAGGATCTGCCGAAGCCGGTGCTGATCCCCTTATGCTTCCTGGCCGCCATGCTGGCCGGCGCGCTCTGGGGGAGCCTGGTCGGCCTCCTTAAAACCAGATGGGGCATCAACGAAGTGCTGGCCATGATCATGTCCAACTGGATCGCCTTCTATTTGAGCAACTTTATTGCGGGCATCCCCGCCATTCACCACGAGGGCAACGCCGAGGCCACCCGGACGATCTCGGAAAACGCCCGGACGCTCTTTGGGGCGGACTTCCGGAGCAAGCTGAATCTGGCGCCCACCGCCAACTGGGGCATCTTCGTCGCCCTCGCCGTTATGATCGTCGTTTGGTATATCATTGAAAAGACCACGCTTGGCTATGAATTAAAAGCCGTCGGCGCCAACCGCAACGCCGCTGAATACGGCGGCATCGGCGTGAATAAATCCATTCTGACGGCGCTCGCCATCTCCGGTGCGCTGGCCGGTCTCGGCGGCGCGCTGCAGGTCATGGGCATGGGCGGCCGCATCAGTATCTTTACCGGACAGGAAGGCTTCGGCTTCGCCGGCATCGTGGTCGCGCTTATCGGCTGCTCCAATCCCTTCGGTGTGCTGGCCGCCGGCCTCTTCTACGGCGCCCTGATCTACGGCGGCAGCAAACTGACCCTGGTCGGAGCCCCGACGCAGCTCACCAGCGTCATCATCGGCACCGTGGTTTTCTTCATCGCGATCTCCGTGATCTTTGAACGCTTCGGCGGCGGTCTGCGGAGCCGGAAAAACATTGCCGGACGCAAAGAGGCGGAGGCGAAGATCGCCTCCGAAAAAGCAGGGCCTGACGGGAATAAAGAAGGACCTCACGGAAGCGAAAACGGGAAGGAGGATGAAACGACATGAAAGACTTTATCAACAGTTTAGGCGTTATCCTGTTTGCGACCTTAGCGTACGCGACGCCCCTGATCTACGCTTCGCTGGGCTCCTGCTTCTCCGAAGTCTCCGGCGTGGTCAACATCGGTATCGAAGGCATGATGACTGCCGGTGCCTTTACCGGCACGGTTGTGGCCTACTTTACCGGCAGCCCCTGGATCGGATTCTTATGCGGCGGTCTGGCCGGCATGCTGTTCGGCGCCTTGCACGCCCTGGCTACGGTCCGGCTCGGCGCGGACCAGACGATCGCCGGTACGGCCATCAATATGCTCGGCCCCGGCATCGTGATCATGATCGCCTATGTGCTCTTCAATTCCACCGATACGATCCCTCTTACTGCCGAGCAGCGCATTCCCACCCTTTTCAAAGGAGTCTTCAATACCGAGACGGTCTTCGGGCGCTTCATGGACAACGTCTTCGCGAC
The DNA here is from genome assembly GCA_017619975.1 of Lachnospiraceae bacterium. GTDB lineage: Bacteria > Bacillota > Clostridia > Lachnospirales > Lachnospiraceae > UBA6987. The sequence continues at coordinate 1,160 of JAFZRH010000020.1, read as the reverse complement.
TTACTTCTCCACTTATCTGGTCTTTGTCGCGGTGATCATCGTCTGGTTCGTCTTTTACAAGAGCCGCTTCGGTCTGCGGCTTCGCGCCTGCGGCGAGCACCCGGAAGCCTGCGAAACGCTGGGCATCAACGTGCTGGCAACGCGTTTTAAATGCGTGTGCTTCTCCGGCTTTCTGGCCGGTCTCGGCGGCGCCTGCGTCACCATGACGATCTCCAATCAGTTCCGGCCGATCTCCATTGTCGGCCAGGGCTTCATCGCCATCGCGGCGGTCATCTTCGGAAAATTCCGGCCGCACGGCGCGCTCATCGGCTGCCTGCTCTTCGGCTTCTGCTCCGGCTTAAAGACCGTGATCGGCGGTTCCTCCGGCATCGACATGCAGCTGATCAGTATGATCCCTTACGTGGTCACGATCATTGTACTGATCCTCTTCGTGGGACGCTCCCGTGTACCGAGCGCCAGCGGCAAGCCGTACGTCAAGACGAAATAATCAAAGGTTTTTCGTAAAAAGTGCCCGGATTCTTCTCCGGGCACTTTACACTTTTTCGAAAAGAAAGTATTATAATATATTATTTCTCTGTGCTGTTACCGTACGCACAATCCATCACAGTAAAAGGAGGAACACAAAGTGGATTATTCCCGCTATGTACCGGTCGTTTTAGGGGCTTTGGCTCTGTGCTTTGCGATGTATCTCATTCGTAAAGTGTCCCGGCAGGATCCCGGAACCGACCGTATGAAGGAGATCTCCGGACACATCCATGAAGGAGCCCGCGCTTTCCTGTTTTCGGAATACCGGATCCTGATCATCTTCGTTGCCATCCTGTTCGTGGCGATCGGCTTCGGCCTGGGTTCCTGGATCACCGCCGTCTGTTTCCTGGTCGGCGCTGCCTTCTCCACCGCCGCCGGCTATATCGGCATGAACGTGGCGACCAAAGCCAACGTCCGCACTGCGGCTGCCGCCAAGGATAAAGGCATGAACGCCGCACTTTCCGTCGCCTTCTCCGGCGGCGCCGTCATGGGGATGTGCGTGGTCGGTTTCGGCCTCTTCGGCGCCTGCGTCATCTATCTGCTCACCGAAAACGTCGACTACCTCTCCGGCTTCTCGCTCGGTGCTTCCTCCATCGCGCTCTTTGCCCGTGTGGGCGGCGGCATCTACACCAAGG
>JAFZRH010000019.1 GCA_017619975.1 Lachnospiraceae bacterium | reverse complement strand
CATAGTAATCACTTTTTGCCTGTATTACATCCGGGTCCAGTATAAATTCCCAGGCATGCTTCAGGTTCAGGATCTTCTGGACGTCAGAAGCTGTCATGCCATTCACTTTTCCGTTTTCTATGATCTCTTCTGTCTGCGGGAACGATGTAGCGACGCCCTCCAGAACAGCCTGGTCATAGATATTCGCTTTCATATTGGCTCTGGCAAAATCCAGATTCTGTATCACACGGGGAGATAACTCGCTTTCCTGATACCCCAGTTCTGCAAGCGATTTATCCAGTTTTCGAAGCTGCTTCCGAAGTTCCCGCGCTTCCCGGGTGGTCTTGAGCAGCAATTGATACATCTCATCGGAATACGCACCTACATAGGTCGATCTGACTTTGCTGCCTATCCTTTTTCTCGTATAAAGATATTTCTGGCCATTCACTTCCTTGATTTCAGGTGTACCCTCATAAGGGATCAGTGAAAGCCGTGCATTCAGATCTGCTCTTTCCCGAAGAGCATCCTGGATTTCATCAAACACAGACATGAAAGCATCCTCCGTTTTAGGGAACATTCCGGCGCTTATTATAACAGGATGTTCCCTAAGTGTCAAGGCAGGAAAATCCTTGACAAACCTCTGCGGGCCTGCTATGATTGCGTATTATCATAGCTCCCAAGGGAGCATCAGGAGGTTTTGTCCGTAATGGACGCAGACAGTATTCCACGATCTATACTCTTTATCATCCTTCTTGTTCTGTTCTGTGCCTTCTTCTCCGGCACGGAGACCGCGTACACGAACTTAAGCCGCGTACGGCTGCTCTCCTGGGCCGATGACGGGAAGAAAAGCGCACGCCGGGCCCTTAAGATCCTGGACAAATTTGACAAGACACTGATCACCCTTTTGATCGGCAATAACGTCACGACCGTCATTGCCTCGGCTTTGGCTACCCTCGTGGCCATCTTTTGGGTGGGCACCGTATCCGGCCCCGTTTTGGCGACGGTCGTCATCACGCTGCTGATCTTCATCTTCAGCGAAACGATCCCGAAGAACATCGCCAAGGTCTGGCCGGACGAATGGGCCTGCATGATGAGTGCGCCGCTGCAGCTCATCATCTGGATCCTGACCCCCGTCGCCTGGCTCTTCATGGGCTTTTCCTTCGTCATGCGCAAACTATTCAAAAACAGCGAAGACGGCCCGTCCATGACAGAAGACGAATTCCATACGATGATTGAAACCATCGAGGATGAAGGCGGGCTGGAGGCCGAAGAAAGCGAGCTTATCCAGAAGACCGTCGAATTTACCGAGCGCACGGTGCGGGAAGTCTTAACGCCCCGCGTGCACATGATCGGGCTGGACTTGGAGGACGGCGAAGCCGCCTGCTACGTCCAGATCCTGAACGAGAAATACAGCCGCCTGCCGGTCTACGAAGGCGACCTGGACCACATCCTCGGGATCTTAAATACGAAAGTCTATCTGCAGTTGAAGCTGGCGGCGCCGGAGCAGTTCCCCGACATCCGCGGGCTGATGGCGGAACCGTACTATATCAAGCCGGACATGAGCCTGCACGCGCTCGTGGAGGAAATGCGCCGCCGCAAGATGCACATCGCCATCGTGCAGGACGAATGGGGCGGCACCGAAGGCATGGTCACAATGGAGGACCTTCTGGAGGAGCTGGTCGGCGACATCTGGGATGAAGACGAAGAGAAGGAGGCCGAAGCATGAACAGCCTGATCCTTCTTGTCGTTTTGCTGATCCTCATCTCCGCTTTCTTCTCCGGCTCGGAGATCGCCTATGCTTCCGCCAGCAAACCGCGCCTCATCAGCGAGGCCGAAGGCGGCGATAAGCGCGCGAAAAAAGCCGTGAAGATCGTGGACGATTACGTTCGCGCCATCGCGACCATCCTGGTCGGCAACAACCTGGTCAACATCGCGGCAACGTCCGTGATCACGCTGCTCTGCGTGGAATATTACATCCCGCAGAACGCAAACAATACGCTGATCGCGGAGATCATCGCGACGCTGGTCCTTCTGATCTTCGGGGAGATCCTGCCCAAGATCTACTGCCAGGAGCACGCCAACCGCCTGGCTCTTACCTTCAGCGGCCCGCTGCAGGGCGCCATGCGCTTTTTCCAGCCGATCACTTTCCTGGTGTCGAAATTCGTGGAGAAGCTTTCCGTGCTCTGGGCGCGGGAAGAAGGCGAGCAGACCATGACCGATGAAGAACTCGCCATGGTCGTGGATACCATTCAGGAGGAAGGCGTTTTCACGGAGGCCGAGGGCGAACTGATCAAATCCGCCATCGAATTCGGCGGCGTGACCGCGCACGAGATCCTGATTCCGCGCGTGGACGTGGCCGCCTACGACCTGGATTCCCCGCTGGCGGATCTTCTGGCGGACCCGGAGATCATGACGTATTCGCGCCTGCCGGCCTACCGGGAGAGCATTGACCATATCGTCGGCATCCTGCCAATGAAGCAGCTGACCAAAGCGGTGCTGACGCAAGGGATCGAAAACGTGGACGTTGAAAGCATGCTCGTAGAGCCGCTCTTCGTCCACATGACCAAAAACATCAACGAGATCCTGAAGGATTTCCGCCGCACCAAAACCAATATGGCCGTCGTGCTGGATGAATACGGCGGCACCATGGGCATCCTGACCATCGAAGACATCCTGGAAGAGATCGTCGGCGAGATCTACGACGAGACCGACGAACCCGAAGAGGAAGAGGTGCAGGAAGTCTCGGCCGGCACATATCTTCTGGACGGCAGCATGAATATCTACGACGCCTTCGATGAGATCGGCTACGAACCGAAGGATTTCGAGAGCGAATATACGACCTTAAGCGGCTGGATCACGGAGCTTTTGGACAAATTCCCGGAGGCAGGCGACACCTTCTCCTATGAGCGGCTCTCGGGCACGGTCAAGTCCGTGGACGGCCCGCTCGTGGACGAGGTGGAGATCACCGTCGCCCCGGAAGAGGAAGAAGAATGAGCGACGGTTTCTTATCCCGCACCCGTCTCCTCTTCGGAGACGAAGCCATAGAAAAACTGCAGCGCAGCCGCGTGGCGCTCTTCGGCCTCGGCGGCGTGGGCGGTTATGCCCTGGAAGCGCTGGTACGCTCGGGTGTCGGGCATCTGGATCTGATCGATCATGATGTGATTTCCGAAAGCAACTTAAACCGCCAGCTCCTCGCCACGCGGGAGACCCTCGGCCGCTTAAAAGCCGAGGTTGCCCGGGAACGGGCGCTTGCCATCAATCCGGCCTGCGACGTCCGCATCCATCCTCTCTTTTTCCTCCCCGACACGAAGGATCAGTTCGATTTTACCGGCATCGATTCCGTGATCGATGCGATCGATACCGTGACCGGCAAGCTCTGCCTGATCCGGGCCGCTCAGGAAGCGGGCGTCCCCGTCATCTCCTGTCTCGGCACCGGCAACAAGACCGATCCCACGAAGCTCACGGTCTCGGATCTTTTCGAAACTTCCGTGGACCCGCTCGCCCGCGTGATGCGAAAAGAATGCAGAAAAAGAGGCATCGCCTCTCTCAAAGTCGTGTATTCGACGGAAGACCCGGTGAGGCCCTGGCGGGAAGCTCCGGCTCCGGGCCAGCCCCGTACGCGCGATATCCCCGGCTCTACCGCCTTCGTCCCTGCCGCCGCCGGCCTGCTGCTGGCACGGGAGGTCGTGATGGCGTTAATTGCTCCGGAAGAATGAAAAAGCCCGAAGCCCCGATCCGGCTGTTTGTTCACAAAGAGTTCACGCTTTGGGCACGATACGGTCATTGATTTGCTTTATCCTATGATCACGGCGTCCGGAACCGGCATCCGTCAAAAAGGCGGATGCAGAAGGAACCGGGCCCGGTGATCATTTTTTTGATCCGGAAAGGAATGACAGTATGAAAAAAGCAAATTTATATAAGCGTCTGGCTGCCGTCCTGCTCACGATAAGCCTGATCGGCACGGCGCTTTCAGGCTGCAGCGGAAAGACGGCCGAAACCGCGGACGGCACCTCCTCTTCTGCCGATGTGTCTGGCGCAGCTGCTGACACAGCCGACAAAGGACAGGACAGCAGCGTTACGGGGACCGGAAAGAGCGGCGACAGCAAAAAGAACAAGGAAACCGTATCGACCGAAACGGATTACGAGTCCCGTCTTTTCGATGCTTCCTACGTCCATACGATCGAGATCACCATCTCCGAAGAGGACTGGAGCGATCTGAAGACCAATCCGACGGATAAGACAAAGTATAAAACGACGGTCACCGTCGACGGCGAAAGCTTTACGGAAGTTTCCTTCGCAACCAAGGGAAACACTTCTCTCTCCTCCGTGGCCAGCAACCCCGACAGCGACCGTTACAGCTTCAAGCTGAACTTCGGCAAATACAACAAGGGCCAGACTTATTACGGCTTAAAGAAGCTGAATCTGAACAACCTCTACTCGGATGCGACCTACATGAAGGACTACCTGAGCTATGAGATCTCCCGCGAGACGGGTGTGAACGCGCCGCTTACCAGCTACGTCTGGCTGACCGTCAACGGGGAAGATCACGGCCTGTATCTTGCCATTGAGGATATCAGCGAGTCCTATCTGAACCGGGTCGCTGACGGCGAAGGCGAGCTTTACAAGCCGGAGACCGAGATGCTCGGCAACATGGACAAGGTCGGCGGAAAGGACGGCGATCAGCCCGGCGGAGAGTTCCCGGGTGGAGAGTTCCCGGGAGGCAATTTCCCTGGCGGGGAAATGCCTTCTTTACCGCAGGGGAACGGTCAGTCAGCTTTCCCGCAGGGTGGTGGTTTTTCTGATACACCGCAGGGCGGCGACTTCTCAGGGACCTTCCCCGGCGGGAACTTCCCGGGCGGTGAGATGCCCTCTATGCCGCAGGGCGGCGACTTCTCAGGGAACTTCCCGGGCGGTGACTTCCCCGGCAATATGCCCGGCGGCTTCGGCACCGGCTCAAACGGTGCGGATCTTGTCTATAAAGACGATGAAATCTCCAGTTATTCCGACATTTTCGACAACGCGGAGACCGACGCAGAGGAAGAAGACGAACAGCGCGTGATCGCGGCCTTAAAAGCGCTCTCCGAGGGCGACGTGTCCGGCATCGATACCGACGAAGTCATTCGTTATTTTGCCGCGCACAATTTCGTCCTGAACTATGACAGCTACACCGGCAGCCTGCTGCACAACTACTATCTGTACGAGAACGACGGCAAGCTCTCCATGCTGCCCTGGGACTACAACCTGGCCTTCGGCGGCTTCTCCGGCGGAGACGATGCGACTTCCCTGGTCAATACCGGCATCGATACGCCGCTCTCCGGCTCACAGGAAAGCGCCCGCCCCATGTGGAGCTGGATCGTCTCGGACGAAAGCTATCTTGAGCAGTATCACCAGGTCTACGACGAGCTGATCAGCGGCTATTTTGAATCCGGCCGCTTTGCGGAGGAGATCGATGCACTGTACGAGATGCTGCTGCCCTATGTCGAAAAAGACCCTTCCTCGTTCTATACCGCCGAAGAATTTACGAAGGCGTATGAGACGCTGAAGGAATTCTGCCTGCTCCGCGCAGAGAGCATCCGCCGGCAGATCAGCGGAACCCTGTCCGCCAAAACCAACGAGCAAGACGCTTCCGCCCGAGTCGATGCGTCCGGCCTCTCGGTTCGCGACATGGGCACGCAGGGCGGCGGCGGCAATCAGCCCGGAGGAAATCAACCCGGCGGCTTCGGAGGCGGCGGCTTCAACTTTAACGAAGGCAGCTTCCCCGGCGGCCAGTCCGGCAGCAGGCCGGGACGTGACGGCAGCGGATCCGAGGACGGAAAGCCCCGGCCCGGCGGACAATCCGGCAACCGGCCGGACGGCAGCTTCCCCGGCGGCTCCAAAGGAAATTAAGTAGCACTCACAAGGTTCTTTCTGTCTGTACGCCACCTGCTTCCTGTATCATGTTCGCCATGGACTTCACAAGAAATCCACCAGAGCCGCAGCAACCATCCAGAATACGGTCATCCTTATTCACTTCAAGGAGCTTATACATGAAGTCCGTAATATGTTCCGGTGTAAACACCTGTCCTGCCTCAGATTTCTTCTTGTAACGGTTGAATTCATTGAAGAAGATACCCATGACATCTTCACCGCGCCAAGCGTCGGAGTTAAGGCAATCAGATATCTCTGTAAAGCGTTTTTATATGCTTTACAAGCGATTTTGCACTTTGGGCAACTCCATAGCTGCCGGAAAGGCTTGATAATATAAGCTATAAGTTATAAAATCATGCTGTAACTGCACGTTTGAAGGAGGAAAAGCTTTTTATGAATCCCATTTTTTCAGATGCACATGCTATTGTTGATTACTTTACTGGCCAGTTGGAAAAGCCGCTTGAAAACTATGCCGGGTATATGTCCGCCAAGGCACTGGATGAGTTTTCACTACAGCTGGTGAATTACCGAAAGAAACATCAGCTGAATCAATCGGAGCTGGCGCGGGAAATTGGCGTAACGCAGCCAATGATCTCTCAGTATGAATCCGGGACGAACAATATAACGATAAAACGGCTCTGCGAAATCTGTGAAAAAATTGGAGTCCGGATTCGGCTATGCTACGAAGCTGCCGACAACCAGATGCCCCGGGAAACCAATGCTCTCTTTTATTAATCTGAACAACTTTCCCTTCGATGAAGAGGTTGAATTTACAGTGTAAGCGGAGCGAAGCATCCAACTGCTCTTCCCGGATTAAAAAAGGGCTGCTTATCAGTCAGCCCTCGTAAGGAAATACCTCCGATCTCAAACAGAGATCTCCAGTCCCGTGATATCGACCCAGATCGCCGGGCGGACGGCCTGCTCCGGATCGGTTGCCAGATCGCCCATATAGTCAAATTCACGGTAAGAATAGATCTCGGCAAAGTATCTCAGATCCTTGCCGTTCGTCCGAAGCCACCACCAGGTATTGCCGTTGTCAGCCAGCATACTGCCGTGATCCATCGCGTAGCGGGTCGGCGTCGTGCCGCGGAATTCATACATATCTCCGGACAGATACCGTTCCACTTCCTCAACGGAAAGCAGGAAAACCGTATCCGTCGTTTCCGGCGCCGCGCCGAATCCGCTCTTCGGGTTGGCCTTGTTTTCCAACGGAACAGACAGGATATGCGCTCTTTCCGACGTGGTGAACGTCTCGTTCAGAAAACTGCTGTTCAGCCACTTTCGCAGGTCGGATCCTTCCCAGGTGATATTCATATCCTTTTCATGAGCCTTTTTGCAATCCAGGCAGAAACGGCTGAGCAGAAGCGCTTTATTTCCCTCGATATGCAGGACGATCCATGTAACCTCCTCCCTGCCGTTTGAGGGGATGCCGTCCTGCTCATAACGTCCGAATGTGATCCTATCGCCCGGGTTCAGGATAACGACCGGCTCCGTCGGTTCCGGTACTGTCGTTTCCGGCTCCGTCGTCGCGGGTTCCGTCGGAGCTTCCGTTTCCGCCGGCGTTTCGGGCGGCTGTACCGTACTTTCCGCCGTCACCGGCGGTACGGTAATATCCGGTTTTTCCGTCGTCGGAATCACCTCGGTCGTTTCTTCTGCTATCGTCGTTTCGATCGCAGCCGGCGTCTCGGGCACTGCACTGGTCTCGATCGGCGCCGGTGTTTCTTCCGCCGCCGTCGTTTCGATCGCAGCCGGTGTCTCGGGTACTGCGGCAGTCTCGCTCGCTTCCGGCAGAGTCTCCGCCGCCGCTTCCGCAGGTGCGGACGTCTTGGTCGGGAGAGCCGGACTGTTTTTGGTTGATTCTGCCGCGTTCACCTGTTCCGGCATCGAAGTCTGCCCGGATCCGGTCGTTGCTTCCGTCGTCCGGTTCTTTGCGCGGTCTCTCGTCGATTCCTCTTCCGCCCCTTTGGTCGGAAGCTCAAGCGAGCAGGCCGTCAGACTCAGCAGCAGCGCTGCAAAAACCAAGAAACACAACAGCTTTTTCATGACAAACGATACGCTCCTTTCACATCCGGAACCCTCTGCTTCATGCCTCCGCAGATCCGGATGCCGGCATCCGCCTCGTATAGTATCACAAAATCATTTTTTATCTCAAGTGTCAATCCGACAATTTCCTGACTCTTCCGCCTGTTGTTCCGGAAAGATTTATTCCAGATACGGCAGCAACGCGTCCAGCACCTTCGCGTATCCGTCGCCGTACATGTGAAGGCCTTCGACGGCGTATTCGGCTTTCAGAAAACCGTTCTCATCCGTGATCCCGGCGTTGCAGTCGATATAAGCCGCGCCAAATTCTGCCGCCAGCCGCCGGACGGCTTCATTCGCCGCCGCGATCCGTTCCTTCGTGCGCCACTGCAGCACCGCTTCGATGGTCGGATGCCCCTTCGCCGCCTGCGGACAGACCGGATAATAAGCCATCAGATACAGCCTGACTTCCGGCAGCCGCTCCCGGATCCCCGTGAGGATCTTCCGGTAATTGCCGATCATGCCCTCTTCCGTATAAGCCGGGCCGTTCATATCGTTCGTTCCGATATTGAGGAAGATCTTCGACGGCTCCAGCGCATAGACGCACTCATCCATGCTCTCCAGCAGTTCCGCGGTCGTGAAGCCGGCGATCCCGCGGTTGTAGACTGCCAGCGGCAGACGGATCTTTCTGTCTTCCAGCAGCTCGTGGACGGGGAAATATTCCATGAGACTGCTGCCGGCAAGGAGGATCTGGCCCGGGCGGACCAGCGGATTTAAGTGCCGATACCGCTCCAGCTTGGTTTTCTTTTCCTTTTCGGCCCGGGCGACAAACAGGCTGCGGATATATTCTTCCTGAGGCTTCTGCTCCGAATTCATAGGCTCTCCTTCCCGCAGGTTTTTTTACTTTTTCTTTATACCCTTTGACTTATAGTTAATACACGTTTCTTACGGTCTGACCCAGCCGCGCTCCACCGCTCCGTCCAGCACCGTCCGGATCCATTCATAAACCTGCGGCATGAACTCTTGGATCGGCGCCATGCGCTTTTCTACGTCGGCGCGGTCGACGTTTCCTGCCACCCAGGTATGGCCGTCCGTCAGCGAATTGTGCAGGAAGGGCTGCAGGCGGTCCAGGCAGGCCGCATATTTCGCATCGTCCGTCTCCATCGCGTCAAACTCTTCCCAAAGGGAGCGCAGAAGGGCTCCCTGCTCTTCGGGCAGCAGCGCGTAGAGTTTATCGGCGGCCGCCGCTTCACGCGCCGCTTTGTCCCGATTGCCCGCCGCATCGTAGGCGAAGGTATCGCCCGCGTAGATCTCGATCAGGTCGTGCACCACGCACATCTGCACCGCACGACCGATATCCGGCGGCCGCAGCGCATATTCCGAAAAAAGCAGCGCCATCACCGCGATATGCCAGGAATGCTCCGCGTCGTTCTCGCGTCGGCTCTTATCGATCAGGACCGTCCGGCGGAGCACCTGCGTCATCTTGTCGATCTCGGCCGTAAAGATCAGTTGTTTATCCAGCCGCTTATTGCCGCTGGGGATAAAAGATTCCAGTCCCATTTGTCTGCTCTCTTTCCGGGCAGGGCTCATCCTGCCGGCCCCTCCCGATATGATGTTTTTATTCGCTGCTCTGCCGGGCCGCCGCGTCTTTTTTCGCTTTTTCGATGACCTTGCGGTAGGCCATCATCATGCCGTCCGTCATGCTGAATTTCATCTTTTTCTGCAGCTTCTGATTCTTCATGAGGCCGCCGACCAGATACATCCCGGCGATCCGTCCCTTCTTTTTCTGGGGGAAATCGTAGAAGCCGTGCTTCTTGTAGAAGCGGTGATCCTCGCGCATGAGGCCCTGCATCTGGTAAATGAGGTCGCGGAAGATCTTGAGGCCGCCGACGCCGTAGAAATTTTTCGGTTCCTGATAGTCGTGCGTCAGCGCGTAGTCCAGCGTGCTGATCAGCTGGTCGATCTCCCGGTCCGGATCTACCGCGTCGTTCGCGATGCCGGCCAGGAAATTGCCGCCCGCCTGTGCGCGGGCCTCCATCAGCGTGCGCAGATTCTCTTCCGCCGAAAGATCGCCGCTCACGAGATACCCCACCGGCTTGCCCATGGTCACGGTGCGGTGACCGTTGCAGAACTGGCGGTCGTCGTAGGTCTTAAAGCGCGAGCCCATGGAATGATCCTTGACCGTATACGCATAGACTACGGCGTCCGCGCCGTTGATATGCTCCCGCAGGAAGCTGTCAAAGCCGTCTTTATAAATACACATGCCGTCCGAGGCGCAGTGAAAGCAGCCCAGGCACCCGCCGGCGAAGGGGAAATCGTGCAGGTTGACCTCCTCGCAGGCGGCCGGCAGACAGTTTTCAAAGCGGCGGATCATGGCCAAAAGCGAAGGATCCGTGGCGGCCGGATCATAATCCGTGACCAGCGCGATCCGATATCCCGTCTTCTTTTCGGCCGGGCTGCCTTCCGAAGCGATCACCGGCTGATGCGGCGTGTTATCTGTCCCGCGCCCTGCGTTCTCGCAGAAGCCGTTTTCGACGTTCCAGCAGATGAATTGGAAGAAATCCCGCGCCTCCCGCTGTCCCTGCTCCGTCAAAATGTCTTCCATGTCCGCGGAGAGGCCGTGCAGGGTTTTCAGGCCCAGATCGCCGCAGATATCTTCTATAAAGCGGTGCGCGGTGATGTCGTAGAAATGCTTGGAGGTCGTGATCTGCGTGGCAGTTTTCCCGGTGAGATCCACTTGGGTTTCCTTAATCAGTTCGATAAAGCGGTGCAGCTGCGCCGGCACCAGGAAGGTATAGACCGGATAGCAGAATACGATCAGGTCCGCCGCCTTAAGCGCAGCCTTCGCGCCCGAAAAATCGTGCTCAAAACTTTTGATCTTCTGCCCCACGGGCAGCGTCTCCCAGCTGTGTTCCGGAAACAGGACCTTCCAGTATTCTACTGTCTGCAGTGTGATGCTGTTATCCCCCGCCGGGGATCCGTTCAGAACAAGGATCTTCATCGGTTCTCCTTTTCCATATCTATTAATGCGCCGGTCAGCCGACGGCCTGTATTTTCGACGAAAGCATCCGCCTCCGCCTTCGTCAGATACGGATACGTCCGGTGCAGCTCGCCGTGTTCGTCGCTGTGATAAAAGCCGCAGATATAGCGCCGCCGGTCTTCAAACGCGTCCGCGGAAAAGATCGGCATCAGGTCGTTGACGAAGCCCTCGGCCGCCTCATACAGACGGAAAGCGCGGAAGTCCGGATGTTCCTCCAGGTACAGGAAATCCAGGTCGTACCAGTCTTCCTTGAAGCGGTTGATCAGAGCCGGACGGTCGTTCGCGAACGCCTCCGGATAGCGGATCCTCGCTTCCCCGAAGATCTGCTCTGTCCAGATCTCGTCCGTCAGCAGATGGATATAGTAGCCCAGAAAGAAGGAATACGCCCGCGGCGTCATCTCTCTGCGGCTCTCCGGCCGGAAATATTCCCGGACAAAGCGGTCGATATCGAAAAAGCTCTCGTCGTTCTTTTTCGTTTTGAAATGGGACACGGATTTCGGCGGAAAATAGGCTGACCAGTCGGCGTTCGGCACGCCGCTGTCCGGCGCCATGCTGCCGATGAGAAAAGCCTCCGTATCCAAACGGCCAGCCAGGCTTTCGGACAGCTCGTCCAGCAGCCGGTCCGCGATCCGCAGATGCATGATCCAGGTTGCCATCGCTCGCTCCTCTTTGCTTTTATGCTTCGTCCCGTTCCAGGGATTTGATCATCAGATATTCGGCCAGCATCGTGCCGTCCTTTAAGCGGATCGCATCCGGATGCATGCCCGCGATGCGGAAGCCGAACTTTTCGTACAGTGCCCGCGCCCGGCTGTTGCCTTCTATGAATTCGAGCTCCAGCTGCCGCACTTCGGGATGCGTTTTCGCGGCGCGGATCAGCTCTTCAAACATGGCGCTGCCGATGCCCAGGTTCCAGAATTCTTTCCGCAGGGCAATGGCGACGCTGCCGCGGTGGCGCATCTTCAGCCTGTTATTCAGGGTCAGCTGACAGTTTCCGGCCACTTTGCCGTCCACGAAGCAGGCCAGCATCAGGTCCGTCGGGGAGGCCTTTATCTTTTCGTAGAGGGCTTTTGCGCCCTCGTAAGTATATTTTCCGCATTCTTCGGGATACTGAAGAAGAAACTCCGTCTCGGCAGCCGTCACGCGGAGATACTCCAGTATGCCGGGGATATCCTCTTCCTGCGGACAGCGCAGGATCGCTTCTCTTCCGTCTTTCAGACGTATCGTTTTGGCTTCAAACTCCATGATCGACCTCTTCTTTGCTCCTCCTGTTTTGAGTTCAGGCTTCGTTCCGTTCCAGAGGCTTGATCATCAGATATTCGGTCAAGAGCCTCCCGTCCTTCAGAAGGATGGCGTCCGGATGCATGCCCGCGATGCGAAAGCCGAACTTTTCGTACAGCGCCCGCGCCCGGCTGTTGCCTTCTATGAATTCCAGCTCCAGCTGCCGCAGATAGGGCCGCTGCTTCGCGATGCGGATCATTTCTTCAAACATGGCGCTGCCGATGCCCAGGTTCCAGAATTCCTTCCGTTGGGCGATGGCGACGCTGCCGCGGTGGCGGGTCTTGAGCTTGGTGTTCATCGTCAGCTGACAGTTTCCGGCCACTTTGCCTTCCACCAGGCAGGCCAGCATCAGATCCGTCGGTGAGGCCTTCATCCTTTCGAAGAGGGCTTTTTCGCCCTCGTAAGTATATTTGCCGCATTCTTCGGGATAGCGCAAAAGGAACTCCGTCTCGCCGGACGTCACGTACAGATATTCGAGCATGCCCGGGATATCCTCTTCTCCGGGGCAGCGCAGGATCGCTTCCCGCCCGTCTTTCAGGCGTATCGTTTTGGCTTCAAATTCCATGGTTCACCTCTTCCTTGACCGCCTACCAGGCGGCGGTCAGTTTCTCTATGCTACAGGCGGCATTCGCCGGACTTGTGGAAGGAAGACAGACACAGGGCCGCCCGATGAGCGGCTCCGTATAACGGCGGTAGTATTTTTCCGCTGTCCTGCCGTTAACAAAGATCTGCCGGATATCTGCCGCGTTTAAGATCACGCTCAGATCGTTCGGCGTCACGTTTTTGATGCTCGCGTCCGAAGAACCCGTGATCTCGCAGGATCGGATCACGTCCCAGACGGCCAGATGGTTCCGCTTAAGGAAGGCGCGTTTTTTCGGGATACTTTGCGGGACCGGCTCGCCGAAAAGGGCGGCCGTCACCTTCCAGAAGCGGTTCTGCGGATGTCCGTAAAAGAAGCCGGCTTCGCGGCTTTTGACCGAAGGAAAGCTTCCGAGGATCAGGACGCGGCTGTCCGCATCAAAAAGCGGCGGGATGGGATGGATGATCATATTTTTCCTCTCAAGCCTCCCCCCGGGAACGCGGGGGGAGGTGCTGAACGAAGTGAGGCGGTGGGGGGCGAAAAGAGGACGGCCCGATTATTTACCCCCTCCCCCGCCTTGCGCGGGAGAGGGCAAGGCAGGTGCACCGAGCGGCTTTTTTCCGCCTTCTGTCATTTCTTCCAGGCGCGCCATTGCCTCCTCATATTCGGCAATGAACGCTTCGCAGGGCTGTCGCAGGCCGCCTTGGCGGATCACGCAGAGGCGGATCAGGTTATCGTTGCTGACCACCGCCGGACTGTCGTTTTTATTCTTTGCCCGCCGTTCGGTCAGATACCGCTCGATATGCATGTCCGCGGTTTCATTTTCCCCGGTATAAACGATCTGCAGCGGTTCTCTGGCCTCCTCGGAGCCGCTGCTGCCGGCGACCCGGTAGCCGTCGAAGACCAGCAGGATCTGCCGGCCGGTGAAGGCCGCGAAATTCTGCAGGCGGCGCTCCAGCTGTTCCCGCGCGTAGTCCAGGCCTTTTTCGGTCAGCTTTTTCATCTCGTCCCAGGCAAAAATCAGGTTGTAGCCGTCCACTACATACTCGCCGGGACCGGAAAGCTCCACCGGGTCCCGCCAGGGTGCCGCGTCGAAGCTTTGGCTCCGGCTGCTGATGACGGGCCGCCGGATCGGACCGAATTCCCGCTGCATGATGGCTTCCAGCTCCTTGTCGAGCGCAGCGTTTCCGGCAGTTCGCCCCCTCTCGTCCGCCTGCGGCGGACACCCTCCCCCGCGTCCGGGGGAGGGTGAAACAGCCTTCCCCTCTGGGGAAGGGGGACCGCCGAAGGCGGTGGATGAGATTCCCCCCTTCATCCGGTACGGCAGATGCATGTAGTCCGGCACCTCATCCCAGGGCACGGAGAAGCCGCCGCCGTTTTTGCAGAAGATCGAATCCGGAGGATTCTCCCGGTCCGCTTCGGGCACGTACGCCGCCGCCCGGATCACTTCCTCCGCGTTATGACAGACGTCATAGCCGTCCGCCCAGGTCTTGAGGCGCCCTTTCCCGCCGGTATAAGCCGCCACGACGGCGGCGTAATCCTGCATGGCGGAAAGCGGCGCCCGGCCTTTCAGGCAGCTCATCGGCGACTCAGGACCGCCTTTTCCCGCTCCGTCCTGAGTCTGCTCCGCCTCGCCGAAGCGCGCGCGGATATCGCTGAAAGCCCGGCCGGTCTTGTCCGCCGGGACCACAAGTTCAAAAGCCATATACGGCTCCAGAAGGACCGTCTTCCCGCGCCGGCGGGCTTCCATTAAGCCCTGCCGCACGGCCCGCCAGGCCGCCTCGCGGAAATCTCCGCCTTCGGTATGCTTGACATGGTAGCGTCCGCCCAGCAGGATGATCTGAACATCCGTCAGCGGGCTGCCCGTCAAGACGCCGCGGTGGCGCTTCTGCATGAGCTGCCCCAGGATCAGACGGCGCATATCGCCCTCGAGCGTCTCGCCGCCGTCGGCATCCGCGTAAACGATCCCGCTGCCCCGCCCCAGCGGCAGCAGCGCCAGGTGCACTTCCGCATAGTGCCTGAGCGGCTCATAATGCCCCACGCCTTCCACCGACGCGGTCAGCGTTTCTTTATACAGGATCCGGCCCTGCTCCAGGCTGGCCTGCCAGCCGAAGCGCTCCCGGATCAGATCCGTTAAGATCTCCCCCTGGACCGGGCCCATCAGATCCGCGAAGATTCGGCCCAGCGAGGGAACATACTGTAAATGCAGGCTGGGATCTTCCTCGCCCAGCCGCTTTAAGGACGGCATGGCCAGCTCCGGCGCCAGCCCCTCCGGCAGGATGAGGCAGTAGCGCATCACCGGCTCGAAGAAGGTTTCCCCCGCCGCTTCCGCCGCCCCGAGCCCTTCTCCGGCCCGGGTGAAGGAAAGCCCCGTCAGCACGGCCGTACTGCCGGCGGACAGACTCTCCTCCTGCGAAAAGCGGGAGCCGGTATAGCGGCGGATCTGGCTGATCTTCTCCGCCGGCCGCCCGTCCGGGTAAACGATCTCCCCGCGCGGTCCGGTACGCCCCGCCAGACATTTGACGTGCGTCAAACGTGTGCCTTTCTCATCATAGCTGATCTTATAGACCCGGGCCGCAAAAGGCTGCTCTTCTTCGCTGCTCCAGTCACGCGCCAGGCGCTTTAAAAGATCCAGCAGTTCCCGGATCCCCTGTTCTTTGAGACCGCTGCCGAAAAGAACGGGAAAGGCTTTTCTTTCCCGGATCAGGCGCAGACCGTCTGCCGGCGTCAATTCCCCGCCGGCCAGAAAACGATCCAGAAGGCTTTCCTCCAAAAGGGCCGCCTCCTCGCCGGGCTTTAACAGCTCTTCCGCCGGCAGACAGGCCGGCGAAAGCTGCCTTTGCAGATCGCCTGAAAGCTCTTCTTCCGACCGGCGTCCCATATCCATTTTCGAGACGAAAAGCAGGACCGGCAGACCGCGCTTTTCCAGCAGCTTCCACAGGGAAAGCGTATGCGCCTGCACGCCGTCCAGCCCGCTGATCACCAGAACCGCCGCGTCGGCGGCCGCCAGCACCCGCTCGGTTTCCGGCGAGAAATCCACGTGGCCGGGGGTATCCAGCAGGTTCAGTTCCGTGCCCTCATAAGACAGGCAGGCTTCGCCCGCGAACACGGTGATCCCGCGCTCGCGTTCCTGTGCGGCGCTGTCCAGCGCTGCCGAACCCTGGTCTACCCGGCCCGGCTGCCGGAGCGCTCCGCAGGCATGCAGGATCGCCTCGGCAAGCGTCGTCTTGCCGGCGTCCACGTGGGCTGTTAAGGCTATGGTGATCTTCTTCATGGCGCCTATTATAGCATAAAGCAGCCGGCTGTGCGAGCCGGCCCGGAGGAATAAATAAAACCTGAAAGCATACGGCCGCGCTTGACAAGACCGCTCAAATATTATATTTTATAAGACAGCAGAAGCATGCAGTGAAACAACACAATCTTTCAAAATCATTCACCGATACGCAGGAGGAATTCACAATGGCCATTACCAAGTACGGCAGAAGGATCTTCACCGAGATCAACCGTCCCGACCGCGAACTTGTTGAGAAATTCCGCGGCATCCCCAGCAGCAACATCAACGATATGATGAACCGCATGTTCAACATGTACGGTGATCTTCGCTGCTACCTGAAGAACTGCTCGATGGTCGGCACCGCCTTCACCATCCACGCTCCCGAGGGAGACAACCTGCTCCTTCAGTACGCCATGGATCTGGCTCAGCCCGGCGACGTGATCGTTCTGGACGGCGGCGGCAGCATGAGCCGCGCGCTTTGCGGCGAGATCATGTTCAACTACTGCAAGAGCAAGGGCATTGCCGGCTTCGTGCTCGACGGCTGCATCCGTGATGCAGACGCGATCGACAGCATCGGTTTCCCTGTCTATGCCAAGGGCGTTACTCCGCAGGGTCCCTGGAAGTTCGGTCCCGGCGAGATCAACGTTCCCATCGCCTGCTGCGGCCAGGTCGTGTTCCCCGGCGATATTATTGTCGGTGACCCGGACGGCGTCGTCGTCATTCGTCCCGAAATGGCCGAAGAAGTTCTGGAAGCCGTCGCGGACAAATTTGCCGCCGAGACCCGCACGCTGAACAATTACGCCAAGGGCATCTATCCCGACCGTGCCAAGCACGAGGCCGCCTGGAGACAGAACGCCATCAACGCCACCGGCCTCATCTACGAAGAAGCGTGGAAATAAAACAAACCCCGGCAGATCCGATCAGCGCGGAGTTTTTACAGGAGGAATGACATGAAACTGAAAACCGCAAAAATCATCGTGCTCTCAGGCTTTGCGCTGATCTTCATCTGCATCATCCTAAGTGCAGCGACGAAGCTGGATCTCTTCGCCTATATCGGGATCGGCATTGCCGCCGCGGACCTGATCTTCTGGGTGATCTTCGGACGCTGTCCGGAATGCCACAAGTTTATCCGCCGCTCCAGTTCCAAGATCTGCCCGAACTGCGGCAAAAAGATCGAGTGGAAATAAACGCTGCGGCCATGCCGGGATAAACCCCGGAAAAAGGCCTGTGAAAACGAACGATCGTTTTCACAGGCCTCTTCTTTTGCCTGGATCTGAATCAGATCAATACTCGAACATCCCGGCCGGCTTCCTGTCCGGCTTCTTCACGTCGTCGTAGGTCTTCGCCGTCGCATAGTCGATGTCGTTGATCGGCCAGGTCGGCTTCTTCCCTTCGTAAACTTCCTGCACGCCCATGGCGGAGAAGTAGGAAGCGCGGTGCGCGGCTTCGCTCGTGTTGCCGCCGATGTGCGGGTAGATGATCACGTTGTCCAGGGTCAGCAGCGGATTCTTCGGATCCACCGGTTCCTGACGGATCGCATCCAGGCCGGCGCCGCAGATCACGCCGTCGCGGCAGGCTTCGTACAGATCCTGTTCCACTACCAGACCGCCGCGCGCGGTGTTGATCAGGAAGGCCGTCGGCTTCATCATGGCCAGACGCTCCTTGTTCACCATGTTGCGGGTGACGGGGGTGTTCGGCGCATGCAGGGAAACGTAGTCGCTCTCCTTAAAGATGCGGTCCAGGTCGCGAACCACTTCCACGCCGTCCGGGAAATCCTTCGCGGGCTTGTACGGATCGTAGCACATGACGTTCATCTCGAAAGCCAGCGCGCGCTTCGCAACACGGGAGCCGATGTTGCCGCAGCCGATAATGCCGAGGGTCTTGCCGCTTAAGGTGTTCTTGCGGACCTTCAGCTTGGCCTTGTAGAATTCGTCGACCCAGGTCTTGCGCAGCACGAGCACGTTGCGGCTCATCTCCAGCATCAGCAGGAACGCGGTCTCCGCGACGGAAGTGGAGTTGGCGACGGGGGTATAGAGCGTCTGCACGCCGTTGTCATGGCAGGCCTTCACGTCCAGGGCGTCAAAGCCGGCGCCGTGGCGTACGACCACCTTCAGATTCGGGTTCGCCTCGATCACCTCACGGGTGATGGGGGTGATGCGGACGATCATCGCGTCCGGCTTGTGCTCGATCATATCCGCGAGCACGTCTTCGGTCTCGAAGCCGCGTCCGTCGATGATGGTGTGGCCCGCATCCTCAAGCAGCTTGCGGCCTTCCGACATGATTTCCTGCGGTAATAAGATTTTCCAGGGCATATTTGATACTCCTTACCTGTGATTTAGTTGCCGGCAATCAGTCTCGCCGGGACGGTCTTGATCATCATGTTGATGTCGTCTTCCGAGAACCCCTGCTTCATCAGTTCCAGTGCAAAGGCTTCGAGGCCTTCGTCGAAATACGGGTTCTTGGGCTGTCCGAGGTCGGTGGACAGGAACACGTTCTCACAGCCGGTGATGCGGATCATCTCCGCCAGCGCTTCCCATGTGACACGGTCGGTGTAAGGCGTGATATAGCTGTGCTCGATCACAGCGCCAAGGCGCACGGCCTCAGCCAGCTGCTCGTTCGAATACAGATTGGAAGGCAATTCGCTGTGGGTCACGACCATCTGGACGCCCCGGCGCTGGCCTTCGCGGACCAGGAGCATGCCTTCTTCCGCACTCAGATGGCCGGTCCCGGTCACCAGATGATACTTGGCCGCCACGTCCAGCACGTCCAGTACTTCCGGCAGCAGGCGGCCGTTCTCGTCGAGGACCGTGATATAGCTGCTCAGATCCTGTTTGACCGGGTTGTTGCGCTGGTGATATTCCGGATAGGCGCGGGCTTCCAGCGTGGCGAACCACAGCATGCGGCCGCCGGCCTGCGCGCTGCGCTCGACGGCCCAGGGATTGTTGCCGCCGACGGAACGGTTCAGAACAATGCCGCCCACGATATTGAGGTCCGGATACAGTTCATTCAGCAGACCGGCGCGGCCGGCCGTATCCAGATAATGGCTTTTGAGGACGCCGCCCGCCATACCGGCGGCCCGCATGCGGTTCGCGAGCTCCAGATCGGAGCATTTCCGCGCCACCACGTCGGGGCCGGTATGGACGTGCAGGTCATAAGCTCCCTTTAACAGTTCGCTCATACAAACTCCTTGCTTAGTACGGCAGGAAGATCGGGATCAGGCCGACGACGGCGATATAGGTGATGAAGATCATCGGAATACCGATCTTGATAAAGTCGATGAATTTGTAACGGGTCCAGCCGACGGTGATCATGTTCTGAGGAGCCGCGAACGGGGTGCCGTAGGAGGCAGCGCCGGCCAGGGTGATGGTCATGGCGATCGGGTAAGGGTTGACGCCGATCTGGTTCGCGATCGAGATCGCGATGGGCATGAACAGCATGATCGTCGGGATGTTGGACATGACCTGAGTCAGCAGGGAAGCCGCGAAGAAGATAACGGTCGTTACCAGGAACGGGCTGGGGTTCTCGCCCAGAATGTTCAGGATCTTCTGCGCAACGATGTCGCCGAGGCCGCTGTTCTTAACGCCCAGCGAGATGGCGGACAGAGAGCCGACCAGCAGCATGCAGTTCCAGTCGATGGCCTTGATGGCATCCTTTAAGGTCATGACCTTGGTGGCCACGATGATCAGCGCGCCGATGATGGCGGCGACCCACATCGGGATGTAGGAAGGCAGCGGGTTCCAGGCGATAACGACCAGGACGGCCAGCAGGGTGCAGACGGAGATGATGGCTTTTCTCTTGTCCAGAGGCTTTCTGTCGGTCTGGGCGAATTCCGGAACATAGCCGGTATCCGGAAGGAGCTTACGGCCGACCAGGACGATATACAGGGTGCCGAGGATGCAGACGCCGATACCGAAAGGCGTAATGCTGAAGAAGCCGAAGCCTTCCAGACCGTTCTGGGTCATGACTTCATTGGCGGTGGCATTGGAGCCGACGCCGACGAGCGTGACGAAGCCGCCGAACTGGGCACCGAAGAGCAGCGCCATCAAAGCGCGGGACGGACCGAAGCCGGCAGCCAGGCACATGGCCGTTACCAGCGGGGCCATGGCGGTCATAACGCCGATGTTGCTGCAGACAGCACTTAAAAGGCAGGATACGATCATGGTCACAAGGATGATGTTCTTTTCATTCTTGCCGGTCAGCTTGACCATCTTCTCACCGATCTTTTCCGTGAGGCCGGCATGGAACAGGGAGGCACCGACGACCATCATGCCGCAGAGCAGGGCGATCGTGGTGCTGTTGTAGCCCGCGAGGACGTCTGTGAGCTTGATCAGACCGGTCCAGCAGAACGCGATGGAGGCGGCGACGCCCGTGGCAACGATCGGCCAGGGTTCCCAGATGAAGAGGGCGATCATCACGGCGATGATGATCAGAGCAATTAATGCAGGTGACATGGTGTTTTCTCCTTTTTTATTTTATGATCACGAGATCATAGGATGCCTTTTAAGTTCGAAAATGCTGTCTTGTTTTTCTACCGATTGTATGATACTATCCTTTATAACAAAATTCAAACAGAGTCTTCTTGTGTTTTTTACTAATTTTTTTTGTTGCGGTGGGGTGAATTATGGAACTGAACAGTCTGATTTATTTTTCTGAGCTGGCCAAGGATCTGAACATGACGCGGACCGCGGAGCGTCTGTTTCTGTCCCAGCAGAGCTTAAGCTACCATCTTCTGCGTCTGGAGGAGGAGCTCGGCGCCAGGCTTTTCGAACGCAAGCCCAGTCTGAAACTGACCGCCGCCGGCGAGCAGTTTCTGAACTATTCCCGAACGGCGGCACGCGAATTTGAAAACCTGAAAAACCGGATCTCGGATATTGAAAAACAGGACCGGGGCGTGATCCGCTTCGGCGCGAGCACCCTGCGCTTAAGCAGCTGCCTGCCCGCGATCCTGCCGCAGTTCCACGAACGCTATCCGGACGTTGAGATCCGGATCACGGACTCCATCTCCCGGCAGCTGGTCCCCCGCGTGATCCGAGGGGAGCTCGACATGGCAATTACACTTACCGGGGAGGAGATCCCGGTCCTGACAGCCGCGCCTCTGATGGAGGACAATCTGTATCTTTGTGTTTCCGACGGCCTGCTGCAAAAATACTTCGGAAGCGAATCCGACAGGATAAAGGCCAAAAGCAGCCGCCGGGCTTCGATCCGGGATTTCGGAGAACTGCCTTTCTGCCTCTACAACAACCGTCTTGGTGATCTGATCCGGGGACTCTTCGAGGAAGCCAATATCATCCCGAAAGCCACTATCAGCAGCACCTACACACAGATCGGCTTCGATCTGTGCATGCGCGGGGTCGTCGCCTGCGTCGCCACCCAGCTGAATCTGGCCGGTCTGAAAGAGATCCCGCCGGATATCAACATTTTCCCCTTATATCATCATGGGAAGCCTGTCACGCATCCCGTCCAGCTGATCTGGCGCAGCGACCGCTATCTGTCCGCTTTTTCCCAGTATTTTATCGAACTGCTGACAGCGTATTTCAGCGAAGTCGCGCAGCAGAACGTGGGACGGATCGCCCGAGAAAGCTTGTAAAAACGGCGGATTGTGCTATACTGACCCGGAGCGGATGCGTCTGTCAGCTATGACGTCGGAGAGAAAGAAAAAACCAACGGGAGGAAACCATGAAACTGATAGTGATCGACATGCAGAAAGCCTTGATGGACGACGAACTGTACAACTTTCACGGTCTGATCGAAAACCTTGTGAAGCTGATCGCAATCGCCCGGGAGAATCGTACCGAGGTCCTCTATGTCCAGCATGACGCCGGCCCCGGCACCGGCTTTTCCGTCGGGGACGAAGCCTTTGAGATCGCGGATGAAGTGGCGCCCCGCGAGGGGGAAAAGGTCTTTGTCAAGAAGATCAACAGCTGTTTCGGAAACCGCGATTTTACCGCGTATCTGGAGGAATCCGGGGACAAGGACCTGATGATCGCAGGCCTGCAGACAAATTTCTGCATCGACGCGACTGTGAAATCCGCTTTTGAGCGGGGCTATCACGTGATCCTGCCCGAGGGGACCAATTCCACCTTTGACAATCCCTATATGAGCGGGGAGACCACCTGCGCCTACTACTTCAACGAGGTGTGGCCGGATCTGTTCGCGGACTGCATTCCTTTGGAGGAAGCGGAAGATCTGCTGAAAAACAACGCTTGAGGCAAAGCGGAATAATAAAACAGGAGCCGCGGCTCCTGTTTTGCTTATATCCTCTTTTCTTAGAGGCGGACGCCCAAAAGGCTGTTTCATACGCCTTACAGCATCGACGAGCCGCCCGTCACGATCCAGGCCGCCAGCGCCGCAACCGTGAGCGCGCCGGTATAGACGCTGCCGGTCTTCCGGTAGCAGTAGGTGCAGATGACGCTGAAGACCAGCACCTGCGGCACGAACAGGATCAGCAGCGACATGAACGGGCCGCCGAAGGTGGAGCCGAAAAGCACGTCCGCGCCGGGTCCGATATTCAGAAAGAACGGAATGTACTCGATCAGCACGATGATCAGCACGCCTCCGACCATCTGCAGGGCGCTGCGCCACCAGCTGTTAAAGAAGCCTTTCGCGCCGGGCAGGTACGCCGCCTCCGTGCGCTGCGAAGCCATGATCTTCGAATTGTTCAGGATAAAGAACAGCGCGAAGAAGGGGAAGTATACGCAGAACTGTCCCAGTCTCGTCCAGTTGAAGGTCTTGAAGAACGGCCAGATGAAGCGCAGATCCAGTCCGAAGAGCGCGCGGGCGAGTACTGTCATCAGATACACCATGCCGACCAGGCACAGAACCAGCACGGCGCAGCGGCCGAGCAGGCCCCAGCCCATCTTCTCTTTTCTGTCCGCCGTGCCCAGGCCGATCCCGTAGAAGGCTTCAAAGCCTTCTTTTGTTTTGGCCTTTTTCCAGCCGAAAACGGTGGTCCCGAGCATGATCAGGATCAGCAGGCTGTACCAGCCGATGAAGCCGTTGCCGACCGTCATGCGGAAGATGCCTTCCGGCAGCGGCAGCAGGCCGTGGCCGAGCTGCGTCATGAAGGGATAGGTAAAGCCCGCGATCAGCATGGTGATGACCGCGCCTTTCCACCAGGCTTTGCCGGATTTGATGCCGGCCTTCGAAGGCAGCGGCTGGCGGATCTTTCCGAAGAAAGGCGTCTCCAAAAGAAGCGCCGCTAACGGCAGGATCGCGCCGATCGTCAGCAGCATGGCCAGCAGCACCAGCCATTCCTTGCCCATCGCGACCTGATCCGTCACGGGGATCTTGTTCTCATAGCCTAACGCGGTGGCGAACCAGTCCAGCGCGGTGGCTAAACCTTTTTCGTTGTGCGTGGTCAGGCGGTGGTTGGTATAAAGCAGCTCCATGCGGCGGGCCGAGCCGTCCGCAAAGCTGCCGAAGGTCGTGTTCCAGGCCGTCTTTTCCGCGTCCGTGCCCAAAAATTCCGCCCGCAGCTCGCTGTGCAGGACGTTATCGTCCACGATCTTTTTATAATCGCGGAAATAGCTGAATTCGTCCCATTTGGCCTGCAGAAGCAGGACGTTGTTGAAATGGATCGGCGCGCTGAAAAGGCTCTGCGATTCACTGTAGACAGACTCGCGGAAAAGCTCGCCGCACTGCAGGACCACCGCCTTCGGCTCGATGCCGCTGCCCGCGTATGCCGCCGCCACGCTCCAGCTGGACCAGGTGCCCATGGAGTGGCCGGAGACGCCCAGCTTCGTATCGTCTACCATCGGCAAAGTCGCCAGGACCGCATAAGCCGCAATGCCGCCGCAGGAGGAATCCGTGATCGCGCCCCCGGCTTCATCCTTCGAGTAATAATCGTTGAAGAAGCTTAAGTTGGAGAAGTTCATCATGATCCGGTAGCGGACGGGGCCGCCGGCCTTCTTAAAGGTCCCTGCCTCCACGCTCTCCTCGCCGAAATTGACCTTGACGCTGTGATTGACGTAGCCGCGCTCCTTTAAGCCCGGCTCGGTCCAGCCGTGGCCGTATTCGTCGATCGACATGACCACCACGCCGCGCCGCGCCAGCTCGATCGCGTAGGCCGCGTTGGTCTCGTGATCGTTCTGATAGCCGTGCAGAAGCAGCACGCCGGGCGCTTTGTTCGTCTCGCTCGCGCCGGCCGGCACGTAAAGCTCATAATAGATGCTGCCGATCGTCTTTTCATTCGTATTCGCCTCGATCACGCCGCTCGTGATCTCAACGCTTCCGTTCGCATGGCGGATGGCGTTCGCCCCGGCCAGCGCGCCGACGGCGGCCAGCAGCAGGCAAAGCAGCCAGCAGAGATTCTTCTTCATTTCCTTCTTCATGATCTTCTTTTCCTTTCCGATGGTTCCGATACGGAAAAAGTGCCGCAGTTTTTAAGGCGGCTGATTCGTTTTCGTTTCCGGCGGGAGGTTCCGCCTTTCTGTGGATCTATTGTAACGAAGAAAAGCCGGAATTGCAAGAAAAAACGAGGAGCCTGCGAAGTCCCCGGCCTTGTATTTCGAACCGTGATCTGGTATATATGAGAAAGACACAGGAACGTTATTTGGGGAGATTATGTTTATGAAGATTCTGGTATTGAACGGCAGTCCGAAAAAGAAAAGCGATACCTTCCGGATGACGGACCGTTTTCTCAAAGGACTGAATCAGACACAGGAGCACGAAGTCCGCATCATCAACGTGATCGAAAAAAAGATCGCGCCCTGCAGCGGTTGCTTCGGCTGCTGGCAGAACATGGACGGCCGCTGCGTAATCGGGGATGATCAGAACGGGATTCTGGATCTGTACCGGGAGGCGGATCTCATTCTGTGGAGTTTCCCGCTCTATTGCTACGGCATGCCCTCACACTTAAAGGCCCTGCTGGATCGGACCATCCCGCTGCTCAAGATGAAAATGATTCAGGAGGAAGACGGGACCGTCCGGCATGAAGCGCTGGTGGATTTTTCAAAGAAGCATACGCTGGTCCTCTGCGGCTGCGGTTTTCCGGACTGGGAAGGCAATTTTGACGCTCTGCGGATGCAGTGCCGGCAATGCTTCGGCAACCTGACGATGGTCTGCGTGCCGGAGACGCCGATGCTGAACGTTCCGGCCGCTGCCGTCGTCGCCGACCCGCTGCTGGCGGCCTTTGAAGAAGCCGGGGAAGAATACGGCCGCAGTCTCTCCCTCTCCCCGGAGACCATCGCACGGCTGGAGACCCCGATGATCCCGAAGGAAGCCTATATCCGGATCGTAAACGGGATCTGAGGACCGCGGTCTGCCGACTGAAGAAAGGAGTATTCGATGAATAAAGAATTTTTGTTTGATGTCCTGTCGACCGGTTCCGTTTCCGGCAGTGAAACGGAAGTGGAAAAGAAGTTTTTCGACTATATGCAGGACAAGGCCGACCGCGTGACGGTCGATGAACTGGGCAATGTGACAGCCGTCGTCAACCCGGATTCGCCTTTCAAGGTGCTGATCGCGGGCCACGCGGACGAGATCGGACTCATGGTGAGCGCTGTCGGCAGCGACGGAACGCTGATGGTAAAGCGGATCGGCGGCGTCTATCCTTCGACCTATCCCGGCCACAAGGTACGCGTCTATACAAAGAACGGGATCCTGTACGGCGCGGTCGCCAGTTCCAAAGAAATCGCCAAAAACAGCGAGCTGAAGGTCTCCGATCTCAGGATCGACATCGGCGCAAAGGACCGCGAAGATGCCTTAAAGCATGTGGAGCTCGGCAATACGATAACCTTCGACACCGACGTGAGGGAACTTTTGAACGAATGCATCAGCGGCCGCGCACTGGACGACCGGATCGGCGCCTATATCGTGATGGAAGCCCTTGCGAAGGCGAAAGCAAGAGGCGCGGCCGTCGGCTGCTACGCCGTTACGACGACCGGCGAAGAAACGACCGGCAACGGCGCGTATTTTTCCGCGTCCCGCGTGAAGCCGAATATCGCGATCGCGGTAGACGTGACCTACACCTCCGACAACTGCGGCATCAGCGAAGCGGAAAACGGCGACGTCTCCGTCGGCAAAGGCCCGGTGCTCTGCAACAATCCGTCGATCCACAAAAAACTGAACGAGCTGCTGAAAGCCTGCGCGCAGAAGCTGAACATGGCAGTTCAGATCGAAGCGGCCGGCGGCCATACCGGCACCGACGGCGACACCATGCACCGGACCGGGATCGGCGTCCCGTTTGCCCTGGTCTCGATCCCGCTGCGCTACATGCACAACCCGAACGAGGTGGGCTCCCTGAAAGATATCCGGGACTGCATCGATCTGCTGGCGGAATTCTTCGTCAGCTGCACGGAGGACATGGATTTAAAGCCGTTCTGAAGACGAAAGAAACAGAACGCAAAAAGCGGGCGGCACCTTCTGCCGCCCGCTGTCTTGTACATACGTCTTTATTCCGCTTTCAGGAAGGCTTCGTAGCCCTTCGTGGCCTCGAAGATGTCGGCCTTGCTGGAGACCTCCCACGGCGCGTGCATGCTCAGGATCGCAATGCCCGCGTCCACCACGTTCATGCCGTAGTTGCCGGCAATGTAAGCGATGGTCCCGCCGCCGCCTTCATCCACCTTGCCGAGCTCGGCCGTCTGCCAGAAGATGCCCGCGTCGTCCATCACGCGGCGCACGTAAGCCAGATATTCCGCAGAAGCGTCGTTGCTGCCGTCCTTGCCGCGGGAACCCGTATATTTGTTGAAAACCAGGCCGCGGCCCAGATAAGCGGTGTTCTTCTTCTCATCCACGCTCGGGTAAAGCGGATCGTGGCCTGCGCTCACGTCGGAGGAAAGCATGCGGGAATTCGTCAAAGCCCGGCGCAGCTTTAAGTCGCAGTAGTCTTCCGTCAGGGCGATCATCTCCGCGACGGTGTTCTCGAAGAAGCGGCTGTGCATGCCCGTCGCGCCGACGGAGCCGATCTCCTCCTTATCGACCAGCAGGCAGCAGCTCGTGCGCTTCGGCGCTTCCACCTTCAGCATCGCTTCGAGGGAGGTATAGGCGCAGATGCGGTCATCCTGGCCGTAGCCGAGGATCATGCTGCGGTCCAGGCCCAGATCGCGGGCTTCACCGGCCGGCACGACTTCCAGCTCGGCGGAGAGGAAATCTTCCTCCTCGATGCCGTAGGTCTTCTGTAAAATATCTTTAATGTTCTTCATCACGCTGGCTTTCGGATCCTTGCCCTTTTCGGCCTTCTCTTCCGCGACCTTTTCTCCGCCGATCAGGAGGTTTAAATCCTCGCCTTCCACGACCTTGGCAGCCGGCTTGGTCATCTGATTCGCGCCCAGATGCGGCAGCAGATCCGTGATGCACAGGACCGGATCCTTCGGGTTCTCACCGATGGCGACCTTTACCACGCTCCCGTCTTTCTTGGCGACCACGCCGTGCAGGGCCAGCGGCAGGGTGACCCACTGATATTTCTTGATGCCGCCGTAATAGTGCGTATCCATCAGCACCAGATCGGTGTCTTCATATAAAGGATTCTGCTTGATGTCCAGGCGCGGGGAATCGATGTGGGCACCCAGGATGTTCATGCCCTTCTCCCAGGGCTCGGTGCCGACGGTAAAGAGAGCCAGGCTCTTGCCCATGATGTCGTCGTAAACTTTATCGCCCGGGACGAGTTTCCGGCCCAGGGCCTTCGCTTCCGCCAGGCTGATATAACCGGCCTGTCTTGCTTCCGCGACGGCCAGCTCCACGCATTCGCGCTCCGTTTTGCCTTTGCTGATGAACTTCCGGTAGTTCTCGCAGAGTGCCGTCAGTTCCTTCTTCTGCTTCTTGTCATAAGACAGCCATGCATTTTTCCGTTCCATATGCTTCTCCTCGTTTAAGTAAACTAAAAAACCCGGAGCTTTCGCCTCCGGGTAAGATTATACCGCTTTTAGCGGAAAGAAACAAGAAGCTCTTAAAAACTACGGGCCGTGTCATCCTGAGCGAGCGAAGCGCCTTGCAAAAACGTGTCATCCTGAGCGAGCGAAGCGAGTCGAAGGATCTTTTCTCTCTTTTGCTGCAGCCGACCTGGTTTTTACGGCTCCGTCCAAATCACGAGCGCGTTCGTGCCGGGATCGCGCAGCTCCCTGTCCGAAAAGCGGATCAGCCGGGTCCCGTTCGGAGAGACCGAGAGGCTGCGGATCATCGCGCGTCCGTCCGGCGGCGCTATGGCGATCCTTTCGACAGCCCCGTCTTTCAGATCATAAAGCCCCTGCACGGCCTGTCCCGGTTCTGCCTGGCCCAGATCGAAGAAGTAAAACAGCTTCTTCCCCCCGCCGACCGAGAGGGCGTAGTTATCGTCTTTCGCAAACAGGTTCCGGCCGGTCTCAAGATCCAGCAGTGCCCGCGTGACGCCGAAGTTTTCATAGTACAGATACCGGCCTTCCCGGACGGCGAAGCCGCTCACGATCATGCCGAGCTCCGCTTTTTCATCGCCCGGCGAGGTGATCCCGGCATAGTCTTCCGAAAAGATAAGTTCGCTTAAAGGACGCTCGGAGAGCTTCCCGTACGCGCCGTCATAGACGTCAAGAACCAGTTCCTCCGGATTGCCGCCTTCCACTAAAAGCCTCAGCAGGTACAGCTTCTCTCCGTCCGCATATACCCCGCGCAGGGATTCGCAGCGGCTGCCTTCGGAAGAAAAGGACAGGACCTCCTTCAGCGCGCCGGAGGCGGCATCGAATTCGAAGACCAAGTCGCGCTTCGGCGCACCCAGCTCGTGGACCATGACCAGCACCTTGCCGTCTGCCGCCGTCATGGCCGCGTAGGGGGAGGGGTTTTCGGAAACGCGGATCTTGTTCATGGTCCCGCGCACCGGATCGAAGGCCAGCAGCCAGAGCGCATCCGGCGCGGAATCAAAAGGATTGCCGGTCAGCGCCAGCGCATAGACGATCCCGTCCAGTTCTGTGCGGGCATAGACGGCCTCGTAGCCCTGATCCTCCAGCGTGCCTAAAAGGAAATCCTTCCCGTCTGACAGGCGGAAGAAGCGGTACTGCGCCGTGGCGGTAAATTCGTATTCTCCCTGCACGAAGATGCTGTAAAAGATGCCGGCATCCGCCGCGCTGGCGTTCGCCCGTCCGTCGATCCGGGCGAGAAGCTTGCCGTCTTTATCCAGGATCTCGGCGATCTGCTTTGGCTCGGTTTCCGAGGTGCCGGGCACGGTCTCCCCCGGCTGATCCTGCTGGGTCGTCACAGGCGTCTTCGACGCCGGATCCGTCCCGTTTTCAGACGCGCCGCAGCCCGCAGACAGGCAGATCAGGAGGGTAAGGATAAGCAATATACTGAATATTTTACGCATGATTTTCTCCTAGGCTTTTCACGGTTCTATGCTGTTGACCACCGCGGCAAAGAGCGGAACGGACTCGGGGCCGGTGACCAGCAGGAAGAACGGCCGGTCCAGAACGAAGTCGAACTCCGGGGCCTGCGGCGCTGCGGCTGCCATCGACATCGCAACGACCGAAGCCGCTTCCACCCCGTTTTCATCCATCACCAGGCGGGATTTCTGCTCAGCAGAATCGATGCACCCGCCGGATCCGCCCAGAAGCGGCGAAAGATCCGCTTTCCCCGGATCAAAAGCATTCCGGATCTCCAGCGCCGTCAGACTGTCGATCAGATCCAGCGACGCATCGATATCCAGCTTCGGAACACTGACGTTGATGGACCCCGACACGGTCTCAAGCCCTTCGAAATCATCCCGATTCGTGTGGGCGAGCCAGTCCCGAAAGCTTTCCGTCTGCATCATGTCGGCCACGCTTACGCCCTCGTCCGGCAGGAAGAGCCAGACATAGCCCTGATACGTCTGCAGTCGTATCATCCGATAGTTCTCGCCGCAGACATAATACCGCGCCGCCTCTTTCTGGTTCATAAAGAGGGCGGTCTGCTCACCCTGCGCAGCGTGGAATACCTCATATTTTGTTTCCTTCGTGTCAAACGGCGCGGTCCAGTGTGTTTCCAGACAGATCGAACTGATCAGGGCAAACGTTACAAAGGGCTGAAGGCACATCGATTCCACCTGTTCTTTCAGAAGGCCTCCTGTCATCTCGTTGAGCCAGCTGCGGAACAGCGTATTGTAGGCCTCCGAGCCCATTTCGCCCCGGAAAGCAGATGCATAGTACGATTCCGCCAGCTGTTTTACGGAATCTTCCCGGTAAGTCAGCGCATCGGAAAGCCAGACGGAGTTGCCCAGAACGAGCTTTTCCTGTCCGTCATCCCGGTAGCAGAGCCCCCAGAGCTTTTTTGCCTGGTCCCTGAGGTCGGAAAGGCTGCCGACCCCCAGCGTGTCTAAGACCTCCTGTTGCGTTTCTCCGCCACTGATCTCCGCCAGCATGGCGGCAGCCATAAAAACATTGACCGGTGACATAACGGAATTATCCTGCTCATTGTCGGACAGAAGCTTCAGGATGATATCCGCAAAAAAGCTGCGGTACAGGTCTGCCGTCTCTTTGCCGGCTGTCGTCCGGATGAGCCTCGGCATGATCCCGCCATACCTTTCATCAAAAGGCCATTCCTCCGGGTATTCGAACCGGACCAGTGCAGCCTCCTTCCATGCCGGATCCTCCGAACCTGCCGACGTACCTCCCTCCGTTGCTCCGAGAGCAGAAGTCTCCGCTGATTCCGATGTTTCGGATCCTGCCAGATCATTGCCTCCGAAGGCGATGACTCCGGACGGATCAATCTCCGTCTTTGTTTGGGTCTCTCCTCCGGTGATCACGCCGACCGTTTCCGTCCACGGGGCCGTTGTTTCTTCGCTCCCCTGCCGCACAGTACTCTGCCGGCTGATCATCCAGACCGAACCGCCTACCAGCAGCACGAGAGCCAGCCCCGCGCACACCCGGCGGATCCAGGCGGGAGAAAACGGGATCACCCTTCCCGCCGCCGCCCGCTCTTTTTTTGTCGGTTCTTTTTCGGCCTGCGTCAACAGGTCCTCATCGATTTCCGTGATAGCATCCATCAATTTATCGCTTTTCATTCGATCCACTCTTTCTTTTTCAGGGCGGCTGCCAGCTTTTTCCGGCCGCGGGACAGGATCATGGCGGTCTGCCCCCGGCTGATGCCGTAGCGCTCCGCGATCTCGGCTTCCGTGTCCAGGAACCAGTAGCGGCGGATAAAAATGTTCCGTTCCGCCTCTTTGAAGTTCCTCAGTATCCCGCTCACCGCAGCGGCCAGTTCCTTCTTTTCGAGCAGTTCTTCCGGCGTGCCGGCTGCCGCGAGCATTTCCTCCAGCTCGTCCAGGGCGACCCGAGCCTCGCTGCCGCCCCGTTTTAAAGCGGTTTCCTTCCGCAGACGGTCGATCGCGATGCGCCTTACGATCCGACCCAGATAATGTGCCAGATTTTCCGGCTCGTTCGGCGGGATGCTGTTCCAGGCTGCCAGCAGCATGTCGTTCACGCATTCCTCGGCATCTTCTTCATTGCGGAGAACCCGCCGGGCAATGGACAGACAGTACGCTCCGTAAGCGGTCTGAGCCGCACGGATCGCCTCCTCATCCCTTTTCAGGAACAGTTCTGTAATCTGTCTGTCTTCCACGGAAGTCCCCTTCCCGTTCTTATCCCGGATCGTACCCCGTCACGTTCACGCGGCGCGCTCCGGAGAAAAGCGCTTTCAATAACAAAGTCGTATTCTGCAGAAAATTGTAACAGATTTTTTTGAAAATACAAATCAGACCGGGAAATTTTTCCGGTCTGATCTGATATTCCTTATCTTCTGAACGTTTTACGGTTCTATAGTATTCACGACGGCAGCAAAGAGCGGGATGGCAGCGTAACCGGTGACCAGCAGGAAGAAAGGCCGATCGATCACCATATTGATCTCGATCTCCTCTTCCGGCGGGTATCCGGCCGCCGTAATCAGTACATAGGAAGCCGCCGAAATCCCCTCTTCATCCATCATCAGACGGGAGCTCTGCGTTGCCGCATCCACGTGCGTACCGGGCAGATCCAGCAAAGGCGAAAAATCTGCTGTTTTCGGATCAAAACAGCTCTCCATACCCAGTTTCTTCATGCTGCCGATCAGATCCTGGGTAGCGTTGATGTCCAGCTTCGGAACGCTCAGGTTGACCTTTGCCTCGATCACCGACATTCCTTCCACCGTCCCCTGATTGCTGTTGGCCAGATACTCCCGGAAGGAGGGGGAAGCCATCATTTCCGTCACGCTGACACTTTCATCCGGCAGAAAGAAGATCGCGGCTCCCTGTCCTGTCGACAGACGGACCATCCTGTAATTTTCTCCGCACCAGCATTCCCAGGCAGCACTTTCCTGATGCATGAAAGGAACCGTCTCATCCCCCCTGGCGCCGTGGAAAACGGCATCGGCAGTCTGCTCCGGATCAAAGCAGTTCATATCTGCCCATTTCGTCTGCAGCCAAATCGTGCCGGCTAAAGCCAGTACGCAGTTTGGATCCAGATGTTCCGACGCCGCTTGCTCTTTCAGCAGGTCCCCGGTCATGGCACTCAACCATTCCCGCAGCAGCTGATCGTATTCTTCCGAGCCCATCTGTCCCCGGAAGGAGGAGGCATAGTAATGTTCCGCCAGACTTTTGACCGCGCTCTCCCGGTACGAAAGACCGTTGGATAACCAGAGGGAATTGCCCAGCACAAGCTTTTCCTGTCCATCGTCCCGATAGCACATCCCCCAAAGCGCAGCCGCTTGCTTTCGCAGTTCGGAAAGGCTGCCGACGCCCATCGCATTTAAGATCTCCTGCCGCGTCTGTCCCCCCGTGACCTCGGCCAGCATAGCCGTCGCCATAAAGATATTAACCGGAGACATGACGGCGTTTTGCTGATCCTCCTCCGATAAAAGCAGCAGCATCATGTCGGCAAAATAGCTGCGGAAAAGATCCGCCGTCTCCACGCCCGCCTGGCGGCGGACAAATCCCGGAGGCAGTTCTCCCTTACGCCCGGATGTTTTATTCCAGGCCCACTCTTCCGGATACTCCGGCTCCGCCAGCAGAACGGCCTTGACTGCCGGATCCGCCGGGATCGGGTCTTCCAGACTTTCCGGCTGCATTTCTGCTGTCGTTCCTGTCTGTTCCCTTGCCGTGATATTATCAGTTTTTTCTGTCATGCCAATCGATTCCTCGTTTTTCGGCTTTATACGGTTCTGCCGGCTGATCATCCAGACGGAGCCGCCTACCAGCAGCACCAGCGCCAGGCCCGCGCAGATTCGGCGGATCCATGGATTTATTGATTTATCGTTTTTCATCTCAAGTTTTCTCCCCGTTCTTTCTCCGAATCATGTCCCGTCACGTTCACGCGGCATGGTCCGGTATAAAAGCGCTTTCACCTATGCAGTCGTAAACCGGAAGGGAATGTAACAGAAAGTTGAAAAAGCGGGCCGGAAAGTATCCATTTCCGACCCGGCAACATTCCGGCCCACACGAGAAATCGCTTATGCCTTCACGGATGCAGTACCTGCTTTTTTCTTTCTTCCCCAAAGGAAAAGTGCCCCAACAACCAGCAGCGGAGCCGCCACAGCGACAATGATCCAACTGTTATTCGGAGCCGGCGTGTATTCATGGAGAGAAAGCTGCAGATCCGTACCGCCGTACAGCTCCTGCCCGCCGTTCTTCTCCTTCTCCTGGCGGATATATTCCTGTGCATTTTTCAGTCCCTGTATGGCTTCCCGGCCGGTCGGAAGCTGACGGTAATCGGTAATGTCATCCAACTTGATATCAGAATAAATTACCATGCTGAAATCCAGAACCCTTTCATCTCCGTTAAAAGAATAGTACAGCAACTGCTGAGAACCGCCGCCATATGAAATAAGCTTCAGATCTCCCTCTCCGTTGGATTTCCGTATCAGTTCCCGCATTTTATTGACACATTCGCCGTATTTTGCTGTAATACCGCCTCCGGATGAAGTGAGGTCCCCCTGTATCGATCTGAACACTTCAATTTGTGCGAGAGTATCCCCATTCGGCAGCACAATAAAATACGTCCACTTTTCCGGTTCAATCAGGAGTTCTTCCAGCTTGTCGGAAGACAGATCTCCCTTGATGCGATAGACCGGAAAGCCTTCCCCTAAAACAAGTTCAGAAAACTTTACTGTCTCCGGAAAGCCCAGAACCGGAGCGGCATTCAGGAATTGTTCGAAAGCCTTCCCTTCTGCATATTCCTGTACTTCCTGCGGGATCCTTGCTGTTTCCGTCTGTGCAGAGGCGGACAGGGACGTACCTATAATGATTCCCATAATCAATGCCATGACAAGCGGTTTTTTCATTATTTGTTTTCCCCCTTTGCTCTCAAAAAAAGTACTTTTATTTATACCGTCGTAATCCAAAGAAAAATGTAACAAAAAAACTGAACGGGCGGTTTTGATACCGCCCCTGATGTCATATGCCTTTCGGATGAAAGATCCTTCGACTTCGCTGCTTCGCAGCTTCGCTCAGGATGACACGGTACGAATCTTTTACCGTCTCGGCCTGCGTTCAGGATGACACGGCCCATGTCATTCCGGGCATTCCTCCTGTGTCATCCCGAGCGTCAGCGAGGGATCTTTTATATCCCCAGGCTCTTCAGCAGGCCGGACAGTCCCTGTTCCTGAAAAATCTGCTTAAAGTAGCTCAGTTCTTCGTAGATCAGCGAATCGATCATCCGCATGCCGAGGACTTCCACCGGCGCTTTGTCGTCCGTTAGGATGTGCGTCCCGCCCGCGTAGCTTTTGATCCCGGCAGCCACCCGCTGCATCATGTTGCTCAGCTCCGGCTCTTCCACGCGGCCCAGGCCCTCAGCCAGCAGCCCCGCCGGCTCCGCCTTGACGCAGGCAAAAAGCTCCCGGTTCGTGGAAAACGGCACCTCCGCCGTCGCCACATACGGGAAGACCGAAGCAATGGTATCGCTTAAATACTGGTTGATGCTCCCCTCCCCGTCGGATGCCATGGACATATTCACGACCATCACGCCGTCCTCCGTCAGGTGCTCCTTCACCAGCGTGAAGAACTCGACGGAGGACATCTGAAAGGGGATCGTGATGTCCTGATACGCATCCACCATAATCACATCGTATTTTTCCTGCACGGTCTGAATGTAGGCGCGGCCGTCATATTCCGTCACTTTTACCTCGGCCGGCAGGGAGAAATACTTTTCCGCCAGCTGCGTGATCTTTCCGTCGATCTCCACGCCTTCCACCGCGCAGCCCGGGAAATAGCGCACACACTGGGACGCGAAGGTCCCGCTGCCGTTGCCGAGCACCAGCACGGAAGGCGTTTCCTTCTGCGCCATCACCGGGGCTGCCAGTGCAAAGTCGTAGTACATCCCGGTGAGGCCGCCATCTTTCATGGCAACGGACTGCACGCCGAAGAGCACGTTCGTGGCGAGGATCACGCTGCGTGAATCCTCCTTCACCTGCAGATAGTTGTAAACGGATTCGCCTTCATAGACCAGGTCTTTTTCCCAGAAAGCGAAGGAATCGCTGCGGCCGAAAACAGCGCAGAGCACGAAAAGCCCCGCCGCCACGTAAGGCGCGGGCTTTCTGATTTTCGAGCTGATGAAAAAGAGGAGCGCGATTGCCAGCAGGATGCCGGCAAAGATCAGGAAGGTCGCGGACGTGCCGACCGTCGGGATCGTTACAAAGGTCGGCAGGAAGGTGCCGAGGATGCTGCCGACGGTGTTGCAGGCGCCGAGCCGTCCCACCGTGCGGCCGCCTTCATCCAGACTTTCCACGGTCGCCTTGACCAGGCAGGGCGTGACCGTGCCGAGCAGAAAGAGCGGAAACACGAAGACGATCAGGCAGCTTGCAAAAGCCGCCCAGATCAGAAAGCCTACGTCCACCGCCAGGACCAGCAGCGCGGAAACGCCTAAGATCACGTATTTGCCCGCCACCGGGATCGCCGCGATCCAGACCGCCGCGATCAGGATGCGCCGGTACAGTCTGGCCGGATCCGGATCCTTGTCCGCCGCGCGGCCGCCGTAGAGGTTGCCGAGCGCCATCGCGATCATGATCACGCCGATGATGATCGTCCAGACGATCTGAGAGGAACTGAAATACGGCGCGAGCAGCCTGCTCGCGCCGAGTTCGACGGCCATCACGGAGACGCCCGCGAAAAATTCAGTCAGGTAAAGGAACCATTTGTTCTTTAAGATCGGGTATTGCTTCATCTTGTCAGTCCTTTTCCCGCTTATTCTGCGCATATCAAGCGCATATTGTGTTTGTTTTGTGTTGTGTTTTGTTCCGTTTTATGATATGATTTTCATCAAGAGGTGATTTCCATGACTAAAGTACCTACCAATATCAGCCTTGATGCCGAGGTAAAAGCAAGATCCCAAGAAATGCTGGCGAATATGGGACTGGATCTGTCCACAGCTGTCAACATCTTTCTGCGTCAGATGCTTCGCGAAAAAGCAATTCCTTTTATGATCCGGGAAGATATTTCCTATCAGACCACTCTGGCTGCCATGGATGATGCCGAGAGCGGAGTCACGCACGGACCTTTTGCTTCCGTCTCGGAAGCCATGGAGGCATTGAATGCTGAGGATTGAATTTACCGGTCAGTTCAAACGCGACTATAAACTCGCTGTGAAACGCGGCTGTGATCCGAAAAAGCTGGAGACCGTGCTTGATTATCTTGTCAACGAACAGCCTTTGCCGGAGAAATACCGAGACCACGCACTTGCCAATTCCCGAAACTATAAAGACATGCGGGAATGTCATATCGAGCCGGACTGGCTGCTTGTTTACAAGATCTATCAAGATATCCTGATCCTGCGGCTTATCCGCACCGGCGCTCACAGCGATCTGTTCTGAAAACCGCCGGTTGGGCCGCACATCTTTTACTCCACCAGCTCGATGCGGCCTTCGACGTGAGCGTCCAGGTTGTCGTTCGTAGCAAAGAATTCTTCAATGATGTTGTTCACCGAGGTGGCGACCACCCGCGGCTTCATGTTCTTCTTCACTTCCTCCAGCGGCACGCCCAGGAACTCGTCGAAATTCTTGTAGTGATAGTTCTGCAGCGCGATCTTCAGCTTCATGCCGTCCGTGACTTCTTTTCCCTTGAATTCCAGCGCTTCGAGCGTCCGGGTGGTCTTGTTGTAGCGGATGTGCACGCCTTTTGAGAACTGGTAGAACTCCGTCTCGCCGACCCAGGCCGCATCCCGCATCAGGTGCTTTACGATGCGCCGGAACTGCTCGCCGGTCACCTCCAGCATCCAGAGATTGTCGTCAAACGGCGTATTTTCCAGCATATCCTGATACTCGATGATCGGACCGAGCTCCTTCTTGCGGATCGAGCCGGAGCCCATCATCATGATATCGAAGCTGCTCTCCCACTGCAGGGCGTCCGCGTAGAGGTTGCCCATCTCGGTCTCCTGCTCGCGGGACGGGTGGGTCAGCTTCCGCGCCCAGCGGGTCACCACGCGCTTGTATTTGCTGTCGGTCTCGGAGCGGTAGCTGTCCAGAAGCTCGGCCATGACCGGATCGGGCGGCGCCGTCTCTTCGTTGATCGGCACGCACTGCCAGGATGCCGAATCGATCTTCCGCTTCCTCGTGTTATATACGATATCCCAGCGCCCGATGATGCCCGTCCCCGTGCCGGCCTGCACGATCGGGATGCCGTTCACGACTTCCGGCCGGTCCATGAAGGTATGGGAATGTCCGCCGATGATCAGATCCACACCGCAGTCGGGATCCAGCTCGGCCGCGAGCTTTTTATCGTTCTCCAGACCGATGTGCGTCAGCAAGACCGTCATATCCGTGCGCGTCGTGCGGTAATTGTCGCAGATGATCCCGACCTCCTTGGCCGCCGCCTTCACGTCCACGAAGGTGCCGATGATCTTCTCCTGTCTCGTGGAGGCCAGCACTTCTTCCGTCAGGATGCCGATGAAAAGGATCTTCATCCCGCCGATCTCCACGTTCAGATACGGCTTGAACAGCCTGGCGTTGTTCATGGTGA
Source organism: Lachnospiraceae bacterium (assembly GCA_017619975.1). GTDB lineage: Bacteria > Bacillota > Clostridia > Lachnospirales > Lachnospiraceae > UBA6987. The sequence continues at coordinate 5,141 of JAFZRH010000019.1, read as the reverse complement.
TGAAGAAATTCGCGTTGATGATCGGGAACTTGGCGCATTTTTCCAGAAAGAGCAGATGCGCGAGGCCGTAATCGACCTCGTGATTGCCCACGGTCGTCGCGTCCGGCCGCAGCACATTCATCAGGTCGATGGTGGAAAGGCCCTCGAATTCCGAATCGATGATGGAACCGCGGAACATATCGCCCGCGTTCACGTACAGGACGTTCCCGCCCTTTTCGCGTTCCCGGTTGATATAGCCGGACAGCCGGGGCAGGCCGCCGCTCTCCTTTCCGTCCGCATCGGTCTTGGGCAGGAAATCGCCGTGCATGTCGTTGGAATGCAGGATCGTCAGATTGGTCAGATGTCTCTTGGGCATATTTTTCTCCTTCATCCGGCAGAACCGGTAATTGTTGTATTATTCAAAGATATAGAGCTCGAAACTGTCCCTGACCGGTTCTCCTTTTTCGTTGACCCGGTAGGACCAGAGCGGAAAACGCTGTGTTTCGTAAAGATAGACGAACTTTTCTTCCGAATCGGTAAATCCGGGCGCGCTCTGTTTTTCTCCGTCCGGATCCCCCTGTTTCGTCAGATACCAGGAAAGATTCCTTTTTTCATAAAGGCCGAAGGAATCCATCGAATAGACGATATCCCGGTTCAGCACGGTGTCATTGCCGTAGCTTATGCTCAGTTTCGAGACACTCACGCGTCCCTGACGGTAGGTCAGGCGGAAAACGTCTCTCGTCAGCTGATTGCCCGAGATCTCACAGATCCCGTCTTCGCCGTTCGGATCGCCCTCCCGGCGGTACAGAAGCAGATCACCGTTTCTGTCGAAGGAGATCGTTTCTTTGACCTGACCGTATTCTGTGCTGCTGCCTGCGCACCGATCATCCAGATACAGGCGCTCGGACTGGCGGACGGTTCCGTCCGGATCGCAGGTCAGAAGCGTGACGGAATCACTGCTCAGCACCGCCTTCAGCCGGCCCGCCGCCTCTTTTTGCCGCGCCGGATGGTTCTCGTAATAATACACGGTGAAGGCTGACGTCTGCACGCCGTCCTCCGACTCCTGCCAGGAATACAGAGGCAGACCGGCTTCGTCATACGCGTAGCGGAACTGATAGACCTGCGCCGGGAAGTAAGTCTTCTTCTCCGGATCGGCGGCGTCTGTTTCGTATTGCTGCACGGTCCTGCGGACGCACTGTCCGTTCCCGTCCCTCTCATACTGAGCGATGACGTTGTAATACGACGCGTTGATCAGGAAAAGGACCAACTGCCCGTTTTCATATTCATATGTGACCGTGCTGTCTTTCGAGGTCCTGATCAGCCGCTTCCCCTCCATGCGGATCTGCTGATCCGGATCCCGCTGGGCCTCGGGAACGCCCTCGATCCGATAATCCGTGACATTGCCGTCTGCATCGAAAAAGACCGTTTCCGTCTCCAGCCAGCTTGTATCGCCGGACGTCCCGATCTGCCTCGTGATCCTCCTGCAGACCTGCCCCAGCGAATCGTAGATCAGTTCCTGGACGCTGTCGGAATTGACGATGTACTTTAGACGCGGCTCGGCCGGAACTTCAGGCGCTTCCGTCTCCTGTTCCGCCGCAGCCGGCGTTGTTTTTTCCGCCGATGATTCGCTCTCCTTCATCGGGATCGCGCAGGAAGAAAGGAAAAGCCCCAGCAGAAAGATCAAAAGAATCCGGCTGGCTTGTTTTGTTATCGGCTTTGCTTTCATACCGTCTCCTTTCGGGACTGACTTCGGGAATATGAGAGGAGTATACCATACTTTGGGCAAAAAGCAAGAAAAGCCGCGCCGGACCGGCATTTTCCGTTTGACTTTTGCGGACATTTCCTTCATAATATTGTAAGGTTTCACCTATGCTCTGCCGGGCGGTCCCGGGAAAAGGAGACGCATGGACAACGAAGAGATCCGATATGATGAATACTCGCTCCTGCCGGAGCACGATATTCCTCCGGAATACACACCGGAGTATCCTGACGTGTCCTTTTTTCAGGAATCCTCGGTGACGGCACGGGAGGAAAATATCTTCCAGGGTGAAACACCGACCGGAGAAGAAGATCTTCGCTCGCTTCGAAAAAAAGCACGGCAAAAACGCGCCCGTTTTTCCTGGCTGCGGAACCTGCTCGGCTCGGCCCTGCGGGGCGGCGCCGCCGTTCTGGGCGTCTGCGCGCTGGTGGTGACCGTCGTCTCAGGGGCGGATCTTTCCGAAGATTCTCCCTGGTTCCCGGTCAAAGCCATGGTCGCGGATCTGAAGCGCAAGCCCCTTGACACGCCGGAAGATTACGGTCCCGAAGAACTGCTCCTGCTCTGGAACGGCGATCCCGAAGGACCGCATCAGTACGATTTTGAGCACGCCCACGTCCGGCGGGAAGCCTCCTGCCTGGAAGACGGGATTATTGAATATTACTGCCGGGAGTGCGGCATCGCTCTGCCGGAAACGGTTCCGGGCGGACATGCTCCGCTGCCTGCCGTCCGGGAAAATGAACGGGCTGCCGGCTGCACCGAAGACGGCGGCTATGACGACGTGGTCTACTGCAGCACCTGTCATGAAGTGATCGAACGAAAGCATACCGTTTACGCTGCGACCGGCCACCATTCGGCCGATCCCGTCATCGAAAACGTCGTCGGCGCACTCTGCACGGCAGGCGGCAGCTACGATTCCGTGATCTACTGCAGTGACTGCCACAGCGAGCTTTCCCGTGAGACGATCCTGACCGAAGCCATGGGACATACCGCCGCGGAAGCGGTGAAGGAAAACGAAACGGCTCCTTCCTGCGCGCAGACCGGATCCTACGATTCCGTCGTTTACTGCTCGGTCTGTCATGAGGAACTGTCCCGCGAGACGGTCACCGTGGACGCGCTCGGCCATCACGAAGGCTTTGCGGTCAAAGAAAACGAAAAAGAGCCCAGCTGCACCGAGACCGGGTCCTATGAATCGGTCGTTTACTGCATGGTCTGCGGCGGGGAGCTTTCGCGCGAAACCGTTACGCTGCCGATGACGGCGCATATCGAAACGCAGGATATCGAAGAAAACCGCATGGATCCGACCTGCACGGAGACCGGCACCGCGGAGATTGCCGTGTACTGCGACATCTGCGGCAAAGAGCTTTCCCGCGAAGAGGTCGTGCTGGAAGCGCTCGGCCACACTCCCGAAGAGGAAGCCGTAATCGAAAACGAGACCGAAGCGACCTGCGCCGAAGAAGGCGGCTATGACGAAGTCTTCTACTGCTCGGTCTGCGGCGAAGAGGTCACGCGCGAGCATACCGTTCTTGAAGCCCTCGGCCATTCCGAAGGCGAACCGAAGGAAGAAAACCGCGTTGCCGCGACCTGCACGGCCGAGGGCGGCTATGATACCGTCGTGTATTGCTCGGTCTGCAGCGAGGAGCTTTCCCGGACGCACACCACACTGGACAAGATCCCGCATACCGCCGCCTCGGCCGTCCGGGAAAACACTAAGAATGCAACCTGTACCGCCGCCGGCTCCTATGATGAAGTCGTTTACTGCTCGGTCTGCCACAGCGAGATGAGCCGGACCAAGAAAACCATCGCGGCGACCGGGCACAGCTATTCCGATACCGTGACAGCTCCTACCTGCACAGCACGCGGCTATACCACCCATACCTGTTCCCGCTGCGGCGACAGCTATACGGACAGTTATAAAGACGCGCTGGGACACAGCTGGGGCACGCCAACCTATACCTGGTCCTCTAATAACTCCCAGGTAACCGCAACGCGGACCTGTCAGAACGATTCGTCCCATAAAGAAACCGAAACGGTCTCCACCAGCAGCCAGGTCACCAGCGAGGCGACATGTTCCGCGACCGGGAACAGAAGGTATACCTCAGGCTCCTTCAGCAATTCCGCCTTTACGGTGCAGACCAAAAATGTGACGATCGATAAGATTGCGCATACGGAAGGTGATCGCAAAAGAGAAAACTACATTGCTAATACCTGCACGACAGCCGGCAGCGTTGATTATGTCACCTACTGTTCCGTCTGCGGGGAAGTCATGTACAGACAGTCTTATGAGATACCTGCCCACGGTCACAGCTTTACCATGGAGTATAACGACGAATCGACCCTGAAGTGCATCTACTGCGACACTCTGGCCATAACGATCAGTTTCAGCACATACCCGAGCGGCAACGGGACTTTCTACTATACGCTGAACAGCGATTTTCTGTCCCAGCTGCAAAACAACGGCTGTGAAGCTACGATGCATGTTGAGACCGCCGATGACAGCCGCACCTGGGTCAATGACGAAGAAGCCGTTGTGTGGGACGGAAGCGCCAGCGGCTCTCTGCTGGGTCTTACCTGGGGCAGCTATCGCGAATCATTCCCTTCGGGTTCGAAGCTGGACGTCCGCCTTCTGTTCAGCTACTGGGATGATTCCCATGAATACTGCGCCTTTTCCGAAACAATTAAAATTACCATACCTTGATATTGCCTTGAAAGAGAAAGGACAAACCTTATGAGCAAGAACAAACAAGCCGAAAAGAAGCAGCAGAAAAACAGCGCGTCCCGCATCGTCGGGATCGTCATCATCCTTCTGATCCTGCTGGTCCTGAACGTCCCCGCGCTCCTCTTCTTCCTGAAGCCGGAGCAGCAGGAAGCCGTCAAGCTCTTCCACCAGACCTATTTCAGTCAGTACGTTCCGGTGCGGACCGCGGACGGAGGCTTTGACTGGCTGCGGATCATCGCCCTGCTCTTCATGATCGCCGCCTGCTGGGCCGTGTACAAGGTCGTCATGTGGATCCTGTCGAAGATCAAGTTAAAGAGCCGCCACGCGGAGACCATCAAGGGCCTGATCGCCAACCTCATCCGCTACGGCATCGTGATCTTCGCCATCATCTTCGGCCTGAACCTTTTGGGCGCGGACATCCTGACGGTTATCGCCAGCTTAGGCATCTTGGCCCTGATCATCGGCTTCGGCGCGCAGTCGCTCATCGAAGATATCTTCGCCGGGCTGTTCATCCTTTTTGAAGGCCGCTTCTACGTAGGCGACATCATCAGCGTGGACGGCTTCCGCGGCGAGGTCAAGTCCATCGGGATCGTCTCTACACAGATCGCGGACGCCGGCGGCAATATCCGCATCATCAACAACTCCGACATCCGGGTCCTGACCAACCTCTCCGAAGTCTCCTCCGTG
>JAFZRH010000018.1 GCA_017619975.1 Lachnospiraceae bacterium | reverse complement strand
GCCTTCGCTGATGTTTTTGGCCCACATCACGACCATTGTAGTGCCAAAAACGATCAGAAGCCCGACCTCTACTACCGCAACCACCGTGATGCTGTTCTGGTCTGTGGAATAAATGAGCTTTCCGTTTTCGACTCTGGTTGCTTACTGATAATAGGTTCCGTCGTCCGCCACCCGGTAAGCGACAAGATAATCATAAAGGCTCTCGTTTACATTCAGTTTATCAAGGTCTATGCTGACAGTATAGGTTCCGGGGATTACCTCGTCGTCTTCAAGACCCGCGTCCACCTCAAAGGCCGCAATGGCCCTTACCCTTTCTTTTTCCAGTTCAGCCACCGTATTGAGCAGGGTTTCGTCTGCTTCTGTTATGGGCTGGATCCTGATCTCTGTGTCCTGCAGAAAAGCGTCCTTCGGGGCAGACACGAAGACCCCGTCGCACGGTGACATTGCGATTTCTTTGCTGTTGCCATATCCGCTGAGATCTCCGGGAACGACATTATCCGGATTGTTTTCTGATTCGACGACGTTGCTGATGTTATCAGACGTGCTGGTTCCTGTATTTATAACGTTGTTGACAGGCGGGCGTTTAAAAAAACCGGGCTCAACAAAACCGGTAAAAAGGAGCGCCGCAACTAAAAGCACGGCTATCAGCTTCGGCAGACAGCCGCCCTTCTTTTTTTCCGTTTGCGGCGTTGCTTTTGCGGCAGTCCAGGGATATCCTTTTGAATCATTCTTCGCTGAAGGACCTGAAGTGTTGCGGGGAGCCTGCGCGATGTGTTTCATAGTGTCTTCATCCTTTCGAAAGCAAACCTTCTCTCAACACATAAAAAGTATCACAAATCCTGTGATTTAGCAATGTTGACGCATCAGTTTATCCTTCCCGTCGTGGGTTCTGAGCAGTACGAGTTATTCCGCAAACAGGGCTCGAAATAGAAAAAGGGCCTGATTCGGCCATTATTGCCATCGCATGTGTTTTACCCCGTTTGTTATTGACCCCTCTGAAATGAGCACAAAAAAAGGAATCGCACATTCTCAAAAATGACGCTATTTCGTCATATTTTGAGGGTCAGCGATTCCCACAAAAAACGTGCCTGAAGGGATTCGAACCCCCGACACACGGCTTAGAAGGCCGTTGCTCTATCCTGCTGAGCTACAGGCACAGGTTATGCTTCGACGGTGCCGAAGCCGATCTATAAAAAAATCCCACCGAAGGCAGGATAGTCGGGGCGACAGGATTCGAACCTGCGACCTCCCGGTCCCTAACCGGACGCTCTACCAAACTGAGCCACGCTCCGAAGCACCGATACTGTATCATACCGGGACCGCTCTGTCAAGCGGTTTCGCGCTTTTTTTGCGGATCGCCAACTGCTTTGCCAAAAGGCGCGGGGGCACACAACCTCATCCACCACCGACTTCGTCGGCGGTCCCTTATTCCATCGTCAGCGAAAAAGCTTCCATTCTGTCGCTTTTTCGGACGATGTCAAGCAAAACACCTCGCTTCATCTGCCACAGGCAGCGCTTCGGCGTTTTGCATCCCGGAGGGGAAGGCTGTGTGCCACCCTGCTGCCTTATCAAGCGCTCAGCTTCTCCTGCGCCAGCTTGGCCAGATCGGCAAAGCCCTGCGCATCGTTGACGGCCATATCGGCCAGAACCTTGCGGTTCAGCTCGACGTTCGCCAGCTTTAAGCCGTACATGAAACGGCTGTAGGACAGGCCGTTCAGGCGGGCCGCCGCGTTGATACGGGCGATCCACAGGGAACGGTACTGACGCTTCTTCTGCTTGCGGCCGGCATAGGCGGTGCTTAAGGCCTTCATGACGGTCTGCTTGGCAACTCTGTACTGCTTGGAGCGGGCGCCGCGGTAACCCTTCGCCAGCTTCAGCACGCGATTATGTCTTTTTCTTGCTCCGAGAGCTCCTTTAATTCTTGCCATTGTTCTCGACCTCCTTCTTTAGTAGGGCAGAATGCGCTGCATTACCTTCGCGTTGGTCGGGTCGGTAATGGTGGCCTTCCGCAGATTTCTCTTGCGCTTGGTCGACTTCTTGGTCAGGATATGGCTCTTGTAAGCCTTCATTCTCTTCAGCTGGCCCGTACCGGTTTTGTGGAACCGCTTGGCAGCAGCTCTCTTTGTCTTCATCTTCGGCATCTTGAGTGTCCTCCTAATGATTAATCTACTTCTTCTCGCTTAATATGACGATCATGCTCCGCCCTTCCATCTTGGAGGGCTTGTCTACCACCGCAATGTCGCTCAGCTGCGCCACGAACTCATCCAAAACGTGCTTCGTCTCGTTGATATGACTCATTTCCCGGCCGCGGAAGCGCAGGCTGACCTTCACCTTGTTTCCTTTTTCCAGGAAACGGCGGGCAGCGGAAGCTTTGGTCTTTAAATCGTTGTCATCGATATTGGGGGATAAGCGGACCTCCTTGAGTTCGATGACCTTCTGCTTTTTCTTGGCTTCCTTTTCCTTGCGGGCCTGTTCGTAGCGATACTTGCTGTAATCGATGATCTTGGCAACGGGCGGTTTCGCCTGAGGAGCAATCAGGACAAGGTCCAGTTCCTCTTCTTCCGCCAGGCGCAGAGCCTCGTTCAGGCTCAGGATGCCGATCTGCTGGCCGTGACTGCCGATAATGCGCAGTTCTTTGTCTGTGATCTGATCATTGATCAATAATTCGGTTGCGATGGTAAACCTCCTCTTGCATGCCGCATAAAAAAAGCGGGCGCAGCAGACACCCACTCCTCGGGCCTTAAGCCCGTTCCGTAACCCGATGCACCTTTTGTGATCAGGTGAGAGTGTCACTCTGCTTTAAATCAATTGCCTGTGTATGATAGCATCCGTTTCGGGAGCTGTCAAGCGTTTTTTTGAGGAATATTAAGATTTTTATTCCTTCACATACTCGACGGGGCCGGTGGCCTTATCGACGTAGAGGATGCCGTCCAGATGGTCGTTCTCATGGCAGATGCAGCGGGCGAGCAGCCCTTCCGCTTCCAGTTCGAACGGCTGCATGTTTTTGTCCAGCGCACGGACCTTCACCCATTCCGGGCGGGGCACCGGGGCGAATCGGCCGGGCACGGAAAGACAGCCCTCGGTATCCGTCACTTCGCCGCGGGTCTCCAGGATCTCCGGGTTGATGAAAACGTACGGATTCGGAGCGCCTTCTTCCCCGTCGCAGCAGTCGATCACGAAAAGTCGCTTTAAAATACCGACCTGCGGCGCGGCCAGACCCACGCCGTTATCGTCGTACATGGTCTCAAACATGTCTTTGATCAGCTGGCGGATGCGCGGCGTCATCTCCTTGATCGGTTTGGAATGCTTGCGCAGGATATCGTCTCCTATTTCACGGATGGTACGGATTCCCATGGTCAACACCTCGTTTTGTTCTAGTTAAAAGATATCGGTCTGGATGCGGACGCCGCCCGTTTCTCGGGTCATCTCCTGGATCTTCTGCAGGATAGCTTTGTCCGGATGCTTGACGAACAGCTGCTGTCGGTAAATGTCCTGCACTTTGCTGCGGAAATGCGCCGTCGGACCGATCACGTCGGCGCCGGAAGCGGTATATTCTGCCCGGATTCGCTCGGCCAGTTCTTTGGCAAAAGTCTCGTTCTCCGCTTCGTCCGCCCCGCTGACGGTGACGGAAAGCATGCCGCCGGCCGGCGGATAGTGCAGAAGTTCACGGCGGGGCAGTTCCTCCGCATAAAACGCTTCGTAATCCTGCGCGGCGGCAGTGACCACCGCATAATGCTCCGGGCTGTAGGTCTGGATCACGACCTCGCCGGCCAGCGTGCCGCGCCCCGCGCGGCCGGAAGCCTGGGTCAGGAGCTCAAAAGTCTGCTCGGCCGCCCGGTAATCCGAGCTGTAGAGCGAAAGATCCGCCGCCAGGATCCCCACCAGAGACACCCGGGGAAAATCGTGGCCTTTGACGATCATCTGCGTACCGACCAGGATATCGGCGGCCTGATGCGAAAACGCGGACAGGATGCGGCTGTGCCCTTCCTTGCCTTTCGTGGTATCGGCGTCCATGCGCAGGACCTTCGCCTGCGGGAACGCTTTCTGCACGATGCTTTCCACCTTCTGCGTGCCGGTCCCGAAGGCCGCTATATACGGAGAACCGCAGGCCGGACACTTATCCGGGAAGGGGATCTGAAAGCCGCAGTAATGGCACTTCAGAAAGCCGTTTCTGTGATAGGTCAGGCCGACGTCGCAGTGCGGACATTTTAAGGCTTTGCCGCAGGAGCGGCAGGATACGAAGCCCGCGTAGCCGCGCCGGTTTAAGAACAGCATGATCTGCTCCTGCCGGGCCAGCCGCTCTTCTATCTTTTCCCGCAAGAGGCGGCTGAAGATGCTCTTGTTGCCTTCCTTCATCTCCTGCCGAAGGTCTACGACGTACACGGCCGGCAGGCGGCTTTCGGGGACCGCCCGGCCGCGCAGCTCAAGGAGCTGATACCGGCCGTTTTTTGCTTTATAGAAGCTTTCGAGCGAAGGCGTCGCGCTGCCCAGGACCAGACCGGCGCCGGAAAGCGCCGAGAGCTTCTCCGCGACTTCCACGCTGTGATAGCGGGGCGAGAGCTCGCTGCGGTAGCTTTCTTCATGCTCTTCGTCGATGATGATGAGGCCGAGGCGCGGCATCGGGGTAAAGAGTGCGGAGCGCGGTCCGATCACCAGGTCGATCTGCCCTTTCTTCGCCCTATCTACGGTCTCGGATTTTTCCCCCGCGGACTGGCGGGAGTTGATGACGCCGATCCGAGCGCCGAAGCGGGCGTAGAAGCGCTTTAAGTTCTGGTAGGTCAGGGCGATCTCGGGAATCAGCAGGATGACCTGCTTTTTCTCCTTCAGCATCTCTTCGATGACCGCCATATAGACCTCTGTCTTGCCGCTGCCGGTCACGCCGAACAGGAGGCTGGGACGGTTCTGCCCCCGCATCTCCGTATGGATGGCCTGCGCGGCGGCGGCCTGCGCGGCGTTTAACGGCGGGGCAGCCGCCGGAGCCACGTCCTGGAGCGCCGGTCCTTCGACCTTTGTTTTTCCGCGTTTGGCGGCTTTCTTCACGGGCAGGACCGTCATCAGCGCCTGATTCATGGTGCAGCCGTAGCGGTCCCGCATCCAGGCGGCGAGCGCCATCATCCGGTCTTCCACCGGTACGCTCTTCTTTGAAAGGCCCGTGATCGGCAGAATCTTCTCCTCGTCGATTGCGGGGAGTTCGGAAAGGCCCACCACAAAACCGCTGATCTGCCGCCGGTTAAACGGAATATCCACCCGGCTGCCCGGGCGGATAATCTCCCGCAGCTCTTCCGGGATCCGGTACTGAAAGCTCCGATCCAGGTCCGATGCGGAAATATTTACAATGATATCAGCATACAGCGGCAATGGACAAACCTCATTAAGCGAATTTTTCTTCTTTTGTCAGGGCTTCCCGCACCTGATCCAGATGCATGCCGTTGGAGCCCTTTAAGAGCACCACGTCGCCCGGCTCCGCCAGACGGGTCAGGATCTTTTCGGCTTCTTCCACGGTATCCGCATGGAAGACCGGGCGGCGGGCTTCCACTAACGGCCGCTCCAGGTTCCGGATCAGCGTCCCCAGCGTAATAAAGAGATCGATATGCGGCAGCGCCGCGGCATATTCGCCGACCTCGCGGTGCATGGCCGCCTCCTGCGGCCCCAGTTCCAGCATATCCGCCAGAAGGGCGATGCGCTTTTTTCCCTGCGCCTTCTCCAGCACGGCCAGCGCGGCCTTCATGGAAGGCGGCGCGGCATTGTAGGAGTCGTCGATCAGCTTTAAGCGCCCGATCTGCACGCGCTCCAGGCGGCGTGAAAAGCCGCCGTAGCGTTCCACGGCTTCCGCCGCTTTTTCGGGTTTTATGCCTTCCGCCCAGGCAGCGGCCAGCGCTGCCAGAGCGTTCATCACGTTGTGGACGCCGGGAATGGAAAGCGTGACCGGGATCTCCCGGACGCCGCCCGCCGGGACGCGGAAGCAGGCCGTGAAGCTGGCGGTCTCTCCATCCACGATATCCTGCGCGTACACGTCCATGTCCGGATGCAGGCCGAAGGTCAGAACACGGCAGGGCAGGCTCTTACTGTACGGGATCAGCAGCGGCTCCTCGCCGTTTAAGATGGCGGTATCTTCCGGGCCCAGATCGTCCGCGATATGCATCTTTTCACGGCAGATCCCCTCGCGGCTGCCCAGCTGCTCCATGTGCGCGACGCCGATATTGGTCACGATGACCGTGTGCGGCTGCACCATGTCCACCAGCGGCCGCATCTCGCCGGGATCGCTGATCCCCATCTCCATGACAGCGTAATCCGCTTCCTGATCCATGTGACAGAGCACCACGGGCAGTCCGATCTGACTATTCATGTTTTTGATGCTGCCGGTGACGCTCCCGCCGGCGGACAGGGCCGCCTTGGTCAGTTCCCGGGTCGTGGTCTTGCCGACGCTCCCGGTGATGCCGATCACCCGGCCCTTAAACAGATGGCGGTAGTACTTGCCCAGCGTTTCCAGCGCTTTCTGCGTATCCTGCACGAAAACGTACGGTCTGGTTCCCGTCACCTTGCCGGTGCGGGAGGTCAGGGTCGCGGCCGCCCCGTTTGCAAACGCACTGTCGATAAAATCGTGCCCGTCCACCCGGGCGCCGAGCGTCGGGACGAACAGGTCGTCTCCCTCCATCTTCCGGGAATCAAAGCTCACGTGGCGGATCACAGTGTCCGCGTCGCCGCAGAGCAGGATCCCGCCCACGATCGAACAGATCTCACGGATCGAAAGCTCCATCTTACTCCTTCCAGCCCAGTTCCTTCAGGGCCGCTTCTATTTCATCCCGGTCCGACCAGGGGTAGCGGACCCCTTTGACCAGTTCATAATCTTCCTGTCCCTTGCCGATCACCGCGATGAAATCGCCCTTCTGCGCGTTCCGCAGGGCGTAGCGGATGGCCTCGCGCCGGTCGGCAATATCCACGGCGGGCGTACCTGTCGGATCCAGATACACATGAATATCGCGGAAAATGTCCTCGATCGGCTCGAAATCCGGGTTCTGCGAGCTTAAGATGCAGAAATCCGCGAGCTTACCGCAGACCTCGCCCATCTCCTGCCGGCGGACCTGCGCGCGGCCGCCCTCCGATCCGAAGATGACCACGATGCGGCCGGGATCGTAATCCCGCAGCATGGTAAAAAGTGCCGTGGCGGAAACGCCGTTGTGGGCGTAGTCCAGCATGACCGTCGCAAAATCGCTCGAATAGAGGACCTCCACGCGGGCCGTCACGCGGATCTTCGCCAGCGCTTTTCGGATTGCTTCCGGCCGGATGCCTAAGAGGCGGGCGGCGGCCGCCGCGCCGAGCGCATTCGCGACGTTGAAATCGCCCGGCATGCCGACGAAGACGTCAAAGCTTTCTTCAGGCCCGCGGAAAACCGCCTCGGTGCCCAGAACGCCGTCCCGTTTTTTAAACTTCAGATCCGAAGCCGAAAAGTCCGGATACGGGGAGGGGTTCAAGTTCCTTATGCCGAAGGTGTTGATCTGGCAGCTTGCTTTTGCCAGGAATTCCGGCAGCTTTTCATCGTCGCGGTTGAAGAGACCCACCCGGCAGCGCGAGAAAAGCTTGGCCTTGTTGGCCAGATAGTCCGCAAAGTCCGGATGTTCCAGCGTGCCGATGTGGTCCGGCGAAATATTCGTAAAGATGCCGAGATCGAAGTCGATCGCGTCCGCCCGGTGATATTTGATGCCGGTGGAGGAGACCTCCATGACCAGACAGCGGCAGCCGGCCTCTACCATTTCGCGGGCGAAGCACTGCGTGTCGTACGGCTCCGGCGTCGTATTGTGGGAGGCAAAGACGCGCTTTCCGGTCCGGATCTCGTTGGTCCCGATCAGGCCGGTCTTGTATCCGGCTTCTTCCAGGATCGCCGCCAGCATATAGGAAGTGGTCGTCTTGCCCTTGGTCCCGGTGATGCCGATGACGGTCAGTTCCTCGGTGGGATAGCCGAAGAGCGCGGCGGAAAGGTACGCCAGCGCTTCGCGCCCGTCCGCGGCTTTCAGAACGGTCTGGCCGCCCGTTATAAGGGCTTCCCGCGTCTCTTCCGGAAGTTCCTCCCAGTCTTTCTCGATCACGACCGCGGAGGCGCCTTTTTCGGCGACCTGTTTTAAAAACTTGTGCGAGTCCGTGCGGAAGCCGTTGATGGCGATGAAAACGGTGCCGGGACCGGCCTTGCGGGAATCAAAGACCACGTCGCTGATCTTGGTCTCCAGAGAGCCGCGAAGAAGATGGCAGGCATACCGTTCCGTAAGTTGTGAAAGTTTCATATGTTACCTCATCCACCGCCTTCGGCGGTCCTCCCCTTTAAAAGGAATGCTTTAATACCCGTTGTCCCGCTTCCAGTCCTCGAACTGGCCGCGGTCCAGCATGATCTGCCGGGCCTTGGTGCCCTCGTCCTTGCCGACGATGCCGGCGTCCGCCAGCTGGTCCATGATGCGCGCCGCGCGGTTGAAGCCGATGCGGAAAACGCGCTGCAGGTTGCCGATGGAAGCCTTTTCGCTGTCAATGATGTATTCCGCCGCCTTGAGGAACATTTCATCCCGCTCGTCTTCGACGGGGTTCTCCCGCTCGACGGGATCGTTCATCCAGGTGTAGCTCTGCTTCTTCATCTCTTCTTCCGTGACCGCTCCCTGCTTCTTCCAGAAATTGGTCACCGCTTCGATCTCCTGATCCGTGACCCAGCAGCCCTGGACCCGGATGGGTTTCGCGTAGCCGGTCGGGTAGAACAGCATATCGCCGTGACCGAGCAGCTTCTCCGCGCCGTTCATATCCAGAATGGTGCGGGAATCCAGACCGGAAGCCACCGTTAAGGCTACGCGGGACTGGATATTGGATTTGATCAGGCCGGTGATGACGTTGGCCGTCGGCCGCTGCGTCGCGATCACCAGATGGATGCCCGCCGCGCGCGCCAGCTGCGCCAGCCGGACCACCGCCTGCTCGACGTCCTTGGAAGCCGTCATCATGAGGTCCGCGAACTCGTCCACAATGATCACGATCTGCGGCAGGATCTCGCGGTCGCTGTATTCCTCGGGATTCTCCCGGATCTTGGCGTTGTAGCTCTTGATGTCGCGCACGTTTAAGTCCGCGAACTTCTTGTAGCGGCCCGTCATCTCCTTGACCGCGCCGTTTAAAGCGTCGGCCGCCAGATTCGGCTCGGTGACCACCGGGATCCGAAGGTGCGGGATGCCGTTGTAATCCACCAGTTCGACCTTCTTCGGGTCCACCATGATCATCTGCACCTCTTCCGGCTTGGCGCGGTAGAGGATGCTTAAGATCAGGGAGTTCAGGAAGACGGATTTGCCGGAGCCGGTGGTGCCGGCTACCAGAAGGTGCGGCATCTTCGCCAGATCCGCCACGATGATCTGCCCGCCGATATCCTGCCCGACCGCAAAAGCGATCTTGGAGCTTAAGCGGTTAAAGGCTTCGCTCTCCAGGATGGTCCGCAGATAGACCGTCTGTTTTTCGGGGTTCGGCACTTCGATGCCCACGGCGGATTTGCCGGGGATCGGCGCTTCGATGCGGATCTCGGCCGCCGCGAGCGCCAGCTTGATGTCGTCCGCCAGCGCGGAAATGCGGCTGACCTTAACGCCCATCTCCGGTTTTAATTCGTAGCGGATGACGGACGGGCCGCAGGAAACGTCAGTCACGGAGACCTCCACGCCGAAGTTGCGCAGCGTCTCCTCCAGAAGATCCGCCGTCTGCTGCAGCGTGCTTTCCTGTATGGTATTGCCGGATTTTCCCCGGGTCAGAAGGTTGATGTTCGGCAGTTTGTATTCTTTCTTCGGCGGTTCCTTGGGATCCGGCAGGCCGGAACTGCTCAGGGGCAGGCTGGCCTGCTGATAGCCCGGACTGCTTTTCCGGGAAGCTTCCGAAGCCGGCCGCGAAAGGACGCGCCCCTGATTTCCGCTGGTGTTCTTATCGCTCTCCTGCCGGAAAATACTGTCATCCCGGATCTTCTTTAACTGCTCGCGGGGATCTTCCCAGCTCGGTTCGGCTTCCGGTTCCGCTGCGGCGGGGGCCGACGCGGGCTTATCCGCAACAGCATCCGCCGGCTTGTCCGAAAGATCCAGCAGATCCGTATTCTGCAAGGTTTCTTCCAGCTCCGTAAGCGGTGCCGGCCGGCGCAGGGAAGCCGGCTTTTTGACGGCGGATTTTGCCGCCTCTTTACTGCGTTCATATTCCGAGAAAGCCGCGTCCAGATCCGGCCGGCGTTCTGCCGCCTCCTCCGGACTGTTCAGGAGCTCCCGGAAATCATCCTGCGGGACCGTCTCCTCCGCGGGACGGTCTTCTTTTTTCTCCGCAGCCGGTTCATAGATCGTTACGCCGCGCCGCGCGGAAGTATCCGCCGGCTTTAAGAAAGGCTTCCGGCTGATCTTCGGAGAAGACTTGACCTCCTCCAGTTCATCCAGCTCGCTTAAAGTTCGGTTTTCCTTCTGCACGGAGACCGCGTGCTCGTCCATCTCTTTTAAAAGCTGATCCAGCTTTGCGCCGGCCGGCAGCACCGGAGCGCCTCCGAGTTCCTTCTTCGGATCCAGGTCCAGGCTCATCTGGCCGTCCGCCGGCTTTGCCGCCGCCTTTTCCGCGGTTTTCCCGGTCCCGGATTCTGCTTTTTTCGATTTCCCGGCCGTTCCCAGGAAGGTATCGCTGATTCTGTCCGATATGCCTTTCGGAGCGGCCGCCGGCGTTTCGGTCCTGACCGCATCCAGCCGAATGGTATTTTCTTTCTGAAGGCGCTTGCGCGCTTCCATGCGCGCATCCAGCTCTTTTAAGATCTCGTTGCGGTTCGCTTCCGCCTCGCGGGCCTTGGCTTCCCGCTCTTCCGCCCGGCGCATCAGCCTTTCTTCCGAGCGGCGTTCCGCGATCAGGCGGCGCTCTTCACTCTCCGCCCGGTAGCGTCTTGTTTCATCCTTGATGGCGTAGGCGACCTCCCGGCTCTTTAAGCCGAGCGGCGTTAAGATCGCCCGGCCGAGCGTTAAGACCAGTCCGGCCAGGAAAAGAACAAACAGGATCACATAGCTGCCCAGCTTGCCGAAGGCGCCCAGAAACATCCGGCACCAGAAACCGCCGCACAGGCCGCCGTGCAGACGGCTGCCCCGGCCCACGGCGTAGTATTCCTTTAAAGTCCGCAGGAACACGCCGTCATTGCCTACCATCTCCGCCAGCGCACAGAGGAAGCTGAAAGTGAGAAGCGCCAGCAGGATCCTCAGCCAGGTATTGGTCGGATAGCGTTTCATATTGACCATGCCGAACGCGGCGAGTCCCAGCAGAAGGAACGGGAAGAGATAAGCCATGCTGCCGAACAGCCCGAACTGAACGGACGCCAGGAAAGAACCGACGCGGCCGATCAGCCCCAGCAGACTTAAGAAAAGCAGGGCGGCGAGAGCCAAATAGAACAGAAGCCAGAGATCCCGGTTGATCTGCGCGTTTTTGGCCGCCGCTTTGCTGCTCTGCCCCCTCGCGTTCCGGCTGCCGCCGGAGCGGGTCGCCGTACTGCGGGAAGACGTGCTTCTCTTTCCGGCGGAGGAAGGCCGTCTCGCCGAAGCAGAAGCCTGTCCGCTCTTTCCTTTCGATGAAGATGATTTTTTATTCGTGACAGAACTTGCCAAAATTCAACCTCCGGTATATGATGTGCATAGTTGGTTTTATTATAGCGCACTTTTCCTCATTTGGGAAGTTTTTTCTGTTTTTTCGACCGTCTGTTCGGTCTTCCCATCTTTGATCCGCGGACAGCGCAGAAAAAAGCCCCGGATCCCGACAGGAAAAAGGCGCCTGCAACATTTTCGCTTTCTGTTTTGTATTGTGTGTGATGAAGCTGCCTGGCGGCTTCGGAAAAGACAAAACGCAAACAACCGGAAAGGAGTATTCCCGATATGAAAAAGACTGTGATCCGCCGGGCTTTTGCCCTGTTTCTGACCCTCCCGCTTCTTCTCTCGCTGGCCGCCTGCGGCGCGGGAGAAATACCTGTCACTGAACCGGCCGGCTCTGCTTCCGGGACCGAAAGCCCGGATCCGCTTGATCCCACGGTTCCCACGACCGCCGGCAGCGTTCCGTCTCCCGTCATTATCGGCAAGGCGGAAGCGGCCGATCTGATGGAGCGCTTTACCGCCGAGAGCGTTGCGGAAGCGCCGGCGGACGCGCGCTTCCGGGAAGATCTGTTCCGCTTTGCTGCCGAGATCTTCACGCAGATCTACAGCCGGGACGGCGGCAATAAAACGACGCTCATCTCCCCGCTTTCGATCCTGACCGCCCTCGCCATGACGGCGAACGGTGCGGAGGAGGAAACGCTCCGGGAAATGGAGTCGGTCCTGTGCGGCGCCGGCCTGACGCTGGACGATCTGAACGCCTATCTGCACACCTATCTGAATGCGCTGCCGGACAGCGACGAAGCCTCCTTCGCCTTTGCCAATTCCATCTGGTTTAAAGATATGGAAGGCTTTGCGGTCAATAAAGAGTTTCTGCAGAAAAACGTGAACTATTACGGGGCAGGCGTCTATAAAGCGCCTTTCGACCTGACGACGGTGCGCGACATCAACCAGTGGGTCGCCGCGCATACGCACGATATAATCCCTTCCCTTCTGAACGATCTGGATGAATCCGCCCGCATGGTGCTGATCAACGCGCTGGTCTTCGAAGCCAAATGGGCCAGCCCCTTCGACAGCGAATACAACGTTCACCCGGACAGCTTCACCGGCTTAAGCGGACAGACGAAAACGGTGGACCAGATGACCGCGCAGGAGCGGATCTATCTTTCCGACGCGACCTGCCGGGGCTTCATGAAGCCGTACGCCGGCGGAAGCTACCGTTTTGTGGCGCTGCTGCCCGAGGAAGGCGTGGATTTCAATGAATTCGTCTTGTCCCTGACCGGAGAAAAACTAAGCGCGCTCCTGACGCAGCCGAAGTACGAGAAAGTCAATATCAAACTGCCGAAATTCAGTTACGATTACGATCAGTCCCTGGTCGAGGCTCTGAAAGCGCTGGGTATGGAACAGGCCTTCACCGACCGGGCGCAGTTCGGCGGCATCGGTCAAAGCAGCCGCGACGCCGGCTTTATGATCAGCGACGTTCTGCACAAGACCCATATCGACGTGGACAACGAAGGCACCCGGGCCGCGGCCGTGACCGCCGTCATGGTGGTGGGAGCCACGGCTGTGCCGAGACCGGAAGAGATCCATGAGGTCTATCTGGACCGTCCCTTCGTCTATATGATCGTTGACAGTGAAAACAGCCTGCCGCTCTTCATCGGCACGGTGACTGAGCTGGGCGACTGACGGCCGCCTTTCGCCGGGACAGACGATGTCCCCTGCCTATGCTGAAACAGAAAGGAGATCTCAAACCGTGAAGTACTCTTCTCCCCTGAAAAAAATAACTTCCCTGCTCTGCGTTTTCGCCCTGCTGCTTTCTCTCATGGCCTGCGGCGCAGAATCCGCCGGGACGGAAAACGGCAGCGCCGAGGCCGGAGCGTCTCAGAGCGGCCTTCCGATCGCGCCGGGCAAGGTGCAGGCCGCGGATCTTCTGGAAAACTTCACGGCGCAGCCCGTGGAAGAAAAAGAGACGGATGAAGCCTTCGCCGGCGCTTTGCTCCGGCTCGGTACGCTTCTCCTGCAGAAGCTGGGTGAGGAACAGTCCGGCAGCAACCTGCTGGTCTCTCCTCTTTCGGTCATGACCGCTCTTACGATGACGGCCAACGGCGCCGCCGGCGAGACGCTGGCCGAGATGGAGCGGGTACTCGGCGGCAGCTTGAAGCTGGCCGATCTGAACGCCTATCAGGCGGCGTGGTACCGGAATCTGGCGAAGGCCTCCGACAGCGTGACGCTGCGCTTTGCCAACGCGATCTGGTTCAAGGACGAACCCGGCTTTATCGTAAAGGACAGCTTCCTGCAGACGAACGTGGACCATTTCTCGGCGGCCATCCGCAAGGCGCCTTTTGACGACGCGACCTTACGGGACATCAATCAGTGGGCCGACCTGAACACGGACCATATGATCCCGGAGATCCTGGACTTTCTCTCGCCCAACGACGTGATGGTCCTCTTGAACGCGCTTTGTCTGGAAGCCAAATGGAGCGTCCCCTTTGACGAAAACGAAGTCCGGAAGGAGGCCCTCTTCGTGACCGAAGATCATACGCTCCGCAAGGTCAGCCTCATGCAGGCTTCCGAGAACGCGTACCTGGAGGATGATCTTTGCACCGGCTTCCGCAAGGACTACGCGGGCGGTTATTCCTTCGTTGCGCTTCTTCCCAGACAGACGGACAGCCTCGGAGACTTCGTGCGCGCTTTAAATGAGAAGAGGCTTTTAAACCTGCTCGGTTCGCAGCAGGACGTCCCCGTCTTCATCGGGCTGCCGAAATTTTCCTATGACTTCAAGGCCGATCTGGCGGACAGCCTGGCCGCGCTCGGCATGCCGGGCGCCTTTGCGCTCGCCGATTTCTCCGGCATCACGGACAGCTATCTTCTGTCCATCGACCGGGTGATCCACAAGACGCATATCGACGTGGACAGCGAGGGCACGCGGGCCGCCGCCGTCACGGCCGTCACCATGCGGAAGAATGCGGCGCCGGTCTATCCCGATCAAAAAGAGGTGGTCCTGGACCGCCCCTTCGTATACCTGATTCTGGATCAGGACAATGTTCCGATCTTTATGGGCACCGTTTTGGACATCGCGCCGTAAACCGGTTCCCCCACTTTTATAGGAAAACGGGCTGTGAAAAAACACCGGAATGTGTCATCCTGAGCATAGCGAAGGATCTTTCGCCCGAAGGGCGAATTCTCTTACTGCTGCAAGAGAAAAGATTCTTCGACTCCGGCAGAAGCAATGGCTTTTGCCGTCGCTCAGAATGACACGGGATGCCGTTTTTTCACAGCCTCTTTTTTTCTTTCCGCTCGATTACGACGCAGGCTCCCAGCGTGAAAAGGCCGGCCGCCGCGATGGCCGCTTTGGAATAATCGTGACTGTAATAGACCTCGCTGCTTCCGATCTCCGGCACGCTCACGGGATCAAAAGGCACCCCTTTTTCCGCGCAGAGCTGCTTCAGATTTAAGAAGTGGATCGTCGGCACGCCCAGCGCCAGATACTGTTCCACCAGGCCGCTTTTGGCGCTTAAAGCCGGCTGCGACGGTTTCAGAAGGCCCTGTCCGAAAGACAGTGACGCTTCGTTGTTGCCGATGCCCAGGATGTTGCCGCCGACGTTCACGAAGGCAGCAATGTCCCCCATCTGCTCCATGCGGTAGGCGATATCCGCTTCAAAGCTGTCAAATTCCAGAAGGGTAAAGCCTTCTTCCCGCAGCCGCGCGGTCATGGCGTCGATCTCTTCCGTTTCCTCCAGCAGCACGCCGATCATGTTTTTGCCGCGGTCTTCGTCGCCGCCCAGAGAAACCATCTGCGGTATCGTCGATAAAAGACCGGCATCCACGGCGGTCCCTATCATCTCCGGCAGAACGTAGCCGGGCAGCGTCGCGCCAAAGTTGGAAGCGCCGATGGTCGCGCTGTAAATAATCTTTAGGCCCATCACATCGACCGCACAGAGCAGCGCCAGATCCGCGCCGGGGAAGGAAGCCGAAAAGCTCGCGCCGATCGTATCGCCTTTTTGAACGCCCGCTTCATGCAGAAGACGCACGAAAAGCGCCGCCATATCCGGCAGCTGCGACGTCCGCTTCGCTTCCAGATTGCCCAGCGAAGTGGTGATATCCGTGATCTCTTCGCCCAGAAGCCCGATCTTCAGCCGGTCCTCCGGCACCAGTTCGTATCCGCGGGCCAGCCGTTCTTCTTTGACCGCTTCCACGACCTGAACGTGCAGGCGGGAGGCCGCGTCCATCTCGTCGGCATAGGGCAGCCGGATCCGGCGGCCGGTCAGATAGATCAGGAGCGCCGCCGCCGTTAAAGCAAGCAGCAGGAGCGCATATCCGAATTGCTTGCGTTTCGTCATTTCGCGTCCCTCCTGTAATACACGCCCGAAGTCCCGATCTCAGGCAGCTCATCCGGATCAAAGGGGATCCCGCTCTCTTCACAGAGTTTCCCCGCCGCGAGCAGATGGATGGTCGGCAGGCCTTTGGCCAGATAACGTTCCGTAAGGCCGCTGCGGGCCGTGATTTCTACCGGCTGCGGCTTCAGAAGGCCGTTGCCGGCCTTTAACATAAAGCTGTCCTCCGAAGCCCCGAGACCCAGTCCGTTGCCGCCGGCGTTGACAAAGGCTTTGATGTCCCCGTACAGTTCTTCGTGCAGGGCAATGTCCTGCGCGAAGCTTTCGATATTCGCCGGTGCCAGCCCGTTTTCGATCAGGCGCGCCTTCATGTCTTCGACCGCCTTCAGGTCTTCTTCCTCTTCCAGCACGTAGGCCATCATGTTGAGGCCCATATCTCCCTTGCCGCCCAGCGTCACCAGCACCGGCATCCGGGAGATCAGCTTCGCGTCGTACAGGGTTTTCACCATTTCCGGAAAGGTATAGCCCGGATTGTTCGCGCCGTAAGCCGACGAACCGACGGAAGTCGTATAGCGCAGATCCAGGCCCATCACCTCGGCCGCGCAGAGCACCGCCAGATTGAAGCCCGGATAGGAGCCGGAAAAATTCGCGCCGACTGCGTCGCCTTTTTTCAGCCCGGCCTCATAAAAGTAATGCACGGCAAGCGCCGCGAAATCCGGCAGCTGGGACGTGCGCTTTTCGGGCAGACCTGCCGAAGTCGTCATGATGGCCGTAAAATCCTCGCCCAGAAGACCGATCCCCAGCTTGTCTTCTTCCGAAAGGGGGATCCCGCGGGCGGCCTTTTCTTCCCGGATCAGCCGGGTGGCTTCCGTATGCAGCCGGGCCGCTTTTTCCATGACCTTCGCATACGGCAGTTTATCCGGATCCTGCCCGCAGCCGGAAAAAACAAAAAGCAGCGGCATCAGGCAGAGCATCAGGCAACAGAAAACAAACGGATTTGTTTGACAGCGCGGCCGCTTCATAGCATGCCGACCCATAAAAGCGCCAGCGCGCAGAGCGCCGTGCAGATCCCGAGCGCCAGCCCGGTCTTCGCGAAGCCCTGCCGTTCCAGATCCCGTACGATGAGCGCCGGCACAATATAGCCGATCACGCGGATCCCGAAGGGGAAAATGCCGACCGCACCGACCAGCCAGGACAGAGCGAAAGTGAGGACCACGTTGACGGCAAAGAGGCGTCTTCCGTAAAGGATCAGAAATTTTCCGATCAGCCGGTCCGCGCCCCAGACCGCGAGAATGATCAGCAGCGAGAAAGCGATCCGCCAGGGATCCGTAAGATTTAACGCGAGATAGACCGGAGCCACCAGGCCGCCGGTGGAATAGCCGCTGATCTCCGAAAAGATCACGGCGATCAGAATGCCGACGATCACAATCTCACTGTACATACCCGACTCCCTCCGTAAGCTCCAGCTCGTTTTTGGCCCGTTCCACCAGACGGATGCCCTCGTTCTTGATGTTGCCGACCGCCAGGATCAGACGCGGCCTGTCGCTGGCGAACGGGACTTCTTCGGCCGCCGAATACCCCGTCAGTTCCGCCTTCGGCGCCGCTTTTCGGCAAAGCGCCTCCAGCGCGTTCTGATTGTCTCCCAGGATCCAGACCTTCGCCGGCTGCATCACGCCGACCAGCCGGGCCATATCCTTCGCGCGGGCGGGACGGTCCCCCCGGTTGTTGATCAGGATCACCAGTTCCTCTTCCTCACCGCTCCGGATCTTCTCGTAGATCATCTGCGTGGAGCTCACGTCGTTGGCCGAAAGCGCGTTGACGAAAACCGTATTGCTGCCCCTGAAGACCGACAGCGCGTACGGATCGCGGATAAAGCCTTCTATGCCCTGATAAGCCGTCTTCCTCTCCACGCCGACGGCTTCGCAGACCGACAGCGCCAGCGCGACGTTTTCCGGAAAATCCAGCGCCTCGGCCCCCGGCAGATCCCCCAGCGTATGCTCGTCGGAGACGGTCAGCAAGCTGTCCAGCTTCTTCGCGCGGGCCTCGAACATCTCCCTGAAATCCTGCTCTGCCGTAAAGATCTGTCCCTTTTCCGGCAGCATTTCCATGAGGCAGCTTAAGATCTCCCCGCGCGTATCCCCCATCACGTCCATATGATCGAGCCGCGCGTTCGTGATCACCCCGATATCGCAGTGCAGCATATTTTTCCCGGAGATCCGCTGATATTCCGGCAAAAGCGCCATGCATTCGATGACCAGGCAGTCCGCCCCTTCCTTTGCCGCGATGTGCAGATACCGGATCTGCTCGCGGATGTTGGCCGGTCCGCGGCGGTGCACCTCTTCCTGATGACCGTCCGGATAGATTGCGATAGGCAGCGTCCCGGTGGTCTTGCACATGACCTTATGACCGCCGGCCGAAAGCCCGGCCGCGATCATGCGGGTCACGGTGGACTTGCCGCGCGTTCCGTTCACATAAATGACGTGCGTGAGTTTTTTCCTGTCCGCGCGCACCTGAAAAGCCTCCCGGATCAGATAGATCAGGAAGCCGCTTCCCAGGATGGCAATCAGGATCTCCGTTTTATTCATAACGGTATCTTTCTGTTTACGGTTCTTTTACGGTTCTTCTTTCCGCTTGCGGCCGAGATAGTTGTCCAGATCCGCCTTTACCTTTTCGGGAATCTCCCGCTTGACCGGACACTTGACGGCGTCCGCCATGATACGCACAAAGTCTGTGATGAAGGCGCTGTCTTTTACGATCTGCCCGTCGGAGAGCAGCGCCGGGGTATCGTAGCGATTGTGGATGGTCGCCTGTGCCGGTCCCGCGATCCGCGCGAAAGACAGCGCCGGCACGCCCTTGTCCGCAAACGGCGTGGAATCGCTGGAATAGACGCCCTGACGGGCCGCGATCCCGAAGCCGCGGATCGAAGCGAAGTAGCGCACGAACTGTACCAGCGCCTCTTCCGCGCTCACGCAGGAAATGAATTTTCCCATGTATGTGCCGATCATGTCCAGATTGATGTTCAGCGCGATCTTCTCCAGCTCCGCTTCATGCGCCGCGACGTAGGCCTTGGAGCCGAGCAGGCCCCTCTCCTCGCTGCCGCAGAAGATGAAGCGCAGGCCGTAGCGGTGCTTCCGGTCCTTCAGCGCATCCATCACCGAAAGCAGACCCAGACAGCCGGTCATGTTGTCGTAGGATCCGTGAGACAGGGGCGTTGTATCGTAGTGCGCCGTCAGGACGATCCATTCGTCGCTTTCTCCGGGCAGCTCGGCGATCACGTTGTGCGATTCACCGCTCGTCTCCTCCTGCTTTACTTCGATCTTTGCGCTGACCGCGCCGCTCTTTACAAGGGCGAAAGCATCCTTGGCATTGATATTGACAGCCAGGGTTTTTGTTCCCTGTGCGACGTACGGCCGCAGTTCCTTCGCATCAATGTCGCGGTCCGCATAGTGTACGTTGCCGTCATAGGTAATGATGCCCACGGCGCCGCCCTTCCTCAGATCCTGATAGGTAAAAATACCGACGCCGACATCCAGCAGGACGATCTTTCCTTTGATCTGACTTAAGGAAGCCGGATCGGTATTGGGAAGATAGACGAAAGGCGCCTCGATGCTGCCGTTTCCGCAGAGACGGTAGCCTATGCAGGGGATCTCCTGCTCCCGGCCGCCGGCGGTCCTGATGCGAAGGGACGCGCTTTTGACGTCGGCCATCTCCACCGGGAAAGCTTCCAGCCGGGCCTTAACGCCCAGCTCTTCACAGCGGGCCTTTAAATACTCGGCAACTTTCAGTTCTTCCGGGCTGCCGCTTGTGTGGACAAAATCCGTGTCTTTTAAAATCTGCCGCAGCTGTTTCCTGTTCATGCTGTTCTTCTCCTCCCCTATTCCTCTTTTTCGTGGGCTTTCAGTCGGCGCACCACCTCCGCGATCGGCAGGCCGACCACGGTATAGTAATCCCCTTCGATGCGCTTCACCAGCGTGCAGCCCAGGCCCTGGATCCCGTAGGCGCCGGCCTTGTCCATCGGCTCGCCGCTGGCTACATATTCCTCGATCTGCTCTTCCGTCAGCGGATAGAACTCCACCTTCGTCTCCGAGGTAAAGCTGTCCGCGTCCTCCATATCGTTGTAAATCAGCGAGACGCCGGTCCGGACCGTATGCACCTTGCCGGACAGAAAGCGCAGCATCTCCTTTGCTTCTTCCGCCGTCTTCGGCTTGCCCAACAGCCGCCCCTCGCAGAGCACCGTCGTGTCCGCCCCGATGATGATATCCTTCGGATGAAAAACGCTCATCGCGGAGGACTTCAGCTCCGCCAGAAACTGCGCGCGGTTCTCATCCGTAATAAAGGACGGCACCATCTCCGGGACGTCGCTCGGGATCACGGTAAAGCGGATCCCCGCCATCTTTAAAAGCTGTTTCCGGCGCGGCGAATTGGACGCCAGAATGATCTTTCCTGCCATAGCTTTCTCTCCTTTTATCAGCCGTGCTTCTTCACGGCCGCTTCCTTCAGTTCGGCCTGTTTACGGATCATATAGTCAGCAATCCGGGCGGCTCCCTCCCCGATATGACACCAGGTCTCCTGCCGGGCCGCCTCAATGGCGGCCCGGTATTTCGGATTGCCGATCATCCCGTCGACCACCTCTTTGATCGAATCGAAATCCTCTTCCTTCAGTGCGTGTCCGATCTTTGGCAGCGTCCGGAAGGTCCAAAGCTCCTCGTCCAGCCAGGCGGCGTCATAGGGCGATTTATCAAAAGAAGTGTCCGCATAGATCACGGGCCGGTCAAAGATCAGGCAGTAGTCGAAAATGACGCCGGAATAGTCTGAAATCATCACGTCGGAGCGGCGCAGGACCTCAAAGTTGTCGTTATCGCGGTTCCACTCCAGCTGATCGCTTTCCGGGAACTCCGCCATCAGCCGCTCCAGCATCTCCTTTTCCGAAGTGAAGGACTGCGGGTGCGGGCGCACGATGATATGATAGCCGGTGTTAAGGAGCGAGCGGATCGCCTTCGCCCCGTAGCGGCTTAAAATGCCGCTCTGTCCCCAGGTCGGCGCCAGCAGGACCGTCACGGGATGCGGCGGCAGGGGGGCAGATTCTTCCAGCCGCTTTTTCATGCTGTCAAGAAAAGGAACGCCGACCAGCTCCACTTCCTTTTCGGGCAGGTTCCGGAGCTTCTCCAGCTGACGGACCTGATCGATCTGATACGCGCCGGAAAGCAGCAGGGCGTCGTAATAGTCGATGCCGAACATCCGGTAAGCCGTCACGTCACTGGCGGCGTGAAGAGCGTGAACGTACCATTTCACGTCCTTCGAACGTTTCCACTGATAAACCTCCAGACCGGGCGTAGAGGAAAGCAGTACGTCAGCTTTTAAAAAGCCCAGCCTGGCAAACGCTTTGTTGCCTTCTCCTATAAATTCGCAGCGGACATGTTCGTAGTGCTGCTGCAGTGCGGGATCATCGGCGGAAGCCGTCATGTATACCAGCTTCTGTCCCCGCTTCTCAAACTCATCGCAGACCGGCCCGAACAGGTTCCAGTAACGGCGGCTGTCGGTAAAGATCACAAAAGGGATCCGCTCCTGATCGCTCTTTTTCTCGCCTTTTCCGCCGGAGAGCCAGAAATGAAGCTTGACCAGAAGCCCCCGCAGCAGATAAAAGGCGGTGCCGAGAACGCCGATCAGGATGGTAAAAAGCATGCTCCCGGTTCCGGGATCGATATACAGCAGAAAGCTTTTCATCCTACCGGCTCCCTTCCGAATCTGCCGTAAAGTCCGGCTTTTCTCCCACCGTATGCCAGCTGCTCATATCGAAGAGATCGTATCCGTCCATGGTCAGCCAGGTCCCCGGCAGGAAGACCGTTCCGTTATTCTTGACCGTTGAGTAAATGTCCGAGAAAAAGATGTGCTGCTGCGGGACATATTTCAGTTCATCCGTGACCGGAAGGCCTGTCAGCGGATTCTTCGGATCCTCGATCAGCCCGTCAAAAGCCAGGATCGGCGTATCCGCGTTGGTCATAAAGCGATCGTCGGTGACGCAGGGCTCTTTCGGCGCATTAAAGTCTTTGACCAGCAGCAGCGGATTGTAGACCATCACGTCCTCGTAATCTTCCGTACCGAACTTCATTTCGTCCAGCACGCCCAGATCCCGTCCGTGATCCGCCACGATAATGATGCGCGTATTGTCGTAGACGCCGCTTTCCCGCAGGAAATCCATCCAGATGCCCAGCCGGATCAGCGCCGCCATGTTGACGTGATAATGCGCCATCTGGCTGATCTGCTCGATCCGCAGCGTCCGGCCGTTCACGGTGAAGCGGCTCTGATTCGCATCATACAGGAGGTTGTTGACCTCCTGCTGCGGCTCATACTGCGGTTCCTGCAGCAGATTCGGTTCATGCGCGGTGTAGTTGACCATCATCATAAAATTGTTGTCGTCCCCGTCGCTGATGCGGCTCATGGCCGGCAGGGAGCACAGGACGGAGTAGGCGTTCAGGAACGGCTGATGCAGCCCCTTGGCGATCGACATGCCGTACCAGAGCTGCGTCAGTTCCACGGCCGATTCCGTTTTATAGTAGGATCCCTCCTGATACAGGAAAGGCTGCAGCGCGACCGGAGAGACCTTCATCAGACTGTAGCAGAAGAAATTCCGTTCCCAGAGCTTCGTCATCTTGACGCTCTGTCCCTCCTTGCCGTACAGCGAGAACTGGCCTTCATTGGTAATATAGGTATGCATGCCCGGATATTCGTCAAAGGCGGAAAGATCCGGGAACCAGCTGTAGCCGGCATAGGTCGGATCGCAGAGCGTCACGTCGTATCCGGCGTTATAGAAGGTGACCGGCATGAGCTTCAGCGCCTCGTCATGTTTCTGCGCGATCTTTACCGTAGAACGGGCATTCATGCGCTCCGGCGTATAATCGTATCCGCCGAACAAGGCCGGCGAAGCGATATTGGTGACCGGTCCGTAGGAAAGAGTGTTGGGATAGAAGGTAAATCCCTCGAACTGCTCCGTCAGCTCCGGCTTCTCCTGGAAAAGGTAGGGCACCAGGGCGCTGACCGCGCGGTCCATCATGATGACGATGACGTTCTTTCCGTTGCGGCTCAGCGTGAAATGAGCCAGATCGTCGGGCACGTTGTAGACGACCTTCCGGATCTGAGGCAGCTGTTTCTGCGTGTTGATCAGATTGATGCCGGCCATGCCCGTGACGGCCAGGATCAGGACGATATACAGACCGCGGACCAGTTTCTTCTGTTTGAACCACAGCAGAGCCATCAGACCGGCCAGAAGAAGCAGGATGCCGAAGTTCAGCAATATCTGCGGGGACCCGAAGACCGGAGAAACGTCGTATTTCAGTTCGGCGGACATATTGCCGAGGTCGGTCCCGAAGAACATGTAGTTGACTGTGGCAGCACCGGCGAAGAGCCAGACCAGGAAAGCAAAGGCTTTTCTGCCTTTCGCTCCCGCCAGATAGTAAAAGATGCCGAACCAGATCAGAAACAGACCGGCGGCCAGCAGAAAAGCGCTGAAGACATGGACCAGCGGGGAGCGGAATTCCGACATCAGAACAAATTCCGAAGGGGAAGCCAGGACCAGGGTCGAAGGGATCAGGACGCCGGTCAGCAAGGTCAGGAAAGCGCAGCCGGACAGGAACAGGCCGTTATACGAACGGTCCGCCTTTGCCCGGACGACAGCCGCTCCTTCCGCCAGCGGACGGGCCTTTTTGTTCCGCAGCTTTTCGGCGATCTTCTGCACGATATTCTTGATCAGGGAAAAGAGATTGTTCAGCGTCCAGTACAGGACCAGACCGGCAGGGGATTCGTATAAGAGGATCAGAAAGAGCAGGGCCATGCCGTAGAGCTGGATCTTGTCCCGCAGCGAAAAGCCTTTGGTGTAGATCGCGCTGGAGATCACATTGATAATCGTCATCAGAACCGGGAGAAGATGCAGCGTGAGCGTGCCGATCCGAAGCAGATCGTCCGGCGAACCGAGATCCGAGATCGGGCCGAAGGCCGTCCCTTTCAGTTCCTGCAGATTGGAGAGGAAATGATAAGCCGCAATGAAAAAGGGGATCTCCAGAAGAAGAGGCAGAGACCCCTTTAAGACGTGAAACGGTTTGTATCCGTTCTGGCGGTAATAGGTCTGAAGGATCATATACCGTTCGTCACCGCGGAACGTTTTTTTGATATGACCCGCCCAATGCGCCAGACTTTTTTCTTTTTCACGCTGCTCCGCCTGGATCGCGTCCGCCCGTTTGTACAGCGGCAGCAGCAGCAGATTCATGACCAGACTCATCAGAATGATGGAAAAGCCGGGTTTCCCGAGAATCAGCTGCGCAATGCCGTAAACCGTTTCGAACAGCAGCTCCAGCGGTCCTATCAGCAATTGATATATCATATGAAAAAAGGTCATTCAGGACTCCTCAAATACTGAAAGATCAGTATACTTGAAGAATTATTATACCTGTTTGAGCGCGTTTCTTCAAGACTTTCCCGTTTTTTTCCAGCGCAGAAGGCGCAGCGCATTCAAAATGCAGAGGAACAGCACGCCGGTATCGGCGAAGACGGCCAGCCACATATTGGAATAGATCCCGGTGATGCCCAGGAGCATGACGATGATCTTGATCGCCAGCGCGCCGATCACGTTCTCCCGGGCAATGCGCATAGCCCGGTAGGAGAGCGTGATCGCTTCGGGAATCGCGCTGACGTTGGAATTCATAAAAACCAGGTCCGCTGCCTCGATGGCCGCGTCCGCGCCGTCTCCCATGGCAGCCCCGACGTCAGCGCCGGCCAGCACAGGCGCGTCATTCAAGCCGTCGCCGACAAAGAGAACGCTGCCGCTCTTCTGCCGCACGGCCTGCATCGCGGACAGCTTCTCTTCCGGCAGCAGGCCGGCGCGGACCTCATCGATCCCGACCTCTTCCGCGATCCGCCTGGCGGAAGCCTCATGATCGCCGGTCAGCATGACGGGCGTTAAATTCATGGCTTTTAGGGCTTTCAGGGACGCCGCCGCGTCTTTTTTGACCGCGTCCGAAATGATCAGCGCTGCCTTCAAGTCACCGTCCGCCGCCAGGAGCACCTGCGTGCCTGCGGCTTCGGGAAGGCCGCTTACGGCGATCCCTTCCGCTTCCAGGAGTTTCCGGCTGCCGCAGAGAACCCGGCGGCCTTCCACCAGCGCTTTCACGCCGCGGCCGGCCGTCTCGGTCATTTCCGCCGCTTCCGGGATCTTGAGTCCCCGCTCCTTCGCCGCCGTCACGATGCTCTGTCCGATCGGATGACGGCTCATCTGCTCGCAGGCTGCCGCGAGCTGCAGGATCTTCTCTTCTTTCAGATCACCCAGCGCCCGGATCTCCTGCAGGGCAAAGCTGCCCTCCGTAATCGTTCCCGTCTTGTCCAGCACCACGGCTTTTACTTTCGACAGCGCTTCGATGGCCGCGCCGCCCTTTAACAGGATGCCCCGGCCGGAAGCCGTCCCGATGCCGCAGAAAAAGGCGAGCGGCACGCTCACCACCAGCGCGCAGGGGCAGCTCATGACCAGAAAACTGATGGCGGTGTAGAGCCAGGGCTTAAACGGCTGCGCGGTGATCAGCGGCATGGCAAGCGCCACGAACAGCGCCAGTCCCACCACAATGGGTGTATACACGCGGGCAAAGCGCGTGATGAAATGCTCGATCTGCGGTTTTTGCTCCTGCGCCTCCTCCACGGAACGCAGGATCCGGCTGGTCATGGATTCGGACAGCGGTTTTAAGGCGCGGACCGTCAGCAGACCCTGCGTATTCACGCAGCCCGCCAGGATCTCCGTGCCGGGCTCAACGCGGACCGGGACCGGTTCGCCGGTGATCGCGGAGGTATCCAGAAAGCTTTCGCCCTCTAAAATCACCCCGTCCAGCGGGACGCGGTCGCCGGGACTGACCAGGAACAAATCGCCGGCCTTCGCCTTTTTGGCGGGAATCACGCTGCCGTCCGAAAGCGTTACGGTCTCGGCCTTCAGGTTCACGGTTTCCAGGATCTTTTTCCGGCTGCGTTCCACCGCGAGGTCTTCAAACATCTCGCCCACGCGGAAGAACAGCATCACGCCGACCGCCTCGGGATACTCCTGAATGACAAACGCCCCCAGCGTCGCGATGCTCATCAGGAAGTTCTCGTCGAAGATCTCGCCGTGAGCAATGTTTTTTACGGAGGTCAGCAGAACGTCCTTGCCCAGAATCAGATAAGCCAGCACCAGCATCCCGATGAGCGGCCAGCTGTAGCTTTCTTCCCGCAAGATAAAGTGCAGGACGATCGCGAGGACGAACAGTCCCGCGCCGAGGATCAGCTCCAGCTTTTCTCTTTTTTCATGGGCTTCGTCGTCCTCGTCCTCGTGATGCTTTTCGCCGTGGGCATGCCCGTGGCTGTGTTCATGACCGCGGTGCCCGTGTTCATGCTCATGCCCGTGTTCATGCTCATGCACGTGTTCATGATGGCAGTGCCCGCAGCTGCAGCCCAGTTCGAAATGCGGTTCGTCGTCGTCATCATCCTCGTCATAATGGCAGTGATGCGGATGATGGCAGGTGCATTCTTCGTCATCCTCCTCTTCTTCCTGGTGATGATGATGCTCTTCTATTTCTTCCGGAACGTTTTGTTTCAGATCTTCGGTCTCTTCTTCCCGGTTCATGGCTTTACTCCTTTGAAAACATATGCTTATTTGTTCATATGTTTGTCTGAAGTATAGCGCCGGTCCCGGCCGTTGTCAAGGGATCCGGCGCTGTTTTATAAAAATTTAGAGATCTACGGCAGGATCCCGTACAGGATCTTTAAAGTCAGGACCCGGATGACGCTCTCTTCCAGGCGCTCCCGGGTGATGTTTTCTGCTTCCAGCGCCGCCAGAAGAACCGTAAAGTATTCTTCAAAGGCGCTTTCATCCGTCAAAGGACACAGCACCAGATCGCAGCCGGCCATCAGGGCTTTCAGGCCGGCCAGTTCCGGCGAGAGGAACTGCTCGCTCAGAATCGGATACAGAAGATCCGTGATGATCACCCCGTCAAAACCCATCTCTTCCCGCAGCAGACCGGTCACGACCTTCGAAGAAAACGGCGCCAGATTGTTCGGATCCAGCTGCGGCAGCTGCAGATTTCCGATCATGACCATATCCGCGCCGGCCGCGATCCCCGCCGCATAGGGAATCAGTTCTCCGCGGCGAAGCTCCGCCTCCGACTTGTTCAGGACCGCGATCGGGCTTTTTTTCTCGAGAGGGACCGCTTCTCCGCTGCCGGGGAAATACTTGAGCGTACAGATCGTTTTCCGGGAGTGGAAGCCTTTCACGGCTTCCGCGATCAGCTCCGCAGTTTTGACAAAAGAGTCTCCGTAAGCGCGCTCGCCGATATTGCGGTTTTCCAGATCGCTCCAGACGTCCGTGACGGGAGCCAGATCCGCGTTGATGCCGAGCGATGCCAGATTCTCGGCCAGCTGCTGCGCGTTAAGGAAGGCTCTGGCCAGACCGTCTCCCCGGTAGCTGAACATATTGCGGACCGTCGGCTGCTCCAGCGTTTTCATAAAGGTGACCGTCCGGCCCCCCTCCTCTTCCGCCAGGATCAGAAGCGGCACGGCGGAGGCCTTCTGCAGATCCCTGATCAGCGTCTGCAGCTGTTCTTCGCTTTCCGCGTTCTGCGAACGCAGCAGCAGACCGCCCACCGGATATTCCTGCAGCAGATTCCCTGCGGCATCGACCGCGGTGATCTCCGGGCTGACCGCTTCCGGATATACGATCATAAGCTGACAGATCAGCTCCGTTTCCGTCATTTCCGCCGCGATGGCAGCTGCGCGTTCCCGGGCGCTCTCTTTTTTCTGCAGCTCCTCCTCCGAAAGGACGGCCGCGGCATTCGGCACCAGGTAGATCCCGTCGGATTCCGTCTCTTCCGCAGAAGAGGAAGAAGCCTGCCCGGAGGGCAGCAGATACGGCGGGACCGTAGGAGATGCCGTGCTCTCCTGCGTCTCGCTCCGTCCGCAGCCCGACAGGACAAGAAGCAGCGCCAGCGCGATCCCTGTCCACATTTTGTATTTTCTTCCCACGGCAGGCCTCCCGACATACAATATATGGAAGTATAGCACCGAAATCCGGGCAGAGCAAGCGAAAAAACGAACTCCGGCGGGATCGTGCCTTCGGAAAACTGCCCCGCTTGTTGCCTTCGGAAAACTGTCCCGCTCCTCTTGTCAAAACTCGTCCCGCAGTGCTATAGTATAAACAGATCTTTTCGTGAAAGGCTTGAGACATGGGCAATATCTTTTATTTCGAATGGGAGCCGGCTCTGATTGAGTGGCTTCAGGCAAATCTCGGTTCCTTCGGGGCCTCCCTCGCCGCGTTTATCTCCAACTTCGGCGAAGAACTCTTTCTGGTCGCGATCCTGGGCTTTCTGTACTGGTGCTGGGACAAGCGGGCCGGCGCGACCGTTGGCTTAAGCCTGCTCACCATCTCGGTCTGGAATCCCATGGTGAAGAACATTGCGCTGCGGCAGCGCCCTTATATGGCGCACAGCAACGTCAAATGCTTAAAACCGGTGGACTCGGGCGCCGACATCATGGACGTGGCGGCGCAGGGCTATTCCTTCCCGAGCGGACACTCCGCGTCCACGGCAGCCACCTACGGTGCGGCGGCCCGGACCTTAAAGAAGCGCTGGCTGACGGTCACCGTGATCGTGCTGGTCTTTTTGGTCGGCGTCTCCCGCTTTATCCTCGGCGTGCACTATCCCACCGACGTGCTGGCCGGCTGGACGCTGGGCGTGATCGCGATGCTCGTCGTCGCCCTGCTGGAAAGGAAGATCCAAAAACGCTGGCTTCTTTATGCGGTCCTGATCGCCATCGCCGTGCCCGGGATGTTCTACTGCACGACGAACGACTATTATTCCTCCTTCGGCATGCTCTTAGGCATGGCGGCCGGCGATCTGTTCGAGCGGAAATACGTGAATTTCGAAAACACCCGGAACCCGCTTTTCATGATCCTGCGGCTGATCGGCGGCATCGCGGTCTTCTTCGGCTTCAATACCGTTCTGAAGATGCCGTTTTCTTCCGCCTTCCTCTCCTCCGGCACTCCGGCCGCCTTCGCGGTCCGGGTCCTTCGCTATGCGGTGGTGATTTTCCTTTGCCTGGGTGTTTACCCGATGCTGTTTAAGCTGGTGGAAAAGAAAAAGAAGGCCTGACGCGGTCCCGTCTGTCCGGAAGATTCACGGAGCCGTTCGCGGTCCCGCATGCAAAGAGGGGGTTCACAAGCCCCCTCTTTTGTGTTATAGTGACACTGTAAGATCCAGAAAACCGAATACGGAGGTCTCCCTTCATGAACCATCAGTTTCCGCTTCCCGTGGAAGCCCCGAAGTCATGTACTTTTGTCACGCGCCAGCTGCCTTCTGTCACGGCCGAGCAGCGCTGGAAAGCGCTGGAAGCGACGCATTTCAACGAATTTGCCTTCCCGGCCGGTCTGCTTTATATCGACTGTCTGTCGGATTCCGGCACCACCGCCATGACCGACATGCAGTGGGCCGCCATGTTCCTGGGCGATGA
Source organism: Lachnospiraceae bacterium (assembly GCA_017619975.1). Taxonomy (GTDB): domain Bacteria; phylum Bacillota; class Clostridia; order Lachnospirales; family Lachnospiraceae; genus UBA6987. Next base: position 9,173 of record JAFZRH010000018.1, on the reverse strand, counting down.
ATCCTACGGCCGCAACAAAGGCTATTACGTGCTGCTGGACGCCTTCCGCGACGTGTTCGAACGCGGGAACGATCAGAAGCGCCTCATCAACTACCTGCGGAACGGCGTGGACCGGGACGACGTCCAGAAGATGATGGACGAGGTCTGGCTGGTGGACTCGGAGGGCGGCTTCTTCAACGGCGGCGCCTATCAGCTGGAACGCCCCAACACCTTCATCCTGCCGCAGGGCCGCTGCGCGGAAGCGCTGCTCTTCGACGTTATCAAGCCGATCCTGGCCAGACGCCACCCCGGCAAGGCCTTTACGATCCCCTCCAACGCTCACTTTGATACCACGGAAGGCAACATCAAGCAGATGGGCTCCGTGCCGCGCAACCTCTACCACAAGGAACTGCTCTTCGAGGTGCCGGAAGGCGGCCGCTATGAGAAGAATCCCTTCAAGGGCGACATGGATCTGGACAAGCTGCGGCAGCTTATCGACGCGGTCGGGCCGGAAAACGTGCCGCTCATCTATACGACGGTCACGAACAATTCCGTCTGCGGCCAGCCGGTCTCGATGTCCAACATGCGCGCCGTTGCCGAGATCGCGCACAGCTACGGCATTCCGTACGTCATGGACGGCGCCCGCTGGGCGGAAAACTGCTATTTCATCAAGATGAACGAGGAAGGCTACCGGGACAGGACGATCCCGGAGATCGCGAAGGAGATGTTCTCCTGCTTCGACGTGGTCAGCGCCTCCTTAAAGAAAAACGGCCACGCCAACATGGGCGGGCTGCTCGCCTTCCGCGACAAAGGCTATTTCTGGAAATACTTCTCCGAGTTCAATGAGGACGGCAGCGTGAAGACGGACATCGGGCACCTCTTAAAGGTCCGCCAGATCTCGGCCTACGGCAACGATTCCTACGGCGCCATGAGCGGCCATGACATCATGGCCTTAACGCAGGGGCTCTACGAGGAGCAGCGCTTTGAATATCAGGACGAGCGCGTGCGGCAGTGCGAATACCTGGCCCAAGGGCTGCATGAGGCCGGCGTCCCCGTGGTGCTGCCGGCCGGCGGCCACGGCGTGTACATCGACGTGGACAAGTTTTTCGACTATAAGCGCGGGCACGAAAGCTTCGCGGGCCAGGCGCTCTCCTTAGAGATGATCCACCGCTACGGCATCCGCTGCTCGGAGCTGGGCGACTTCTCCATGGAATACGACTTAAAGACGCCGGAACAGCAGGCCGAAGTCTGCAACGTGGTGCGGCTGGCCATCAACCGCAGCCAGTATTCCAAGCAGCACATGGACTACATCATCGCGGCGGCGGCGCAGCTGCACAAAGACCGCGACACGATCCCGAACTTAAAAATCACCTTCGGGCGGACCCTGCCGATGCGGCACTTCCACGCCTGGGCCGAGCCCGTCGCGCCGTCGCCCGAAGAACTCTGCGACCGCTGAAGCGTAAAGCAATTTTTAAAAAAACAGTGCCAAAGGGGACGGTTCCTTTTGGCACTGTTTTTGTCAAAAGGAACCGTCCCCAATGGCCCCCCAATGGCCCTTACACCAGCAGCTGATCGATGGCTTTTTCGAGCTCTTCGATGGCGCTTGCATCGCCGTCCCGCACCGCATCCGCGATGCAGTGCTCCATGTGATCCTTTAAGATCACTTTGCCGGTAGAACCGAGTGCCGCGCGCACCGCGGCCAGCTGCACCAGGACCTCCGAGCAGTCGCGGCCGTTCTCCACCATCTTTTTTACGGCTTCCAGATGGCCGATCGCGCGGGAAAGACGCCGCAGCACCGCCTCCGTCTGGGTATGGCTGTGCGTGTGGCCGTGGGCATGGCTCCCGTCTTCATGCGTATGGGTATAGCTCGTCCCGTCCGGAAGCGTATGCGTATGCACCGTGCCGTCCGCATGGCTGTGCTCATGCTCTTCTTCGCAGCTGTGTTCGTAATGCTCTTCCACGTCTTGTATCCCTTTCCCTGATCCGACAGCTTTTCAAAAATCCGCCCGAACGCTTACCGTTCCGCGGTGCCGCAGTAGGCCACGCCGATCGCGTTATGCCCCGCGTGCGCCCCGATGGTCGGGTTGACCTCGTCGATGCTGACCACCTTCAGGCCGAGTTCCTGCTCGATCTGTTCGGCAAAGGCTTTCGCCTCCTCTTCCGCCACGGTATGCACGACCGAACAGACGGTTGTCTTCGGATCCAGCTTTCCCAACTGTTCCATGATTCTTTTCTTGCCTGCGGCCCGGCCACGGACCTTGGTGAAGGGAACGATCTTCCCGTCTTCAAAATACAGGATCGGCTTGATGTTGAGGACGGTCCCGACGGCGCCGCTGATAGGGGAAAGCCTGCCGCCGCGCACCAGATAGTCCAGATGATCTACCAGGAAAAAGACGTTGGCAGTACTCTTTAATTCCTCCGTGATCCGGACGATCTCATCGAAGCTCCTGCCCGCCTTCTTCAAAGCGACCGCCTGCTTCACCAGAAGGCCGATCGGCGCGCACTCCAGGCGGGAATCCATTACATAGATGCGGGCATCCTTGTACTGCCCCATGAGACTCTCCGCCTCTACGCGCACGGTATTGTAGCTGCCGCTGCAGTCGGAGGAAGCCATGTAGACGATAATATCACAGCCGTCCAGCACTGCCTGCTCCATAATGCCGTGGACGCGGTCCGGATTGCAGCCCATGGAATAGGCTCTCTCGCCGCTCGCCAGACGGTCGAAGAAGGTCTGCGTCTTTAATCCGTTGCCGTCTCCGTAGATCACGCCGTCATTGAAATGATAGTACTGAGGCATGATGCCGATGTTTTCTTTTTCAACAAATTCCGGCGTCGTATCCGCGTTGACGTCGGCCATGATTCTGATTTCCCGCATAATAATCTCCTTGCCGGCCGGCAAAAAAACTGCCGCCGTATCAGACAGTATAGCAAAAAGCATCCGAAAACGAAAGCTTTACTTTTTCCCCATCGTCAGAGACGCGAAGAACAGAAACAGCGCGCTCAGCGCAAAATTGAACAGCGTAACCGCCAGCACGGCCAGAAGCGGCAGCTTCAGAAGAAGCAGGAGCCCTACGATGGCCGCATCCGGCAGCAGGCCGAAATAGAGAAAAACCACCTGGACCATCGCCTTCAGCGTCTTGCCGGCGTTGACGTTTACCGACATATCGATAAAGGTTCCCACGCTGGTGGCATAGGCCGTGACCGAAACGATGACAAAGATCCAGAGCAAAGCCGGATACAGCGGAGCTCTCTGCACGAGCAGCGCGATCAGCAGCGGCGGGAACGTATCCAGCAGGCAGTTCATCATATCGCCGCCGAGCGAGCACATGAGCTTGGCCCACGGATCCTCCGGGATCATGTGGAAGTACCACATCTGGGTATCTTCCTTAAGGCAGTTGCCGAGGCTCCGGTAGAAGGTCAGGAACGCCAGGATCAGCACAACGGGCAGATAGCTTTCGGTTCCGACGATCAGACGGCAGAACAGCGCCGCGCCCAGACAGACGGCCAGATTAAACTCCAGCGTCTTTGTAAAGATCCCCAGGTGCGCAAAGCGGAAGCGGTTATAAAGCGCTTTGTGAAAGAAGACGGATGCCCCCTGCCCCCGGTTAAATTCATTCCGGCGCAGTTTCTCGCTGCGGTCTTTCTTCCGCCGGATGAGCGCGATGCCGGATCCGCTCGCCTGGGCCGCCTCCAGCAGTTCCGCCTTTTCTGACGTCTTCTGCAGCGCTTCTTCATAGAAATCCGCCTGCATGTGCCAGGTGAGCCAGGCCAGAAACGCGCCGCCCAGAAGGACCGCCGCCAGACAGAGCAGCGCGCCGGTCAGGTTCCGTTCCGCCGCGAACATCACAAAGCCCTTGATCCAGCCCCAGAAGGGGATAAAGCGGGTCGCCGGCGCGTTGAAATATCCGAGCACCGCCTCCCACCAGCCGAGACCGCTGCTCTGTTTGAAGAAGTACAGTCCCAGCCCGATCGCGGCGATCACCAGATAGACGATGCGCCGCAGGTTCCGTTTTAAGGCCGGACGGACCGACCCCGCCACGAAGCAGAGCATCTTTAAGAGCTGGGAGATGCCCAGCATCAGGATCAGCCCCACCAGGATCGCCAGAACGATCCAGAGATCAAAGCCCGCGTTCCGGACCAGATTCGGAATCTGGAAAATCATCATATACAGCACGAAAACGATCGAAGCGCCGATCTGGGTCATCGTCCGGAACATCAGAACGGACTGCGGCTTCATCGGCGAAGAAAACAGAAGCGTCACGTCCGCCGGCTGGAAGATCTGCGCGCCGCTCTTGTCCGCGCCGAGGATCCCGATGACAAAGACGATCAGGATGACCGCGCCGGCCGCAAGCTCCAGAACGTCCGTGACGGGGACTTCCTCTGCCGGATCCTCCGGCAGAATCTCCTGCCCGGGCTCCTCCTGCCAGTCGGGATCTTGCTGTTCGAGGCCGGGTTCTTCCGTCCCGTCCGGGATCGCATTTTTCAGAAGGATCCCGATCGTCCCGCCGACCAGCAGCCCGCCGGCCAGCATGACTACGATAAAGACCAGCACCCAGGTCTTGAACAGCTTCTTTAAGGCATTCTTCGCGCTGTGAAAGACATAGTAGAAAAAAAGCTTCATCTTACGCGTTTTCCTCCGCGCCGCTCTCCGCGGGATGCGACATATCCTCACGGGATACGTTCTCGGTCACCTCAAAGAACAGCTCTTCCAGACTCTTGCCAGAAGCTTCCAGCTCGCGGCGCGTCACATTCGCCCGGATCCCGCCGTCCTGCATGATCAGCGCGCGGTCCCAAAGCATGTCTACGCTGTCGATGATATGCGTGCTGATCAGCATGGTTTTGCGGCGCTCCCGCATCTCCTCGATGGCAAGCTTCAGCTGCTTGATCGCATGCGGATCCAGGCCGATCATCGGCTCGTCCATCATCAGCATCTCCGGATCCGGAAGTAAGCCCAGGCAGAGATTCAGTTTCTGCTGCATGCCCTTGGAAAGCTCGTCGCCGAACTTCTTCTTTTTGTCGTCCAGCTCAAAACGGGTCAGCAGATCCTCGATCCGCCCTTTATAATCCGTCAGACGGTACGCTCTGGCCAGAAACTCCATATGCTCGCAGACCGTCAGATTCGGATACAGGGACGGCAGCTCCGGAACATAGCCCAGGATCCGCCGCGCTTCCACGCTCTTGTTCGGGTATCCCGCGACCAGGATCTCCCCTTCATAGCGCAGAAAGCCGATGATCGATTTCATGATCGTGCTCTTGCCGGCGCCGTTCGGCCCCAGCAGGACGGTCACGCTGCCCGGCTCCAGATGGAAGCTCACGTCCCGGCAGGCAACGGTCTTTCCGTATTTCTTCGTAACATGCGATACGTTCAGCATAGTCTGTCTTCTCCCGTAATAGTCTGATTCTTCCGCAGACGGAACTTTTCATCAGCCCCGTCTGATCTCCCGCAGCGGCTGCTCCCAGAAGATCTTCCCTTCCAGCTCCGCAGCCAGCTCGTCGCAGACCGCTTCCCAGTCCTTTAAGAAAGCCTCTTCCTTCTTTTTGGAGCGGCGGCCTTTGCCCGCAAAGACCGTCCGGCTGACGACGGCATCGTAGCTGACGGCGAAATCCTCGTCGTCGTCGTGCGGGAAAAACGAGATCAGCCATTCATACGTGATCTGCCCCGCGTCGCTCGTCGCGGTCAGACAGACCTTGGCCGCATGGCGCGGCCGTCCGTTCGCGGTGCATTCCGCCGCAAAGTATCCTTCCAGAACATCTATCACCTTCATGCCATCTTCCTCCTGTATGCCGGGCCTTTGCCGTTTCTGCCGTTCCCGCCCGCTGTCGGTCCGGGGCCGGCCGGCGCTCCCTCAGCAGTATAGCAAGGATCCCGGTACGGCGCAAGCGGGAAAAACGCGGCCGTCATTTTTGAGGAAGTAAGGAAGAATCCCGGATTTTCTTTAAAAAAGTGATTGACAAGCGCTTTATCAATATACTATAATGCGTGATGCGCTTTTGAAGCGCGGGCGTAGTTCAATGGTAGAACACCAGCCTTCCAAGCTGGACACGTGGGTTCGATTCCCATCGCCCGCTTCCCTCGCGGTAGCCCAGGACTTGTCCGGCGCGCGGGAAGAATACGGTGGGTTTAGCACAGTTGGTTAGCGCGTCAGATTGTGGTTCTGAAGGTCGTGGGTTCGAGTCCCACCACCCACCCTCTTGGGCTATAGCCAAGCGGAAAGGCACAGGACTTTGACTCCTGCACTCGCTGGTTCGAATCCAGCTAGCCCAGTTAGTCACCTGCCTCCCCGGGCAAGCTCAGGATCCTTAACCGGAATGGGCGATTAGCTCAGGCGGTAGAGCACTTGACTTTTAATCAAGTTGTCGCGGGTTCGAGTCCCGCATCGCTCAGGAAAAGCACGCAGGAACGTGCTTTTTTCATTTTTTGTTGTTACGGATGAAACAGCCTTCCCCTCTGGGGAAGGTGGCACGGCGAAGCCGTGACGGATGAGGTTTCTATGACTACAGACGAGAAATTCATGAAAAAAGCCATTCATCAGGCCCGACGCGCCGCCGCGATCGGGGAGATCCCCATCGGCTGCGTGATCGTCTGTGACGGGAAGATCATCGCGCGCGGCTTCAACGAGCGCCTGCACAAGCATTCCACGCTCGCGCACGCGGAGATCACCGCCATCGACCGTGCCAGCCGGAAACTGGGCGACTGGCGGCTGGAAGGCTGCACCATGTATGTGACCTTAGAGCCCTGCCAGATGTGCTCCGGCGCGCTGGTGCAGAGCCGCATCGATCGGGTCGTGATCGGCGCGATGAATCCCAAAGCCGGCTGCGCGGGATCCCTGCTCAACATCCTGCAGATGCCGCAGTTCAACCACCAGGTCGAGATCACGCGCGGCGTGCTGGAAGCGGAATGCAGCGCTCTCCTCTCGGACTTCTTCGTCGATCTCCGCCGGCGGCTGAAAGAGGAAAAGAAAGAGCCTGCGGAAACGTGATCCGAAAAGGGAACGCGGTCTCCGCAGGCTCTTCGAAATATAGCAATTCTTTACCGATCCGATTGCAGCAGGGCATAGTAACACAGATCACAAATGCCCTGGTTGTTTCTGTCCGCGCTGCGCATCGTGCCTTCATAGACCATGCCGCACTTTTTCATGACCTGGCCGGAATGCGGATTTCTCGGGTCATGACGGCACTCAATGCGGTTCATCCCCACCCTGTCGAAGAAGAAATCAATCACCGCCCTCAGGGCCTCCGACATGATCCCCCGGTGCCACCATTCCTTTCCCATGCAATAGCCGATCTCCGCCTTGGCGATCCCGTCATCCACCTTCACGGCGCTGATGCTTCCGATCGGGCCGCTTCCATGTTCCTTCAGGACGATCGCCCACTGATAATAGTTATTCTGCGCGTAGGCTGAGACCCAGTCCTTCAGCACGGCTCTCGTAACTTCGACACTGCCGTGCGTGGGCCACGTCAGAAATTTCGTCACCTCGGGATCCGACGCCCAGTTGGCGTACATGGCCTCCGCGTCATCGGCAGAAAAACGCCTCAGCAACAGCCTTTCGGTCTCAATGGTCTGTGTTCCGCAGTGGTTCATGATTCTCTCCTCCTGCCCGGGATTCTTACTCTGATCGTCCTTGTTCCACCGATTACTATACTCCGAAGCCCGATACCTCTCAAGCGCTTCCCCGAATAACGAAAAAAGAAAACTTTCTTGAAAAAGTTCTTGACAAGCTGTCCTGCTTCGTGTATAGTGACGATTGCGCGTTCGCGTGCTGCTGTAGCTCAGTCGGTAGAGCGCATCCTTGGTAAGGATGAGGTCACCGGTTCAAATCCGGTCAGCAGCTTTTTTGTTGCCCCGAGGGAAACGCCTTGGGGCTTTTGTTTTGCTTATTGTATCAGGGTTTTCTGCATTGTGCAATCTGAGAGCATGAAATGCAGTAATCCGGTCTCGGCGTTCGTATTGAGCAGAGTTTTGTGCGGATTATTTTTGCCTCGAAAAACTGCAAGGAGGCGGTCACAAATGAAGCTCAGAATCCGCACTGAAGAACTCGAAGGCAACTCGTTGGAGGATGTTTTTACATCTTTCATCATCCACAAGGCAGCTTGCAACAACTCCCCAGCAACTCTGAACAACTATCAGGATCTCTTGTTGGCCGATAATCCTTGTTTTTTCCTCTTGGATGTTATAAAATGCTCAGAAAAGGCAATAATCCGCTCGAAACATGCGATAATAAGCGCACTTGTTGAGAGAACGAGACCATTTATCAGAAAACCCCTGGTCAGCAGAGCGACTTCCGACTCGCGGCGGCTGGACTGCATATTTCAGGGAGAGATCAATGAAACTGGGATTACGACGCGGGACTGTAGCGCTGGAGCCTCACAGCCGCGAATGGGAAACGGCCGCGCAGGAGACCATCGCGAAGCTGAAGGAGATCCTGCCGGGCACGCTGACCGACGCGCAGCACGTCGGAAGCACGGCGGTCCGGGGCCTCTGTGCCAAGCCGATCATAGACCTCGCGGTTGCCGTCACGGATTTCGACACGCTCCTGACCCGGAACGGTGAGTTGGAGAAAAACGGCTTTCATTTTCGGGGGCAGGATCATCCCGGGCAGTATCTTTACGTCTGCGGGGACGGGGACCTGGTCACGCATCACGTTCACGCCGTGCTCCGCGATTCGGAAGAATGGAAAGATTACGTCGGCCTGCGGGATTACCTGCGCACCCACCCGGAGGACGCGCAGGCCTACGCCGCCTTAAAAGAAACGCTGGCGGCGCGCTTTCCGGAGGAGCGAAGCCGCTATACGGCGATGAAGCACGATTTCATCCAGACGCTGCTGGAGAAAGCGAGAACGGCAAAGACCGGCCCCGGAGCCGGCGAAGGAGGAATGATGGAGACAAGATTTCCCTACGCTCTGATCGATCTGCACTGTGATACCCTGACCCGATGGACCCGTCACCGCACGGGAGGTCCGGATACGCTGGACGATCCCATCCATGTGCTCACCCTGTCGACGATTCCGCCGGAGGTCCATTGGGCCCAGCTGTACGCGATCTTTATTCCCGATGAACTGCGCGGGCCGGACGCGATCGCCTATTACGAGGAGAACCGGCTGAGTTTTCACCGTCAGATGGAGAAATTCGCCGACCGCGTCGCCTCCTGCGTGACGCCTGACGAAATGGAGAAGATCTGGGCCGAAGGAAAGACT
>JAFZRH010000017.1 GCA_017619975.1 Lachnospiraceae bacterium | reverse complement strand
CTTGCCCTCCCCCGGACGCGGGGGTGAAAACCGCCGAAGCGCTGCCAGCGGCAGAAGAAGCAAGGCGGTTTTCTTGACACTGTCCGAAAAAGCGACCATCAGGGAAGCTTTTTCGTTGACAGTGGAGGGAGGGATGTCGCCGAAGGCGACAGGGTGAGGGCGACTTATCAGATGTTTCCGATCGTCGCGACCATGACGGCCTTGATGGTGTGCATGCGGTTCTCGGCTTCGTCGAATACGCGGGACTGCGGTCCCAGGAAGACGTCGTCGGTCACTTCGCGGATATCATAGCCGAGCTCCTTCTGAGAGGCGGCCATGGTGGTGTTGAAATCGTGGAAGGAAGGCAGGCAGTGCATAAAAATGCAGTCGGGATTTTCCGTCGCTTCGAAGACTTCCTTCGTCACGCGGTACGGCGTCAGCTGCTTCACGCGCTCGGGAATCTTGTCCTCTTCGCCCATGGAAGCCCAGATATCGGTGTACAGGGCATCCGCGCCTTTAAGGAGCGCGAGCTCCTCGCCGAATTCGACCTTCGCACCGGTCTCGGCGCCGACTTTCCGGCAGTATTCCACGACTTCCTTCGCGGGAGCGAGCTCCTTCGGGCCCCAGCCGACGTAGTCGATGCCCAGCTTGCAGCAGATGTACATCAGGCAGTAAGCGACGTTGTTGCGGGTGTCGCCGCAGAAGACGAGCTTGCACTTGTTTAAGGGCTTCGCGGTATTTTCGCGCAGGGTCATGATGTCGGCCAGCGCCTGGGTCGGATGATCCACGTCGGTCAGGCCGTTCCAGACCGGAATGCCGCTGTCCTTGGCGAGGCCTTCCACGACTGCCTGGTCGTAGCCGCGGTACTCGATGCCGTCGAAGAAACGGCCCAGCACCTTGGCGGTATCGGCCATGCTTTCCTTTTTGCCCATCTGGGAAGATTTGGAATCCAGGAAGGTAACGCCCGCGCCTTCATCGTAAGCAGCGACTTCGAACGCGCAGCGGGTGCGGGTAGAGGTCTTTTCGAAGAGCAGGACGATATTTTTGCCCACGAGCAGGTTGGTACGGATGCCGGCGCGCTTTTTGGCCTTTAAATCGGCGGCCAGATCCAGCAGATAGCGGATCTCAGCAGGGCTGAAATCCTTCAGGGTGAGAAAATTGCGGCCTTTCAGATTGACTGGCACGGTTGGTTCCTCCTTGTATTTAGGTAGTTTTTTATCGTAATTTCATTAAGACAGAAGCATTATAATATTTCCCTTCACAAAATACAATCCGAATAAAAAACAAAAAAACTTGAAATGATTAAGGAAAATGAAGAAATAAACAGCCGACGCAAAAGAAAAACAAGCCGGAAGAGACCGGCTTGTCACAGGCACTTTTAAGCGGAAAAGAAAGCGAAAAGGCTACGCTTCTTTCTCTTCTTCCCGGGCTTTGGCTTCGAATTTTTCTTTCTCCCGACGGTACAGATGGAACACCCAGGAGATCGGCAGGAGGATGAATACCAGGATCCCGAAATCGGACGTTAAGTGCGAAAGATAGGTGCCGCCGGCGGACAGCGTCCGTATCAGAATGACGGCAAAGGCAGAGACGATCCCCGCCGGGATTCCGATGATCAGAGCTTTTTTCAGAAAATCCTTATTCATGTCGTTTTCCTTCCTTTCATCAAAAAGATCAGCTGACGGTGTTAAAGGAGACCATCATTCCATCCTGCATCTCGAAGCAGAAAAGTTCGAAGGCGCCTTCCGTGAAAATCCACTTCATGAAGTCAAGCCATCTCGCGAGGTCATTTTGTATCGCGGGCGAAACAGGGACCCGGATCAGCTCTCCCTCCTGCGTGTAAGTGTCTTCGTTATATTTGTTAATACCATGAAGGAGGAAAGTTGTTTCGAGATAATCTTTTGTCAGCTTAATATACTGTCCCGTGGATTTCAGGGTAACCGTCATCTCCGCGCCTTCCGTATAATTCACGGCCAGCGCGTCATAGTCTCTTCCGTAAGGCGAGGACAGGTTGGTAAAATTGTACCACAAATCATAAGTTCCGTCTTCCAGGGCATGCAGCTCTGTCGGATCCGCCGCCGCATTCGGGGTCAGGGAAATGCTTTCTATGGTAAAGCCCAGCTCATTTTCCGCCGGGATCAGCGTAACGACAAGCCGGTCGGTCGGAACATTGTTAAAGGGCTCGAAAACATCGGCATATAGCAGCGCTTTTCCCTCCGAAAGCACCAGGTCCTTAAAAACCGCACCGGGGGCTTCCCCCATCATGGGCAGGCAAAGGAAAAGGCCGTTTTGATTCCAGATGCACAGGGGACTTTGGCTGCTGTCATAAGCCGCCGGGTAGCCCTCCCTTCCCACTTCCAGATTCAGAAGCGCTTTCAGCGTGCGGATGATCTTATCCTGATCGGCCTGACAGAATCTCACCGCATTCGCCGCGTCATAGGTTCCTCCGAAGACAGGATCCAGCAGCAGGTCCTCGTTCCGGTAGCAGTATTCAAACATGGCGTGGAGCTCATCAAGCTTAAAGCGGAAAGCCGCCTTACTCCGGCTCATTTCCATGCTGCCGGTCAGGCTTTCCGCCGTGCCTCTCTGCAGAACGGCATACGCCAGATCGGTCACGATCCTGGTATACGGCGAAATGTTTTCTGCGGTGAAGGCCGGCGGAGAAATGACGGGCTCCGTGGCGGGAACCGTCGGTTCAACCGGCGATGTGGGAACGGAATCCGTTGTCGGTGCTGTCGGCTCGGATTCCAGCTCTATTCGAATCACAGGCCTCATGCAAATCTGCTTCCATGGTACGTCTTCTGTCGTATTACTCTTAGGATCAACGGAGCATATTATTCTGAGCAGGAGACCCAGGTCAAATCCCTCGTATTCGTTGGCGTCGTAAACCGTTGCTGTTGCGATATCCGGGTCTGTCTCTGCAAGGACAAGCCAATTCGTATTGCCATTCCTTTTGTCATAATATGCGCCTTTAAGAATGGCATAATTCGTTGCGGGAACTCTTTTTTGCGACTCATCTCTGAATAAGGATGTCTTATCAGAAGTCATAACCGTTATTTGCGATGGATCAGGAACCAGCAGATCTTTTTCCGTGGCTGAAAATGCGTTCATATAAAAGTCGTAGTTGTAATCATTCAGCCAATCGTAAAGATACTCTACGCATTTTCGGGTTCCTTCTTTCCGTGCCGTTTCATCGTTCCAATACCACCAATCATCGTCATCGTCCTCTTTGAAAGAGTACTGCGCGACTATGTTGTCTGTCTCTGCCCAAAATGTTTCCCAGTCAGGTACAAACAGAGCCAGTTTACTGATCAGCAGGACAGATTGATCTGTACGGTTGAGAATAAGCCACTCGATTTCTTCTGAGCCGTCAGCCGTATCACCATCCTGTTCATAGGAACCAAAAGAAACATAAGATCCGATATCGGCCGACAAAAGCAGCTGCTTTATCCTTGCTGTTATATTTTCTGTTTCAATCGTTGTGAGACTGGAGCTTTCTGTCTGCGCTGGGCTGTCTTCTGTAAATCTGCCGGATTCTGTAAATCTGCCGGATTCTGCGGAGGACCGGGCAGTCTGGTCAATAAGGGGGACGGTGCAGCCCGCCAAAGTAAGGATCAACAGCAATATTGCGAGAATAAAAGATACTTTTCTCATCTGAACGCCTTTCCGACTTCTCTGTTGTTTTTTCTTTCATTTCAGCCGTACAACGGTTCCTGTAACGCTCATATTATAATGAGTTTGCCCCGCCTTGTCTACTTTTCGGACAGACAGGGCATGAAATTCTTGCAAACAAAAGACGCGGGATCCGCCGCGGAAACAATTTGGGACAGATGTCAGGCTTATTTCTTGCGCTTTACTTTCGGATATTATATATTAACAGACGAAAAACAAAGCAGAAGGTAAGGAGTGAGATGAATTTTCAGATCATTGAAAACGGCGGCATTACGAGTCCGGCCGGCTATCTGGCCGGCGCGGTCTATGCCGGCGTAAAAAGCCGCAAAAGCTACAAACCGGACGTAGCGATCCTCCTTTCCGAAAAGCCGGATACGAGCTGCGCTGCCCTCTTTACCACGAACCGTTTCTGCGCGGCTCCGGTGATTTTAGGGCGGGAAATCGTAAAGAACGGGCATGTGCGCGGCGCGGTCATCAACAGCGGCAACGCGAATGCCGGGACGGGCGAAGCGGGGCTCAAGGCCGCGCGGGACGTGGAAGCGTACGCGGAGGACCTGCTGGGACTGGCTCCCGGCGAGCTGATCGTGAGCTCTACGGGCGTGATCGGGGAAACCCTCCCGACGGAAAAAGTGAAGGACGCGGTGCGGCGCATCGTGCCGGCGCTTTCGAAGGACGGCGGCGGCGCGGCTGCCTGGGCGATCATGACCACGGACCGGATGCGCAAGGAATATGCCTGTACGCTGGAGCTTTCGGGCGGGCAGGTGAAGGTCGGCTGCATGGCCAAGGGCAGCGGCATGATCCATCCGAATATGGCGACCACGCTTTGTTTTCTGACGACGGACGCGGCGATCGAGCCGGCGCTGCTGCACCGCCTGCTGGCAAATGCCTGCGAGGACAGCTTTCATATGCTGACCGTGGACGGCGATACTTCCACGAACGATACGCTCATGATGTTCGCGAACGGCGCTTCCGGCGTTTCGGTCAGGGAGCCGGAGGACATCCGCGATTTTGCATGCCTGCTGGAGCAGATCCTGGCCGATATGGCGGCCCGCATCGCGGCGGACGGTGAAGGCGCGAAGCGCCTGCTGACGGTCGAAGCGCGGGGCCTTAAGACCCGGCAGGAGGCGCGCCGCATCGCGATGGCCGTGGCCGGATCAACCCTGGTCAAGGCCGCGCTAGGCCACGGCCGGCTGTACGAAGCCCTGATCTTATCCGCCGCGGGCAACGTCGAAAGCGACGCGGTTTTTTCAAAGGCCGAGTGCCGCATCGAGGTCGCCTCGCTGAAGGCGAAGATCGTGCTGGATTTTCACGGCGGGGACGGATCGGCCCGCGCCTTCGGCTGCGATCTGACCGAAGAATATATCCATTTAAACGGAGATTACCGTTCGTAAGGCGGAAGGAGGATCACGATGCGTACCCGGCAGGAGATCGTAGGCAGTTTTTATGAGAAGGCGGATGAGAACAGCCGGCTGCAAAGGACCAGACACGGGCAGTTGGAATACCGCACGACCATGGCGTATATTCACCGCTTTGCCGGTCCGGGTTCCAAGGTGCTGGAAATAGGCGCGGGCACCGGCTGCTACTCCGTTGCGCTTGCGCGGGAAGGCATGGACGTCACCGCGGTGGAACTGTCGGAAAACAATCTTGCCGTCCTGCGGGAAAACAGCAGAGGCGTCGGCAAGATTCAGTCCTGTCAGGGCGATGCGACGGATCTGACACGGTTCGCCGACGGTACGTTTGACGTGACCCTTTCTCTGGGACCGATGTACCATCTGTATGAGCCGGAAGAGATCGACCGGGCGATAGAGGAAGCCATCCGGGTCACCAAGCCGGGCGGCGTGATCCTGTTTGCCTTCCTCTCGGTATTCGGCATCATGTACGCCAACTATTTCAAAGGGAACTGGGCGTTCGGACAGGACGAGAACTTTACGGACGATTATCGGGTCAGGCATTATAAGGAACAGCTCTTCACCGGATATGACGTGACGGAATTTGAAGACCTGTTCCGGGACAAGCCGGTCGAACGGATCACGACGGCCGGGACGGACGGCATGGTGGAATCGATCGAAGACCGGCCCGATTTCAATATTCCGGATAAGGATTTTGATGCGTTTGCGGCCTGGTATCTGGCTTTCGCGGAGAAGCGGGAACTGCTCGGCGGCACCAATCATCTTTTATATATCTGCCGAAAAAAATGAGTGCCAAAGGAAGTGTAAAAAAGGGGACAACTTCGTAAAGAAGCTGTCCCCCTTTGGCACCCTTTGGCAACGGATCAGTACGCCGTGGTCATGGCGCCGTCGCAGAGGAAGGCCTGACCGGTCAGAGACCCGTTCGCTTCGCTCATCAGGAAGGCGGCCAGACGGCCGATCTCGCCCACGGTCTGATAGCGGCGCTGCGGGAAGTCCGCGCTGTCGCGCTTGGTGTATTCTTCCTCGGTGATGCCGGCCTTCTGGGCACGGATCGTGTTGAGGTACTTGATGCGGTCGGTGTAGATGCGGCCGGGGCCGATGGTGTTGACCAGGATGTTGTCCTTGCCGAGCTCGCGGGCCAGGGACTTGGACAGACCGACCACGCCCATGCGGAAGGTGTTGGAGATGATGAGGTTGTCCAGCGCCTGCTTGATGGAAGAGGAGGTGCTGTTTAAGATGCGGCCTTCGCCGGCGGCTTTCATGTAGGGCAGCGCGGCGCGGATCGCGACGATGTAGCTGTGCAGGCACTTTTCGTAGCCGTCGGCCCAGTCGGCCTCGTTCACGGCGTCAAAGCCGCCCGCCTTGGGGCCGGGGCACAGGTTCACCAGACCGTAAACGCCGCCCAGATCCTTCGCGGCATTGTCGATCAGGCGCACCAGGCTGTCGGGATCCTTGATGTCGGAAAGATAGGTGTAGGGACGGTTGCCCGTTTCCCTCTCGATTTCTTCCACGGCCGCTTCCAGATCGGCTTTATACGGCTCCGCTGTGGTGATGACGACCTTCGCGCCTTCCCGGGCGAGTTCCTTGGCGATGCCGCGGCCGATGCCGGCGGCAGACGATAAACAGACGATGACTTTGTCTTTTAATCCGAGATCCATGTTGATCCTCCTGATAATATAATTAAAAATATTTTGAGTGGAAAACAGGAAAGGCATTGCAGCGGCGCTTCGCTGCCTCGACGAAAACTTTTGTCGGCCCTCGTTCGGCGACCTTCCTGAATCAAAAGTTATAGTCAGGTCGCCTCAAGGGGCAAATTCGCGGGGCCCGCGAAGCGGGGCACGCGTTACCGAAAAGTATTGTCGGGCGCGCTCAGCGCCTCAGTTTCTCTTACGCTTTCTCCGGGTGCTTCTTTAAGTCGACGACCGGGTTCACCAGCGGTTCCATGCTGAAGCCGTCGGGACCGTAGATGCGGCACTCCGCAATATCGCCGTCCTGCAGCCCGAAGGCGCGCGGCGTACCGGTGGAGAGGATATCGCCGGCCAGCCAGCCCTGGATGGAGCTGTGCAGAGAGACCAGACGGGCGGGACGGTGCGTCATGTTAGCGACCACGTTTTTCGCGTAAACTTCACCGTTGTGCACGCTCTGGACTTCCAGCTTGAGGACATCCGGCACCTCGTCCGGGGTGACCAGCTGAGGCCCGAAGGAGAAGAAGGTCGGGAAGTTCTTTACGATGCAGAGATACCGGGGGTTGCCCTTTAAGAACTCGTTGCCCTTCAGGATGGATTCCTCGGTCATGTCCAGGATGGTGGTGTAGCCCGCGACCGCGTCCAGCCAGTTTTCCTCGCTCACGTCGCGGCAGTCCTTCGAGAAGATCACGCCCAGCTCGGCTTCGGCGGTGGTCTTTAAGGCCTCCTTCATGGCAGGCATGTGGATCTCGTCACCGGGACCGATCAGGGTGTCGGCCATCTTGAAGAAGCTGCCCGGGAAGCCCTGCGGCGCGGCGTCGCCGATATCGCCGGCATGGTCCACGTAGTTTAAGCCGATGCCGAAGATCCGGCGGGGATTGCGGTACAGCGGTCCGTAAACGACCTTTTCGTACGGGACGGTGCCGGGAACGAAAGCCAGCTCTTCCTTACCGCCGGCGTTGTACCAGTTCGTTAAGCCTTTCACCTGTCCGGCGGTGATCAGTTCATACATTTCTTCCTTCCAGGCGGTGCCCTTGGCGGCGTTTAACGCGTGGATCGGCAGGATGCCCTTTTCGGTGACGATGCCGGCGACCTCTTTGCCGCCCAGCTTGATGGTTGCGAGTCTCATGATCCGTCTCCTTTTATCTTTTTCGGGGTCCGCCGGGTTCTTTTCGGAATCCGCTTGCGGAACGTTTTGTTTTACGCTATCATTATATCGGTATAGGAAGAGGATGTAAATTACGAAAAAGCGAAGACGTTATAAGAAAATACGAATAAAAGATTCCTCGCTTTGCTCGGAATGACACGGGGGAGGGTCGGAATGACACAGGGAAGGCGCGGAATGACACAAAGTGTGTCATCCTGAGCGAAGGCGCGAAGCGCCGGAGTCGAAGGATCCTGCGCCGTACCTCCTCGCGCGAAGCACGAGGTTCAAGATTGCGAAGCAATTTACTTTGCGCATATTGCCGCTTCGCAGCAAAGATTCCTCGCTTTGCTCGGAATGACACGGGGGACGGCCGGAATGACACGGGGGAGGATAGGAATGACACGGGGGAGGCCCGAAAGAACACAGAAGGGGAAAGATTCGTAAGGAGTTCACATGTTTCGATACAAGGAATATATCTGTGCGGTTGCCAAGGAACGCAGCTTTTCCAGGGCGGCGGCCGTCCTGCACACCTCGCAGCCCTGGCTCAGTACCAAGGTCAAAGAGGTGGAGCGGGAACTCGGCGTGGCGCTCTTTGACCGTTCCACTTCGCCGCTCACGCTGACCGAGGCGGGCCGCTTTTACGTGGAACAGGCGGAAAAAGTCGCGGCTCTCGAAGAGGAGAGCCGGCAGCGCTTCGGTCAGATCCGGCACGCGGCGGCCGAAACGCTGACGATCGGCAGCTCCATGTTTTTCTGCACGCATCTGCTGCCGCCGCTGCTCAAGGATTTTCAGGACCGGCACCCGGAGATCACGCTGACCTTTACGGAAGCGGAGCCGGGGACTTTAAGCGAAAAGCTCCTGCACGGCGAGCTGGACGTGGCGCTGGCCGTCGAAACGCCGGAACACCCGACGATCGCAACGCAGCCCTGGACGCGGGAGGAGATCGTGCTGGCGGTGCCGGCCCGCTACAGCATCAATGAAGAGCTGGCGGCGTACGCGTACGATTTCGATGCTTTCTTAAAGCGGAACGAGCCGGGCGGGAAAAAGCCGCCGGTGCCGCTCCGCCGTTTCTTAAACGTGCCCTTCCTGCTTCTTAATGAGAAGAACGATATCCACGGCCGCTGCCTCAACATCTGCCGGAATGCGGGCTTTGCCCCGCACGTCAAGCTTCTTCTGACCCAGATGATGACGGCTTACTACCTGGCCTGCGAAGGACAGGGCGTCACGATGATCCGCGACAGCATTCCGGAATACGTCACGCCGACGGACAGCATCGTGTTTTATCAGCTGGACGATCCGCTGGCCTTCCGGAATATCTGTCTGTCCTTTCTTCCCCGGGAAAAGCCGGACATTCACGGCGAGCTGATCGAATATCTCCGGGAAAAAGGCGAAATTTCCTGATCTGTTAACAAGATTTTCACGTTTGACATCTTCCTTTTTCCGGCGGCCGTGCTATAATAAGACCGGCCCGCGGAAGAACGCGGCGCTTCCCCCAAAGCAAATTTACCGTACGAAAAGAATGAATATCGGAAAGCTGGCAGCTTTGCGGTATTTTTTCTTTTTCGGGGCTTTGCGAAGCGGGGAGAACCCCTTTTCTTTCGGGGCGGGCTGTGTTATACTAATTTGTTGGGAATCCATAACAATCCACTTTCAAACCTATGGGAGGGTAAAAATGTTAAATAAGAAAACAGAAGATCAGATTCAGATCAAGGGCAAGCGGATCCTGGTCCGCTGCGACTTCAACGTACCGTTAAAGGGCGGCGTGATCACGGACGATACCCGTATCCGCGCGGCTCTGCCGACCATCAGGAAGCTGTCCGGCGACGGCGGCAAGGTCATCCTTTGCTCGCACCTGGGCAAAGTGAAAAACGGCCCGAACCCCGGTGAATCCCTGGCGGCGGTTGCCGTCCGTCTGGAAGAGCTGCTGGGCAAGAAGGTCACCTTCGTGGACAACGACAACGTGACCGGTCCCGAAACGACGGCCGTCGTGAACGCCATGCAGGAAGGCGATATCGTTCTTCTGCAGAACACCCGCTTCCGCGGCGCGGATGAGACCAAGAACGGTGAAGGCTTCTCCAAGGAGCTGGCCGATCTGGCGGATTCCTTCGTCTGCGATGCGTTCGGTTCCGCGCACCGGGCTCATGCCTCCGTGGTCGGCGTGACCAAGTTCATCTCCGAAAAGGGCGGCGACAATGCGGTCGGTTACCTGATGGAGAAAGAGATCAACTTCCTCGGCAACGCGGTCGAGAACCCCAAGCGCCCCTTCGTGGCGATCCTCGGCGGCGCCAAGATCGCGGACAAGCTGAACGTGATCTCCAACTTACTGGAAAAATGCGATACCCTGATCATCGGCGGCGGCATGGCCTACACCTTCTTAAAGGCGAAGGGCTATGAGATCGGCAAGTCCCTGCTGGACGAGACCAAGATCGACTACTGCCGCGAGATGATGGAAAAGGCCGAAAAACTGGGCAAGACCCTGCTGCTGCCCGTGGACGCCGTGACGACCGAGAGCTTCCCGGATCCGATCGACGCGAAGGTCAAGACGAAGAACTTCGCCGCCGACGAGATCCCGGCGGACCGCATGGGCATGGATATCGGCCCGAAGACCATCAAGCTGTTCAGCAAGGCGATCAAGAACGCCAAGACCGTGGTCTGGAACGGCCCGATGGGCGTATTCGAGAACCCGCAGCTGGCGAAGGGCACCAAGGCCGTAGCCGAGGCAATGGCCGAGACCGACGCCGTGACCGTGATCGGCGGCGGCGACTCCGCGGCGGCTGTCAACCAGCTGGGCTTTGCGGATAAGATGAGCCACATCTCCACCGGCGGCGGCGCTTCCCTGGAATTCCTGGAAGGCAAGGAACTGCCCGGCGTCGTGGCGGCCGACGATATGCCCGCGGAGGCTTAAAAAGCCGGGAGGAACAAAACTTTGAGGAAACGTTTGGTTGCCGGCAACTGGAAAATGAACAAGACCCCGTCCGAGACGAAGGCTTTCATCCAAGAGATCGCGCCGCTTCTGGCGGATGCGGACTGTGACGTCGCCTTCTGCGTACCGGCCGTGGATATCATCCCGGCGGTCGAAGCGGCGAAGGGCAGCGTGATCGGCATCGGTGCCGAGAACATGTACTTTGAGGAAAAAGGCGCTTTTACCGGTGAGATCGCCGCGAACATGCTGGTGGATGCCGGCGCGAAATACGTGGTGCTGGGCCATTCCGAGCGCCGCGAATACTTCGGCGAGACCGATGAGGGCGTCAATAAAAAGGCCATTAAAGCCATTGCGCACGGCCTGATCCCCATCATCTGCTGCGGCGAGAGCTTAACGCAGCGCGAGCAGGGCATCACCCTCGACTGGATCCGCAAGCAGATCCGCATCGCGTACTTCGGCATTCCGGCGGAAGATGCGGTGAAGACCGTGATCGCATACGAACCCATCTGGGCGATCGGGACCGGCAAGGTCGCGACGACCGGGCAGGCGCAGGAAGTCTGCGGCGCCATCCGCGAACTGATGACGGAACTCTACAGTGCGGAAACGGCTGAAAGTCTTCGCATCCTCTACGGCGGCTCCGTGGCTCCGGCCAATGCGAAGGAACTCTTCGCGCAGCCGGATATCGACGGCGGCCTGGTGGGCGGCGCAAGCCTGAAACTTGATTTCGTAAAGGTGGTAAAGCCCGAATGAAGAAACCGACTGTACTGATGATCCTGGACGGCTGCGGCCTCTCCGAGGAGACCCGCAACAACGCGGTCGCCCAGGCGAATACTCCGAACCTGGACCGCCTGATGGCGGAGTGCCCCTTCCGGAAGGGCTACGCCAGCGGTCTGGCGGTCGGCCTGCCGGACGGCCAGATGGGCAACTCCGAGGTCGGCCACATGAACATGGGCGCCGGACGCATCGTGTATCAGGATCTGACCCGCATCACGAAGGCCATCGAGGACGGGGATTTCTTTGAAAATCCCGCCATGCTGGCCGCCATCTATGCGGCAAAGGCCCGCGGCAGCGTGCTGCACCTGATGGGCCTCATGTCCGACGGCGGCGTGCACAGCCACATCACGCACGTGTTCGCCATCCTGGAGCTGGCGAAGCGCTGCGGCTTAAAGGACGTGGTGGTGCATACCTTCATGGACGGCCGCGACACGGCCCCGACTTCCGGCAAGGGCTTTCTGGAAGCGCTGGAAGCGAAGATGGCCGAGCTCGGCGTTGGCGTGATCGGCACGGTGATCGGCCGCTACTACGCCATGGACCGCGACAAGCGCTGGGACCGTCTGGAGAAGGCTTACCGGGCTCTGACCCTGGGCGAGGGCGTGCACGCGGACAGCGCGCCGGCCGGCATCCAGGCTTCCTATGACGCGGGCGTGACGGACGAGTTCGTCCTGCCCATCGTCGTGGAAAAAGACGGCAAGGTCACGCCGCGCATTTCGGACGGCGACAGCGTCATCTTCTACAACTTCCGTCCCGACCGGGCCCGCGAGATCTCCCGCGCGCTCCTCGACGAAGCTTTCGACGGCTTTGAGCGGAAGCGTCCGGAGGATCTGACCTACGTCTTCTTTACGGACTATGATCCGACCATCCCGCACCACCTGGTGGCGTTCCAGAAGCAGTCGCTCGCGAACACCTTCGGCGAATATATCAGCGCGCTGGGCTTAAAGCAGCTGCGTCTGGCGGAGACCGAAAAGTATGCGCACGTCACCTTCTTCTTCAACGGCGGCGTGGAAGCGCAGAACCCGGGCGAGGACCGCATCCTGGTGCCGTCCCCGAAGGTCGCGACCTACGACCTGCAGCCGGAGATGAGCGCGCCCGAGGTCTGTGAGAAGCTGACCGAGGCGATCCGCAGCGAAAAGTACGACGTGATCATCGTCAACTTCGCGAACCCGGATATGGTCGGCCATACGGGCATCATGGAAGCGGCGATCAAGGCCATGGAGACCGTGGACGCCTGCGTCGGCAAGGCCGTGGAAGCGATCAAAGAAGTGAACGGACAGATGTTCATCTGCGCGGATCACGGCAATGCGGACGAGATGTTCGACATTGAGACCGGTACGCCGATGACGGCGCACTCCACCAACCCGGTGCCGTTCATTCTGGTGAATGCCGGCGAAGGGATCGGCTTAAAAGAAGGCGGCAAGCTCTGCGACATCATCCCGACCCTGCTGGATCTGATGGGTATCCCGCAGCCGGCCGAAATGACCGGCCGCAGCCTGGTGACAAGATAATCCCCTGTAACTTGCCTTCCCCCGGAAGCGGGGGAAGGTGGACGCCGGAGGCGGCCGGATGAGGGCGGCCGGAAGGCGATATAATAAAACAATTGTGAGGTACAACAATGCGCGATTATTTGGAAATCGAGAAAGTTTACGGAAGACAGATCCTTGACTCTCGCGGCAATCCCACCGTGGAAGCGGAAGTGACCCTGGTTGACGGGACCGTCGGCCGCGG
>JAFZRH010000016.1 GCA_017619975.1 Lachnospiraceae bacterium | reverse complement strand
CACCATCACCATGACGGCGAAGAATGTGACGATCCCGAATGCGAGTGCCACCATCACCATCATCACGATGATGATGACGACGAGGAAGAGCACGAACACCACCATCACCATCACCATGGTCATGATGACGACGAGCATGAGTGCTGCCACCATCACCACGACGATGATGACGAGGAGCACGAATGCTGCCACCATCACGGGCATGAGCACCACCATCATCATCACCATCCCGGCGAGCATGACGCGGATGAAGTCTTTACGAGCTGGGGCCGTGAAAGTGCCAGAAAGTATACGGAAGAGGAACTGGCAGGCATCCTGAAGGCGCTGGCAGATGAGAACGGCGAATACGGTCAGATCATTCTTCGGGCGAAAGGCATCATCCCGATGGCGGACGGCAGCTGGCGTCAGTTCGATCTGGTCCCGGAAGAGACCGAGGTCAGGACATGCGAAGCGGATTATACCGGACGGCTGTGCGTGATCGGCTGCGAACTGAAAGAAGAGAAGCTGGCTGAACTCTTCGGCCTGAAATAAGGAGAGAGCATGATTCCTGTCTATATCGTTGCCGGCCTTCTGGACAGCGGAAAGACGACATTTATAGAAAATACCCTTATGGAGCAGGAGTGGATGGGAAAGGGCACCACCCTTCTGATCCTCTGCGAAGAAGGCGAACATGAGCTGACGGAAGCGTACAGGCAGCGGAAAAAACTCGTCAGTATTCCGATCGGTTCACCGGACGTATTTACCAAGGACTACTGTGAGGAGATTACGGCGGCCATGCGGCCGGCGCAGATCATCATTGAGTTCAACGGGATGTGGAATCTGAAGGACTTTCTGCAGAAGGATTTCCCAAAGAACTGGGGACTGGCCGGTATCTATTCCGTTGTAAACGGCGAAGATCTGGAACTGGTCATGAACAACATGCGGAATCTGTTTATGAGCCAGCACACGGAATCTGATCTGATCGTGATCAACCGCTGCCGGAAAGATTTGAACCGCCAGCAGTTCCGCAAAGCGATCAAGCTGCAGAATCCGGTAGCCCAGCTGATCTTTGAATCGGTGACCGGCGAGATCATCGAGTTCGGGGAAGAAGACCTGCCTTACGATATCAAAGCGCCGGCCTTTACCGTGGACGAGATCGACTACGGGACGTTTTTCTCGGATGCTTCGGAGAATCCGGAGCGGTATCTGAAAAAACGGATCACCTTTCTTTGTCAGCTTTTCCGGCCGATCGGCATGCCGAAAAACATGTTCGTTCCGGGACGGAAGATCATGGCCTGCTGCGCGGCGGATATTCAGTTTTACGGTTTTCCCTGCAAGAGTGACAGGCCGCTGCGCTTTGCGAACAACAGCTGGCATACGATCACGGTGGAATTCGGGACGGAAAAAAGAAAAGATCCCCGAAGCGGGAATCCCGTGCAGGTGCCGGTTCTGCGGCTGATCGATCTGAAAGATGCGGAGGCCCCGGCAGAAGAGGTCGTGACCCTGTAAAGACAAAAAGAGACCCAGGATGCCGTTCCTTACTTTTTGACGCCTAGCTCTCGCTAAGCGGGTTTCCGCACTCAGGCTTTTGCCTTCCACTCGACGGAGGCCTGACAGCCACCTGAAAATATAGGAGTCCCTTATGTCATACTGTAGGTTCAAAAACAGTAAGGCGTTCGTACAACCCAGGCAGATTCAGTATATCACATGTTTCTGCCGATAGCAAGCAAGTTTTTCGCAGACACTGGAGGTGTGCTCTATGAAGACCATTATCACGATCGGACGGGAATTCGGCAGCGGCGGCCATGAGATCGGCTTCCGTCTGGCGGAAGAACTGGGAATTCCTTTCTACGATAAGCTTCTCGTTTCGATGGTTGCGGAAGAAGGGGAATTTGCAGAAAAGTATCTGGAAGAGATGGACGAGAAAGTCGGGATCCATATCGCTCCTTTTCTGGCGACAAGGTCGAATTATTCCGTTTATAATCAGCCGATCAGTGACAAGGTCTTTTTCCGTCAGGCGGAGATCATTAGGAAGCTGGCGGAAGACGGCGCCTGCGTGATCGTGGGACGCTGCGCGGACTATATTCTGGAAAAGAACGAGAATCTGCTTCGGGTCTTTCTGTACGGAGATCTGAAGGACCGCGTGGCCCGCAAAGAAGCTATGAATCTGGAGATTGAAGAGTCCGACATGACGAAGCACGTCCTGAATACCGACAAAAAACGGGCGCGGTATTACCGGCATTATAC
Source organism: Lachnospiraceae bacterium (assembly GCA_017619975.1). GTDB lineage: Bacteria > Bacillota > Clostridia > Lachnospirales > Lachnospiraceae > UBA6987. The sequence continues at coordinate 34,995 of JAFZRH010000016.1, read as the reverse complement.
CGGACGGATCTGGGGCGCGCGGGAAAATTACGACCTTTGCCTCAACACCAGCGTCATCAGTATCGAAGAAAGCGTAAAACTGCTCCGGGAGCTTGTTCTGAACCGCGAGAAAACGCTCGGATAATGCGATGAATCCGTATTTGCTGTGTTCCGCCTCTTGTGTTTCTGCGGGAGGGGTGATACAATAAAATAACATATAAAAGACACGTTTTCTAAAAATCTTATACGGGAGGAAAACATGAAAGAATTCAACTTAGAGAAACTCGGCATCTTTAATACGAACGGGGTTTACAGAAATCTGACCCCCGCCGAGCTGACCGAGCTCGCCCTTTTGCGCGGAGAAGGAATCTTAAGCAAAACCGGCGCACTGGTGATCGAAACCGGCAAATATACCGGCCGTTCTCCGGACGATAAGTTCATCGTCGATGTTCCGAAGATCCACAAAAAGATCGCCTGGGGCAAAGTCAACCGTCCGATCTCAAAAGAAAAATACAACGCGATCCGTTCCAAAATGGTAGCCTATCTGCAGGGCCGCGACATCTTTGTGTTTGACGGTTTTGCCGGCGCCGATCCCGATCACCGGAAGAAATTCCGCATCGTCAATGAACTGGCCTGCCAGAACCTCTTTATTCATCAGCTGCTGATCCGTCCGACGGAGAAGGAATTAAGATACTTTGGAAAACCTGATTTCACCATTATCGTAGCGCCGGATTTCCACTGCGATCCTGCCATCGACGGCGTGCACAGCGAAGCGGCCATCCTCGTCAACTATGTGGATAAAGAAGTCCTGATCGCCGGTTCCGCCTATGCCGGCGAGATCAAGAAGAGCGTCTTCTCCGTCATGAACTTCCTGATGCCGCTGGAAGACGTGCTGCCGATGCACTGCTCTGCCAATATGGATCCGGAAACCCATGAGACCGCCATTTTCTTCGGCCTGTCCGGCACCGGCAAGACCACCCTTTCCGCCGATCCGAACCGCAAGCTGATCGGCGACGACGAGCACGGCTGGTCCGAAAACGGCGTCTTCAACTTTGATGGCGGCTGCTATGCCAAGTGCATCAACCTGAAAGAAGAGAACGAACCGGAGATCTATCACGCCATCAAGTTCGGTTCCCTGGTGGAAAACGTCGTCATTGACGAAGAGACCCGTGAACTGGATTTCGATGACGCGTCCCTGACCGAAAACACCCGTGTCGGTTATCCGATCGAATACATCGACAACGCACAGATCCCCGGGATCGGCGGTATTCCGAAAGTCGTGATCTTCCTGACTGCGGATGCGTTCGGCGTTCTGCCTCCGATCTCCCGTTTGGATAAAAACGCGGCGATGTATCATTTCGTGACCGGCTTTACCTCCAAGCTGGCCGGTACGGAGCGCGGCGTCAAAGAACCGCAGCCGACATTCTCCACCCTGTTCGGCGAGCCTTTCATGCCGATGGATCCTTCCGTTTATGCGCAGATGCTCGGCGATAAACTGGACAAGTACGGCACCAAGGTCTATCTGGTCAACACCGGCTGGTCCGGCGGTTCCTACGGTGTCGGTTCCCGCATGAAGCTGTCCTATACCCGTGCGATGGTCACGGCAGCCTTAAACGGCGAACTGGAAAAAGTCGAATACAAGCATGATAAGATCTTCAATCTGGATGTTCCGCAGAGCTGCCCGAACGTTCCGAAGAATATCATGAATCCGCGCGACACCTGGGCCGATAAGAAGGCTTACGATGCCACTGCGAAGAAGCTGGCTGCCATGTTCTGCGACAACTTCGCCAAGAAGTATCCGAACATGCCGAAGGAAATCGTGGAAGCGGGACCGAAAGCCTGATTTCCCATTCCATCCCGGAGCCTTCCGGATTCCTTCGGGAGGCTCCGGAAAAATCAATCAAATAAAAATATGTCCGGGGGTGCCGTTCGGCTGAGAACATACCCTTAGAACTTGATCCGGATCATACCGGCGAAAGGAGAGAAATATGCTGCACCTTTTTTTCTATGAAACCGTCAACAAATATGATGAGACCGTTTATCGCTTAAACACCTGGGGATACATCTTCTTTATCGTACTGTTCCTGATGCTGCTTGCGCTGGCAATCGCTCTGGTCAGTAAGAAAAACCGGACGATCCCGACGAAACAGCTGGTCTTTTCTGCTGTTGCCATTGCCCTGGCCACCGTGCTTTCCGAAGTGAAGCTCTTCCAGGCACCCATGGGCGGATCCGTTACGCTGATGAGCATGCTCTTTGTGGTGCTGATCGGCTGGATCTACGGCCCTGCTGCCGGCCTTCTGACCGGCTTTGCCCACGGGATCCTGCAGCTGCTTCTGGGGAGTTCCATTTACAGTTTGCCGCAGATGCTGGTCGATTATCCGCTGGCCTTTGCCGCGCTCGGCTTATCAGGCTTCTTCAGCGAAGCCAAAGAAGGCTTACTGAAAGGATATATTCTGGGCGCTTTCGGCCGCTTTGTCTTTGCTTTTTTAAGCGGATATTTATTCTTTGCTTATTATGCCCCGGAGGGGATGAATCCCGCTGTTTATTCGGCGCTTTATAATATCAGCTATATCGGGATCGAAGCCGTGATCACCTGTATCATCATTATGCTTCCGCCTGTTCACAAAGCTATGGAAAAGGTCCGGGAGATGGCCTTATCCTAAAAGGAGTACCACATGGAAAACGAACTTTTAAAATCCATTCACAAGATCTACGAAAATGACCGAACCACCGTCTACGCGGCAGATGACGTTTTTATTACCGTGGTGGGGATGGCTGCTTCGGATGTTGAGGGGGTCCTGAGCCTTTCCGATCTGAATACGGGGGAGATCTGTCTGAAACCCACTGTACGGAACCTGAGCAAATGCCTTCGTTTCGATTTCAGCAGTGATCAGATCACCGTGCTGATCGGAATCGTTGTGGAAGCCGGCTCTAATCTTCTTGCCGTCAGCACGGCCGTACAGAATAAGGTCCTGAACGCTGTCAGGGATATTATCGGCTGTACCCTGAGCCGTGTTAATATACAGATCTCGGACGTTCGGTCCAAATAAACGGGCGGTATTTCTTTCATGAACAGACAGAAAAGGAAATTTGTATTTGAGCAGCTTTTCATGTGCGAATTCTATAACGCAGAGGAAGTGGAAAGCCAGCTGAGAACGCTTTCCGAAGACGACGATTTGCTCCGGGAAATGGATTCTGCAGGCCTGAACGAAGAATCCCGCGCCGAGCTGCGTGCTCGGGCTGCCGAGATCATGTCGCATCAGGAAGATCTGGATGCCCTGATCAATCAGGTGGCAACGGGATGGAAGACGCACCGGATGGGACGGGCGGAACTCGCGATTATCCGGCTGGCTCTGTTTGAAATGAAATATGACGATGAGATCCCTTACCGTGTTGCCATCAATGAGGCGGTGGAGCTCGCGAAAACATACGGAGGAGAAGATTCTCCCGGTTTTGTCAATGCCGTGCTGGGCAAACTGGCCGACGCGCTGAATCTGACAGAATAGATGCTTCTGGATTCCATAAAGCAGACAAATGATATAAAAAAGATCGAACCGAAGGATTATCCGGCTTTGGCGGCGGAGATCCGTCGGTTTATTGTGGAAAAAGTCAGTCAGACAGGCGGACATCTTTCCGCCAATCTGGGGGTCGTGGAATTGACCATGGCCCTTCATCTGTTTTTGAACTTTCCCGAAGATAAATTAATTTTTGACGTCGGTCACCAGTGCTACGTGCACAAACTGCTGACAGGCCGGAAAGAAGGCTTTGATACCCTGCGGCAGTTCGGCGGCATGAGCGGCTTTCCCCGAACGGAAGAGAGCGAGACAGATCTTTTTACCACCGGACACAGCTCCACCTCCCTTTCTCTCGGGCTGGGGCTGGCAAAGGCCCGGGATCTGAATCATGAGAATTATACCGTCGTCAGTGTGATCGGGGACGGTTCCATGACCGGCGGCATGGCCTTTGAAGCGCTGAACAACGCGACCGAGCTGAAGGGCAATTTCATCATCGTTCTGAACGATAACGGCAAATCCATCGGCGATAACGTCGGCGGCATGTCAGGCGCCTTTCAGAATCTGCGTACGGCGCCCCGCTACAACCGCCTGAAGCAGAACGTAAAGAACACGCTGGACAAGATCCCCAGCGTCGGCAACAGCATGGTCCGGCAGATCGGAAAGGCAAAAGACGTCGTTAAGCAGATCTTCCTGCCGAATATGTATTTCGAGACCATGGGGCTGACCTATCTCGGCCCGATCGACGGACACAATATTGCTGCCATGCTGAAGGCTTTCGAGGATGCCCGGCGTCTGGACCGTGCGGTCGTGGTGCATGTGGTGACCAAAAAAGGCAAAGGATACCGCTTCGCCGAAGAGGATCCGGAACGCTTCCACGGCATCGGCCCTTTCGATATCGCAAGCGGAGAGGAGAAACGCGCTCGAACGAAGTCGTATACGGATTACGCCTCCGAAGCTTTGCTGGAGCTGGCCGATCGGGATGACAGGGTCCTGGCGATTACGGCAGCCATGACCGGCGGCACCGGTCTTTCCGCCTTTAAAGAGAAATATCCGTCCCGATTTTTTGACGTCGGCATCGCCGAGGAGCATGCCGTCACATTCGCGTCCGGCCTGGCAAAAGGCGGTTTCAAACCTTACGTCTGCATCTATTCCACATTCCTGCAGCGCTCCTACGATCAGATCGTTCACGATATCGCGCTGCAGAAGGCAGACGTGACCTTCCTGATCGACCGGGCCGGTCTGGTCGGCGCGGACGGTGTAACGCATCAGGGCATGATGGACAGCGCTTTCCTGCAGACGATTCCAAACATGACCCTGATGGCGCCTCGGGCCGGCCGGGAGCTGAAGGAAATGATCCGTTTCAGCGAGAGCTTTAAAGGTCCTCTTGCGATCCGCTATCCGCGCGGCTGTGCGCCGGAAGAACTGGTCTATACCCGCACGCCGATCCTTTTCGGTCAGGCGGAGATCCTGGAAGAAGGGCGGGATATCCTGCTCTTTGCCGCAGGCAGCATGGTGCAGACCGCTCAGACGCTTGCGGAAGCCCTCCGCCGGAAAGGTTTTGAACCGACGCTGGTCAACGCCCGCTTTGTAAAGCCTTTTGACCGGCAGCTGCTTCGTTCTCTTTCCGCAACGCACCGTCTGCTGGCGGTACTGGAGGAGAGCAACCGCAGCGGCGCGCTGGGAGAGCATATCGCGGATTTCTGCGAAGCGGAGAAGCTTCCGTTCCGTTTGCTGGACTTTGCCCCCGAAGACGCTTTCTACTCCCACGGCAGCGTCGCCGAACTGAAAAAACAGATCGGACTGGATACCGAAAGCATTCTGGACAGGATCGTGAGAAGCTGGCAGGAGATCGCACCATGAAGAACCGGCTGGATATTTTGGTTACGGAAAAAGGTCTCGCCGCCTCCCGGGAACAGGCAAAAACGATGATCATGGCGGGCGAAATCTTTGTCAACGGCGTCCGGGAAGATAAAGCGGGAGACCGTTTTGATGACGACGCTCTTATCGAGTTTCACGGAAAGACGCTGCCTTACGTCAGCCGCGGCGGCCTGAAGCTGGAAAAAGCGCTGAAAAGCTTTCCGATCAGTCTTGCCGGAAAGACCTGTCTGGATATCGGCGCTTCCACGGGCGGTTTTACGGACTGTATGCTGCAGAACGGAGCCGCCAAAGTCTTTGCGGTCGATGTCGGCTACGGTCAGCTGGCCTATAAGCTGCGCACGGACGAGCGTGTCGTGTGCATGGAAAAAACAAACGTCCGGTATCTGACACCGGAGCAGCTCGGCACAAAGGCCGGTTTTGCGTCGGTGGACGTTTCCTTTATCTCTTTGAAGCTGGTCCTGCCGGCCCTGTACCCGCTGCTCTCGGAAGATGCCGAGCTGGTCTGCCTGGTCAAGCCGCAGTTTGAAGCGGGACGGGAAAAGGTGGGGAAAAAAGGCGTCGTCCGCGATCCGGCCGTTCACCGGGAGGTGCTCGGGGAAGTAACTTCCTTCGCGGCGGCTCACGGGTATCAAGTGCTCGCTCTGGACTATTCACCCATCAAAGGGCCGGAAGGGAATATCGAATATCTGATGTATCTGCGCAAACTGCCGCAGGATGCTTCGCCGGAAGGCGAAAACGGGGAAATCAAAAATGAAACCATCCGGGAACTGGTCCGGATCTCGCATGAATCGCTGGACGCGGAGAAATAGAGGCCGTTTATGAAGCGTTTTTACTTAGTCAGCAACATCTATAAGGACGAAGGCTTCCGCCTGCGTGATCAGGTCGCCGCTTATCTGACGGAGCGCGGTGCTACCTGCATGATCCATGAAGACGGCCTGAAACCCGATCCCGAGACCGAATGCGTGATCACGCTGGGCGGCGACGGAACGCTGCTGCGCGTCGTCCGCCGCTTCGCCGATCTGTCCCTTTCCTTTATCGGTATCAATACCGGCACGGTGGGCTATCTGACCGAAGGCGACCGGAGGATGATCCCGACGGTGCTTGACGCCCTCCTGGAGGATCGTTTCATCCGTGAAAAGCGCATGATGATCTTCGGACGGATCTATAGAAACGGACGCTCTGCCGGGCGGCACCGGGCTCTGAACGACGTCGTGGTCCGCTCGAAAAACGCGATGAAGATCGTCAATCTGCGCGTTTACGTCAACGGACAATTCCTAAAGGATTACCGCTGTGACGGCCTTATCGCCTCGACGCCGACCGGGTCCACTGCCTACAATTTTTCCGCAGGCGGACCGATCGTGGAACCCACAGCCCGTCTGCTGGTTCTGACCCCCGTTGCGGCACACTCGTTAAACAACCGCAGCATCGTATTCTCACCGAGTGACAAAATCTCCGTCGAGATCCTGCCGCCCTCCAGCGGCAATGAGACAGAGGAAGCTTTTCAGGTCTGTTTCGACGGTGAAAAGCCGGAAACGCTGGACGTCGGCGACAGCGTGGAGATCACGCAGGCTTCCACGACGATCCAGTTCCTGAAGCTGAGCGAACGCAGTTTTATCGAAACGATGCGGATCAAGCTGCCCGATTAAAGGAGCGTCATGCTGATATCCTGTCACGTCAAAAATTTTGCCCTGATCGAAGAGGCGCGGATCGAATTCGGCAGCGGGCTCAACGTGCTGACCGGCGAGACCGGCGCGGGCAAATCCATCCTGATCGACGCGATCAGTGCGGGACTGGGCGCGCGGGCCGGGGCGGAGATCATTCGCCGCGGCGCCGACGAGGCGCTGATAGAACTGGTCTTTTCGGTGGAAGAGGAGGGACTCTGCGATGCTTTGCGCGAATTGGATGCGGTTCCCGAGGACGGACTGCTGCTGATCTCCCGGCGGATCCAGCCGAACCGCAGTCTCTGCCGGATCAACGACGAATTTGCAACGGCCGCCAGACTGCGTGCCGTTACCGAGCTTTTGCTGGATATTCACGGCCAGAACGAGCATCAGTCGCTTCTCAAACCGAAACGTCAGCTGGAGATCCTGGACGAGTTCGCCGGAGAGGACAGCCGCCGGGAAAAGGAAATCTTAAAAGGCGCGTACGAAGAATGGAAACAGGCCTGCGCCGAGCTGGAAAGCTTCTCGCTCTCGGAGGAAGAACGGCTGCGCCGTCTTGATTTTCTGAACTATGAGATCGAAGAGATCGAAAGAGCCGCGGTCAGACCCGGCGAACGAGACGAGCTTTCCGCCCGTCACAGAGAAATGTCCTCGTTCGAAAAGATCGAGAGCGGCCTCGGAAAGGCTCTGGAATATATCAGTGAAGGCCGGGAAAACACGGTGGATCTTCTGATGCAGGCATACCGGGAAGTCAGCCGCATAGCTGGCGTTGCGCCTTCTGTGCAGGCCGTTCTGGACGATTTCAATACCGCGCAGGAGATGCTCTCCGAGGCGGAAAAGGAGATCCGTTCCTATCTGGAAGAATCCCGCTTTGATCCGCAGGAGCTGTATGACACCGAAAAACGGCTGGATGAACTGAACCGTCTGGAACTGAAATACGGAGATCTGTGCGCCCCGGATAACCGGGCCCTGGACGAGAGGGAAGAGGAGCGGGACCGTCTGGAAGACTACGCGGCGCGAAGGGAAGCGGCTGCCGCCCGTCTGGAAACAGCGGAGCATCAGATGCGGCAGAGTGCGGACAGACTGAGCCGGATCCGCCGGCAGGCTGCGCCCCGGCTGGATGCCGAACTGAGTACCGCCTTAAAAGAACTGAATTTCCTTTCCGTACAGGTCGAGACACGACTTTCCGAAACAAAGGATCCCGGTCCGGACGGACAGGATGAAGCCTGCTTCATGATTTCGCTGAACCCCGGAGAACCGCTGCTGCCGCTGCAGAAAGCTGCTTCCGGCGGAGAACTTTCCCGCATCATGCTCGCAATCAAGACGATCTTAGCCGACCGCGACCGCATCCCGACCGTGATCTTTGATGAGATCGACAGCGGCATCAGCGGCCTGACAGCCCGGAAAGTGGGTACGAAGCTGAAGGAGATCTCTCGTTACCGCCAGGTCCTTCTGATAACCCATCTGCCGCAGATCGCGGCACCGGCTGACCGGCATTACGAGATCAGCAAGGAAACAGCCGGCGGCCGCACACAGACCCGGATCCGACTTCTGGATCAGGAAGGCGCCGTCGGAGAACTGGCGCGGCTGATGGGTGGAGACAGGCTCGGTGAAAGCGTCCTCAAAGCTGCCCGGGAATTAAAAGAACAGGCCTGAAAGCCTGTTCTTTTCCTTTTCCTGTTCTTTTACCGGAAGCTGCGGATCAGCGCCACCGGTTTGCCCAGGATCCGGCAGTCCTCCACGATGATCGGTTCCATTTCGTCATTTTCCGGCTGCAGGCGGAAGTGACCGTTTTCTTTGTAAAAACGCTTTACGGTGGCAGAGTCCTCTACCAGTACGACGGCCAGTTCTCCGTTCCGGACGGACGCGGCTTCCTGGCAGATCAGACGGTCACCGTTCAGGATCCCGATTTGGATCATGCTGTCGCCTTTAACTTCCAGCATAAATAAATTCGCCTGTGTGGGAGAGAGCTCGTCTGCCGGATAAGGGAAATAGCTCTCGATGTTCTGCTCCGCCAGGATCGGCTGACCCGCGGCGACCTGTCCGACGACGGGGATGTTCAGCATCTCGCGCCTTTCGGGATACGCCTCGCCGGTGCAGATTTCTATGGTGCGCGGCTTGCTGGGATCTCTCCGGATATAGCCGCCGGCTTCCAGCGTGGAAAGATGGGCGTGCACGGAAGAAGTGGAACGAAGTTTTACTTTTTCGCCGATCTCGCGGACCGTAGGCGGATAGCCCTTCGCAAGGATCTCGGAGCGGATAAAGTCCAGTATTTCTTTCTGTTTGGCCGAGAGGCCTTCTTTCTTTCTCATGACAGAACCCCCGATAATTCAGTTACTGCCAGTATAGCACAGCTTTTTGTGAAATGCAAACATTTGTTTGCAAAAATTTGTTCGATTTTTTGCGGAAAAAGTATTGACAAACATTTGTTCGGGGTGTATGATGCAGATACACAGAACAAATGTTCACTAAAGCAAAGAGGTGACAGCATGAATACAAAGAGAAGCAGAAGAAAAACAGTGAACAGAAAAAGAGCCCTGATCTATGCCCTGATCCTGGCCGCAGGAGTCCTGATTATTCTGTTCTGGGGAAAGGGCATGGCGGCCGCTTCGGCCAAGCAGGAAGAAAAAGAAGTGTATTATACGTCTGTCAGGATCGAAGCAGGTGACAGTCTTTGGAGCCTTGCGCAGAAATACGCCCCCGCCTACAGTGATATCAGCGACTACGTCGATACGCTGCGGCAGATCAACCAGATCTGCCGGGAAGACCGTTTGAGGCCCGGACAGATCCTGATCATCCCCTATTATCAATAAATTCCTTCAATCCCGGTTTCCCCTTGAGAACGGTCCCCCCGCCGTTCTCATTTTATTTTGTTTTTCTCTGCGCCGTGCGGAACAAAAAAATGCCCCCGGTTTTACAGCTTGTCAAAAGAAGAAGACTGTGGTAAAAAAACGGTAGAAAACATTCGTACGAGCGGCACGAAAGGAGAGCGGTGTGAAAGATTATTCGGCAATACTGACAGCCATAGAGAACGGAAAAGAGAAGATCCTCGCGGCAGAGCGGTTCATCTGGAAGCATCCGGAAACGGGATACAGAGAATGGAAAACACATCGCTATCTGAAGGGATTATTTGAAGAACTCGGATATACGCTCACGGAATTCGGAAATATCCCCGGCTTCTATACGGATCTGGACAGCGGAAAGCCCGGTCCCTGTCTTGCGGTTTTCGGTGAACTGGACGCGCTGATCGTTCCGACACATCCGGAGTGTGATCCCGAAACTGGAGCCGTGCACGCCTGCGGACACAACTGCCAGGCGGCAGCCCTTTACGGACTGGCTGTCGGCCTCAAAGCGCCGGGCGCACTGGACGGACTGAGCGGAAAGATCCGCCTGATTGCCGTTCCGGCGGAAGAACTGATTGAACTGGAATACCGTCAGCAGTTAAAAGATCAGGGCATCATCCGTTTCTTCGGCGGAAAACAGGAACTGATGGCCCGCGGCATCCTGGATGGTGCAGACCTGTGCATGATGATCCACATGGCAGACGGCCGGGGCTACAAAAGTGCACCCGGCTCCAACGGCTGTATCATCAAGCAGTTCACATTTACCGGAAAAGCCGCGCATGCGGGCGGTTCTCCGGATGACGGCATCAATGCGCTCTATGCGGCCAATGCCGCCTTAAATGCGGCCAATGCACTCCGGGAGACGTTCCGGGACACTGATCACGTCCGTTTTCATCCTATCCTCACAGCCGGCGGCTCCGCCGTGAATTCCATCCCGGACTGCGTCACGATCGAGGCATACGTACGGGCGGCGACACTGGATGCCATCCTTCTTTATAACGAGAAGATCAATCGGGCTTTCGCAGCGGCAGCGGCCTCCATCGGCTGCGGTCTGGTGATTCAAGATCTGCACGGATACGCGCCATACTATAGAGATCCGCTTTTTGCCAAGGTGGCGCTGGAAGCCGCCAAAGATCTGCTGGGAGAGGACAGAGTCGACAATAACAGACCTTTCGGGACCGGCTGCAGTGATATCGGGGATGTTTCTTCGGTCATGCCTGCGATCCATCCGAATATCGGCGGCTATTCGGGGACGGAACACGGCAACGATCTTTATATCACAGATCCGTATCTTGCAACAGTCGTCAGCGCGAAGATCCAGGCGGAGACGGCTGTGCGGCTGTTGGAAAACGATGCCGAAAAAGCAAAAGCCGTCATTGCACAGAAACATACAGCCTTTGCCAGCATTTCGGAATACCTGGAAGCGGTTGAAAAGCTGAGCTTTACCGCTCAGGCGGTCATTTATGAAGAAAACGGGGAAATAAGGCTGCATTATAAAAACAATGCATAAGAGAGCGAAAAACGGCTCAGAATCGATTTACGGGCCGATTAGAAGCCTTTCCGGGCGTTTCATGCGCTGTTATTCATCACAAGCTGATTCTGTCGCCGCCGGGGTCTTATATTTTCGGCCAGCCTTTTAAATCGCCGCGCAGAATGGCGCCGAACATCCGTTCGCTGACGCCGTGATAAGTCTTGTTCAGCTCGGAAAGAAGCTGCTTGATTTCCTCCCGGCGGGTATTGCCGTCGGCCGGACAGGGATTTTTCATGACCGGAAGTGCGTTTTCACGGGAAAATCCTATAATATCAGGCTCTTCGACATACATCAGCGGCCGGATCAGGGTCAGATCCATGCGGTCCAGATAACTGACCGGAGAAAAACAGCTGATGCGGCCTTCAAAGATCAGGGACATCAGAAGCGTCTCGGTAAAATCGTTTTTATGGTGCGCGTAAGCAATCTTATTGCAGCCAAGTTCTTTGGCGCGCGTATTAAAGGCTCCTTTTCGGAGTTTTGCACAAAGCGAACACGGGTTCGATTCTTTTCGAATGTCAAATACGACTTCGGCAATCTGTGATTCGACGATCTGCAGTTCAAGTCCCAAATTGGCCGTAAAAGCCCGCAGCGCTTCAAAAGCAGACGGATCCTTATCTGCAAAGCCAAGATCCACACAGATCGGAACAATTTCGAAAGGAGCCGGATAAAAGCGTTTTAAGCCGTTCAGCGCACAAAGCAGCGTTAAACTGTCTTTGCCGCCGGAGATTCCGACAGCGATCCGGTCACCGGGCAGGATCATATGATAATCATCGACAGCCTTTCGCGTCAGGCTGAGTAAGTGCTGAAGAGTCATAGGACAAAAACCTTTTGCTGAAGAAATTGCCTGCAGGCGGATATCCCTGCATTCATTTGATCCAGATTATAGCACAGGAAGCAGAAAAAATCAGTATTCCTTCTTAAGTCATTCCCATACAGTCGTAAAACAATATCAGTGAAAAGCAGCTCCCGTACCGGGTCGTTTCAAAACGCGAAAAATCCTTGAAATATCAGGATTTTCAGAAAAGACTTGACAAAAGAAGAGCAGTTCTGCTATACTTATTTATGCGTTAAATGTATGTTTAATGCAAAAATACAGGTAAAAATACACCAAAAAGAGTGGTCAGCCGCTTTTCTTCAGAAAGGATGCTTTTGCCATGCCGAAACGCTTCAAATCCGAATACTATGCCGAAAAAGACAAAAACTATTATTCACAGCTGCATGAGCTGCAGAAACAGCTGCCGGCTCACATGAAGCCGTATCTTTCCAATATCGAACTCAGCAAACGTGTCCGCACCGCCATTGCGTACACGCGCGACCTCATCACCTTCATGAAATATATTCAGGAAGTCAATCCTTTATATACGGATATGCCGATCAGTGACATTCCGCATGAATGCATGGAATGCCTGACCTACGACGACATCAACTATTTTCTGCAGTATTTGAAGCAAAATAACGGGACGAACGCTCATTACAATGCGGAAAACGCTTTAAACCGCATGATGTGTACGCTGCGGGGCTATTTCGGCTTTGAAGTCGCCCGGGAACATATCGTCAAAAATCCCATGCTCGGAGCCGCCAAACCGCAGGCACCGAAGGAAAAACCCATCGAACGCCTGCGCGCGGATCAGGTAAATCAGCTGCTGCAGGGCATTGAAGCCAGTGAGTCCGGTTCGGACAGATCCCGCGCATTTACGGTACATACGCAGCTGCGCGATACCGCCATAGCTACTCTTCTGCTGAACACCGGAATCCGTGTGTCGGAATGCGTCGGTCTGGATCTGAAAGACATCAATTTTGAAGAAATGTCGGTCTGCGTCGTCCGGAAAGGCGGCCGGATCGAATACGTCTATATGAACGATGAAACCGCAAAAGCGATCCGGGACTATATCGAGCTGGAAAGGCCGAATTTCCTGCCGAATCCCAAAGAACCGGCTCTGTTTTTATCAAACCGCCGCCAGCGCATGGCCGTCCGTTCCATACAGGCCATGTTTGAAAAATACGGGCGCTCCATCCTTCAGAAGGACAATCTGCACCCGCATACCTTACGCAAAACGTACGGAACCATGCTCTATGAAGCCACTTCGGACATCGGACTGGTCAGCGAAACACTGGGGCATAAAAGCGTAGATACGACCCGGAAGCATTATGCGGATATCAGCGAACAGCACAAAAAGATCGCCGGGACTCTGCACGTGTATCAGGATCCGGAGAACGGCGGTAAAGAAAACAACTGAAAGGAAACAAGCGTTTTTAGACTGTTTTCCATCAGAGTATCAATATATGAGATCCAGACAGGAGCAGCTCATCAAAGGGTCTCAGATCTGTTTATGTACGATCGTATATTCATTACCCGGACGGTAATACGGACAGGCCGGAAACTCTCCGATCAGAAACAAGCGCATCTCGTCCTCGTCCAGGTCCATGATGCAGCTGTAGCAGTCATATTCTTCGTCATACTCGTAATTCATGCAGTCGTCGCAGCAGCTTTCAATCCGTTTCTTCGAAGGCATGACTTTTTTCCTTTAGCGATTGCTGACGGCAGCCGCGGTCTGGTCTTTCTGCAGCACGTCGTGCGCGCCGCCTTCCACAATGCTGACCGAAGAGACCAGCGTCAGTTTGGCCTTCTTCTGCAGCTCGGGAATCGTCAGCGCGCCGCAGTTGCACATGGTGGAGCGGATCTTGCTTAAGGTCATCTGGACGTTGTCCTTTAAGGATCCGGCGTACGGAACGTAGGAATCCACCCCTTCCTCACAAGACAGCTTCTTTTCGCCGCCCAGGTCGTAGCGCTGCCAGTTGCGGGCGCGGGCCGAGCCTTCGCCCCAGTATTCCTTGTAGTAGGTCCCGCCGATGCTCACGCGGTTGGTCGGGCTTTCATCGAAGCGGGCGAAATAGCGGCCCAGCATCACGAAATCCGCGCCCATAGCCAGCGCCAGCGTGATATGATGATCATAGACGATGCCGCCGTCTGAGCAGACGGGTACGTAAATACCGGTTTCTTTGAAGTATTTATCTCTCTCTTTGCAGACCTCGATGACTGCCGTTGCCTGGCCGCGGCCGATACCTTTGGTCTCCCGCGTGATACAGATGGATCCGCCGCCGATGCCGACCTTCACAAAGTCCGCGCCGCAGTCCGCCAGGAAGCGGAAACCGTCCGCGTCCACCACGTTGCCGGCACCGACTTTGACGGAATCGCCGTAATTGTTACGGATCCAGTCGATGGTCAGCTTCTGCCATTCCGAAAAGCCTTCGGACGAATCGATGCAGAGCACGTCCGCACCGGCTTCCAAAAGGGCCGGGACGCGTTCCGCGTAATCTCTGGTATTGATGCCGGCACCGACCACGTAGCGCTTGTGATCGTCCAGCAGCTCGTTGGGATTGAGCTTGTGCATGTCGTAATCCTTGCGGAACACGATGTAGCAGAGTCTGCCGTCTTCCGATACAATGGGCAGCGCATTCAGCTTATGCTCCCAGATGATGTCGTTCGCATCCGCCAGCGAAGTGCCTTCCGGCGCGCAGATCAGTTTTTCCAGCGGTGTCATGAATTCATGAACCGGTGTCTTTAAGTCCATGCGGCTGACGCGGTAGTCCCGGCTCGTTACAAGACCGACCAATCTGCCTTCCGGCGTGCCGTCTTCGGTAACTGCGATCGTGGAATGACCGGTGCGGTGTGTGAGTTCCACGATATCCGCCAGCGTCTGATCCGGCCGGATGTTGGAATCGCTGCGGACGAAGCCGGCTTTAAAGCTTTTGGCTCGCTTTACCATAGCCGCCTGTGAGGCAACGGTCTGGGAGCCGTAGATAAAAGAAACGCCGCCTTCCATGGCCAGGGCAACGGCGAGCCTGTCGCCGGAAACTGACTGCATGATGGCAGACGTCATGGGGATATTCATGCTCAGAGCAGGCTCCTCTCCTGCCCTGTAACGCACCAGCGGCGTTTTCAGGGAGACGTTGGCCGGGATGCATTCTTTCGAGGAATACCCGGGGATGATCAGATACTCGTTAAAGGTTCTTGCCTGTTCTTCTACAAAGATTGCCATGAAGTCCTCCTTTGATCTGAAGCATGAATCATAGTATTTTTCATTTTTATATCGTAAATCGGAAGCTTTGTAAAGAGCTATCTGCCGTTTTCGGCAAGAGTTTCTTGAATAAGATACTACAAAAACGGCGTCCGAACCGCTTTGAGGGCGGATGGAACGCCGTTTTTCAGCTATGGAGCTGAGGGGAATCGAACCCCTGTCCGAAAGCCTCTCCCTCCCGGGCCCTACCATCATAGTCTGTGATTTGACATTCCCTCCGTCAGGCGCCCGCAGACAGGCTCAGGACTTCAGTAGCTTCATTTTACTGTTCGCACCGCAAAGCTTAGGCGCGTCAGTGCCCTGCCGTTCATGATGCCGGTGACCGGAGGGGCAGGCAGCCCCGGGCCGACAAGCTGCTTAAGCAGCTAACGCAACGTTGTTGTTGGCGTTTATATTTAGGTTCCGTTTTTTTGCGCAGCCACGGTCTGCGGATGGCGCCCCGAACTTCAAAACCCCCGTCGAAACCAGTACAACCCCTGGTTTTTGCGGCTGATAAAGCCGAAAGCAGTGTCATTATAGCAGAAGACGTAAAAAAGTCAAGTGTTCTTCTATTCCTCTGCTTCGTCGACCAGAAGGATGGAGAGAGCCTCGTTATAGGCCAGCGTATGCGGGCTGTAAAGGAAGAGCACGTCCGTATAGCCGCCGGTGATAAACAGGGAAGAAACAGGTTCCGAATAGTATCGCGGATCGATCACAATGATCGTCTTATAGCTCGCTGCCAGAAAAGGCAGGAAGCAGTTGGCGTAGGAATCCTTGAATACCAGCAGGGTTTCATCGCTGTCTGCCGTGGTCGTAATGGTGAGCATCGGTTCGTTGTCACCCAGGAAAAAGAGATATTCATCCGAGGTCCCCAGCGCTTCAGGACGGTAAAAGCTGCTCTGGATCTCCCCGTTTGTCCGGGCAACGCGGACGCTGGTCTCCCGGTCATATCCGGCCAGAATGGAATCGGAAGAGGCAGGCATATAGCCGCTTTTGGAGACTAAAGCGCCGAGGAAATGATTGCTGACGACCGAGAAATCCATCCGGCTCTCTTTCCATCCGAAGGAGGGGGCTACGCTGGTGAAAACGTGATAGGCCGCGTCGGTGGTCCAGTGGTGATCGGTCAGATAAAAGACCCGCTCTCCGCTCTGTTTCGTTTCATTCAGAATCGGCAGAAGATCCGGCGCCAGCAGCGTTTCCGGCAGCTTTTCCCGGAAAGCCTCGATATAGGACGTTTCAGCCTGATTGTCTACAAAAAACGGCAGGTTTTCGGAATACAGGACCATCGCACTGGGAACCAGCAGAAAATAGCTGCTGCGGAAGGTATAGCGCTCGGTAAAACGGGTGACCGCCTCCACGGTTTTATCTAAAAGCTCCGGCTCCCAGGGAGTCATCGCCTGCATCAGGCTGCCGTCGCGTCCGTAATACACGCCGTTCGATTCCGTCTCCCCCAGGCGGAGCGATACGTCGGATTTCAGCTTCATCATGGCATCCCTGGCCGGGAACTGATCGGAAGCATATTTTTCAACTTTCTGCATCCATTCCGCACTGGCCAGATTCTGCCAGGAAAGCTGCGGGAAAGCGGTCAGCGTCCGCTTTTCCAAAGCACTGTAGCCGCGGTCCGGGGTGAAAATATGCCACAGGGCGGCACAGATCAGAAGTACGACAAAAACATAGCCGTATATGGCGGCCGAATGATAGTTCTGGCTCCATTCCTGCTTCTGAAGAATACGGGAACGCGGAGCCTTAGGGGCGGAAGCATTGACTTGTTTATCGTTTTGCGGCGCATCCATACGATTCATCTCCTAGAAACGATAATACAGGAAGGGGTTGTAATCCTGCGCCACCATAAAGGCAATGGACAGAATCATCAGGAACAGCGAGATCACGGCCGAGACGGCGAAATGATCTTTCATCAGTTTTTCGCGGGTCCGCAGCATAAGCGGTGAGGCAAAAAATCCGCCGATCACCAGGATGGGACCTCCGGTCACCAGCAGTCTTAGCGCGCTCTGGTCCCAGGCGGGCATCCCGGAACTGAAAAGCATATTTTGATATGACTGCACGGCCTGGGCCCAGGTTTCGCTCTGGAACATGCCGAATCCGAAGAAGAATACGAAGATCGTCAGCAGATGGGCCAGCACCGCCGGGAAATGTTTGATCTTAAAGAGAACATATTTCTCAAACAGCATCCAGACGCCGAAATACAGGCCCCAGAGGACAAAGTGGAAGCCGGCTCCGTGCCAGAGACCGGTCAGCCCCCAGACGATCAGGATGTTGATGATATAGCGGAAGGTCCCGACCCGGTTGCCGCCGAGAGGAATGTAAACATACTCCTTAAACCAGTTGCCCAGCGACATATGATGACGGCGCCACAGCTCCGTAATGCTCTTCGATCCGTAGGAGGCGCGGAAGTTTTCGGGGAATTCAAAGCCGAAGCAGTGCCCCAGGCCGATCGCCATATCCGAATAGCCGGAAAAGTCAAAATAGATCTGCAGTCCGTAGGCAGCGATCCCGATCCAGGCAGTGAGCACACTGACCGGTCCGAGCTGAAAGCCCGTTTTTTCATAGACAGCGCCGAGTGTGTTGGCAAGGAGCACTTTTTTGGCAAAACCGTAGGCAAAGCGCATCAGGCCTGTGCCAAGCCGTTCCGGTGTGACAGGCCGGTCGGTCAGAGCGTTTTCAACCTCCGAATAGCGGACGATCGGTCCGGCGATCAGCTGCGGGAACAACGAAATGTACAGGGCAAAACGGAAGACATTTTTCTGAACTTTGATCTTGCCCCGGTAGAGATCGATCACATAGGACAGGGCCTGGAAGGTGTAGAAGGAGATCCCGATCGGCAGGGGCAGTTTCCGTGAAGTCAGAGCCAGGCCGAAAAGGCTGTTGACGATGCTCAGCAGGAATGAATAGTACTTAAAGAAGCCCAGCAGTGCCAGGTTCAGGATGACAGCCATGACCATGATCCCTTTCCGCCAGGACGGAATCCGTTCCATGTACAGGCCGGTCAGGTAATTCAGCAGGATGGAAACGAGGATCAGAAACAGGTAGATCGGCTCTCCCCAGGCATAAAAGACCAGGGAAAACAGAAGCAGGATCATGTTTTTGGCGCGGATCCCCGGAATCAGAAAATAGAGGAGAAGGCATGCCGGCAGAAAGAAAAATATGAAAATATTGCTGCTGAATACCATGCTCTCACCTTTCGATCCGTGACCGGATCATCTCCATCAGGCGCGATGCCTGATGACCTGTCACGGATACAAGATATAAATCGTTTTCATAGCGCAGACAGGAATTGAGCAGGTCGAACTGATCCGTGCCGTAATTCTCAAATGTCTGCTTCAGGTTGTCCGTTCTTCTGGTAAAAGCATTCAGGATGCTCTCTGCATCGGAGTTTTCATCCAGGCGGACAATAATGATCTCCTCCACGGACATAAAATCACGCGGAGCGATATGCAAAGCTTCTCCGTAGGCCGAAGGAAGCAGATCGTAATTGCGGCGGATACTGGCTTCCGAACCGGGCTGGGCCTCCTCCAGAAGACCGCTGGCCATGATCTCCTCCCTGAGCGCGTCAAGATCGTAAGGCACCCCGACCGCTTCCTGAAGGCGGGATCGGACGAAAAGTACCACCGAAGCAGTCAGGACAAGAAGAAGCAGAACATATACGATCTTATCTGCAGTCTGTTTGCGCGTCTCTTCCGGCATCAGAATCCTACCTCCGCCCGGATATTATTGAACCACTGCCGTGTCCAGGAGGGAGTAAAGTGGACGCCGTCAGAGGCATAGCATGCATCAGAAAAGCCCTGCGCGCCATAGACGAAGGTCCAGCCGTTCCGCTCGCACATTTCCTTCAGCAATACATTATATTGCGGCAGCAGTCCCAGGAAAGAACGCGCTTCGACGGCTTCGGCCGTGGCAGGGATCGCATAAACGACGTAGATCTTGCAGTTGGGGACCTGAGCCGAGAAATCCCGGATAACGCCTTCATATTTTGTGATAGCAACATCAAGCCCGGCACTGACATCGTCCCCCGCATTCATAAACACGGCTTTGACAGGGTTCTGGGCGATCAGGGCCTGCAGTTCCTGCTTCGCGACATCTCCCCAGGAACGGGAAATCGTATGTCCGATCAGGTGTGCCGGCCAGCAGTTATAGATCTTCGGATAAAAGCCAGAGGTGCGGGAATCTCCGAAAAATACGACGTTCTCCCCGTTCCAGGGCGTTACGATCGGACTGGTCTGATTCTCCGCCGCTTGTCTGGAGGCTTCTCTTGACGCGGCTTCCCGGGAAGCTTCCAGCGAGGCCTCTTCTTTGGAAGCCGCTATGGATGCTTCACGGGAGGCATCCATGGAAGCCAACAGCCATTCCATATAAGCTTCTTCTTCGCGGCTGCTTTCCTCTAAAGATTCATAAAGCGCGGCCTGTTCCAGAAGAGAAGCCGCGATCGAGCTTTTCCTCTCCTGCCACTGAGACTCCTCGATGGATTCCCGGATCGATTCTTCCACGGAGGCAGATTCCGAAACGGACGCCGCAATGGATTCCTCTACGTAAATACTGTAATCGATGGAATCCTGGATCCGTTTCTGACGGGAGCTTTCCGCCGCCTGCACGCAGGAGGCTTCCGCCCCGTTTTCATCCTTCGCCTGATCCTGGATCAGAGACAAAAGAGACTCATTGACGGAGATTCTTGCCGAAGCGGGAACGCGCACAAAACATGCCGTCAGCACAAAAACAAAAAGAACGCCGAGAATTCCCGCCGTAATGAGCTCCCAAATGCTTTTTTTACCGTTTATCTTCATGTTATGGCTCTCTTCATGTGTTTACAGGGTGATCGGCTTCTCTTCTCCTTTCAGCAGCCGGGCGATATTTTCTTTGTGCCGGATCAGTGAAAGGACCACAATAAAGATCATGATCAGGATACTCTCCCCAACAGGCATAATACCGGGATTGATACGTCCTGTCAAGATTAGAATGGTAAATAAGATCAGATCCCCGGTTACCATGACGCAGGAGGCCAGCGAAACCAGTTTTGTGAGAAACGTCAGCCCGAAGAAACAGATGAAGGAAAACAGTGTCATCCGCCAGTCCAGAAAAAACATCAGACCGCCGGTGGAGGCAATGCCCTTTCCGCCCTTAAAATGCATGTAGAAAGGGAAGTCATGCCCCAGGATCACACCGACTGCCGTCCATAGCTTGATCAGCAGGCTGTACGCCTCTCCCATCCGTCTGAACAGAAAGCCGGTAAAAAGCAGGGCGAGGATCATCTTTCCCATGTCGCCGATAAACACGATGACACCCGCTTTGCGGCCCATAACGCGCAGGGCGTTCGTTGTTCCCGCGTTGCCGCTGCCGTGCTCCCGGATATCCAGCCCCTGTTTCTTTCCATAGAAAAAACTCGTCTGCACGCAGCCGAAAAGGTATCCGATCAATAAGAGCGGAAGGCGGATCATTGATCTTTTTCGCTCCTTTCGCGAACAATTATCCTGATACTGGTTCCGCGGAAGCCGAAGGTCTCCCGGATCTGGTTCTCCAAATAACGCTGATAGGAAAAATGCATCAGCTTTTTATCGTTGACAAAGAAGACAAAGGTCGGCGGAGCAACCGCAACCTGGGTGCTGTAATAGATCCGAAGCCTCTTTCCCTTGTCCGAAGGCGGTTCGTGCAGTGCGGTTGCCTGAGAGACGATCTCATTCAGAACGCCGGTGCTGACCCGCAGATTGCAGGCTTCCACGATCTGATCGACACAGTCGAAAATCTGAGACAGCCGCTGACCGGTTTCCGCGGAAACAAACAGGATGTCGGCATATTCCAGGAAGGACAGGACTTCACGGATCTTCCGGGTAAACTCTTTTACAGAGCTGTTGTCCTTTTCCACCAGATCCCATTTGTTGACAAGGATCAGAATGCCTTTATTGTTGTCATGCGCGATGCCGGCTATCTTGGCGTCCTGTTCCGTGACGCCCTCGCTTGCATCGATCACCAGAATGACAACGTTGGAGCGTTCTACCGCGCTGACCGCTCGGATGATGCTGTAATGCTCGATGTTTTCCTTGACTTTGCTCCTGCGTCTGAGCCCGGCGGTATCGATCAGAACGTATTCTTTTTTATTGCGCCGCACGACGGTATCGATCGCGTCCCGCGTCGTTCCGGCGATATCGGAGACGATCACGCGCTGGTTGCCGGCCATCCGGTTGACAAGGCTGCTTTTTCCGACGTTCGGCTTGCCGATGATCGCGATCCGGGGACGCGTGTCTTCTTCCTCTTCTTCGGCTTTTCGCGGTACCTGCTTCAGAACGGCGTCCAGAAGATCGCCGAGTCCCTGCATTTCAGACGCCGAGATCGGGATCGGATCTCCCAGGCCGAGATTGTAAAACTCAAAAACGTCGTTGCCGAATTTCGCGAAATGATCTACCTTGTTCACCGCGAGGACGACCGGCTTGTGAGACCGCCGAAGCATATCGGCGACGCGCATATCGGCATCGACCAGACCCTGCCTGACGTCTGTCAGGAAAATGATCGCGTCGGCTGTTTCTATTGCAACGGCAGCCTGTTCCCGCATCTGTTTCAGGATCACGTCATCGCTTTCCGGCTCGATGCCGCCGGTATCGATCAGGGTAAACGAACGGTCCAGCCAGCTGCAGTCCGCGTAAATGCGGTCCCGCGTCACGCCGGGCTTGTCATCGACGATAGAGATCCGTTCGCCGGCCAGCTTATTAAACAATGTGGATTTTCCGACGTTCGGACGCCCCACAATGGCAATGATCGGTTTGCTCATACTTTTCCTCCCGGTTCATAAGCCCGGAACAGGCGTTTTGCGGCAGGTTTTCCCGCCGATTGAAGAATGCTCTTGACTAAAGAGGCGCCGTTGCATTCCAGTGCGGTGACCGTCACGTTCAGCACCTCTTCGATCCGGCCGGCGTGGATATCGTCCAGAAAAACGTCTTCCCCGGCGCGCAGCATGGAATCCGGCAGATAGAGCGTTTCTCCGAGCGGTTTTCCTTTCAGCTGCGCGATGAGATCCTGTCCCGTCACCAGACCGGAGACGGTAATGGACTCTCCGAAAAAGCGGTTTTTGATCGGATACAGATGCGCCGTGATCCCGGGAAATTTCTGGCAGAGCTCGTTCAGCAGCATCTGAAGCGTCGGTGCCGGCAGTTCTCCGCAGGCCAGCGAGATCTCCCGCTTCTTTTGGGAACGGCGGTGATGGGACAGCTCCTCACGGAACTGATCGATAAACAGGCGCAGCATTCCGACGCCGTTTTCCAGCTGCAGATACCCGTCGTAGCGTTCCTCCTCCGGAAGCGGCAGCTCGGCTTTCAGATAGATCTCGTCGCTGGCATGAATAAAGTGCAGTCCGTATTTCGGGAAAAGCTCCCTCTGCCATTTTTCGATCAGTTCCACTGTCTGAACGGCTTCCTCTTTCGTAAGGAGGCGAAGCGGCGTCAGCTTTTCGCGGAATCTCGTCAGACCGACCGGCACGACCGAAACACTTTCCATGACAGGCAGGTATTTGGACAGCTCGCGGATCGTAAAGTCGAGTTCCGCGCCGTCATTCCAGCCGGGGCAGAGGACGATCTGCCCGTTCATGGTCAGACCGGCTTCATACAGGCGGTCCAGCTTCTGCAAGGCAATGCCGGCAAATCGGTTGTTCAGCATCCGGCAGCGAAGATCCGGATTCATCGTATGGATCGAAATATTGATCGGGGAAAGGCGGTAACGGATGATGCGGGCGATATCGTGGTCATCCATATTCGTCAGCGTTACATAGTTTCCCTGCAGAAAACTGAGCCGCGCATCATCATCTTTAAAGTACAGGGTCTCCCGCATACCGGGCGGCATCTGATCGATGAAACAAAAAACGCATTTGTTCCGGCAGGAGCGATACCGGTCCATCAGGCCTTCTCCGAACTCGAGCCCCAGGTCTTCGTCTTCCTCTTTCTCTATCTCGAAGAGGATCTGCTCTCCCGCCTTGGTCTCTATCAGGAGTTCAAGATATTCATCGCGGCACAAAAACTCATAGTCAAAAACATCTTCGATGTTCTGACCGCTGATCGACAGGATGGAATCACCGGCTTGTATATTCAGCTCTTCTGCAATAGACCCGGGTTTGATCCCGGTGATCTGATGCCTGGTCATCCTTCCTCCCTCCTTCGATAACACATTTTAGCATATCTTTCTTGCCAATTCCACCGAAAAGTGATAGTATTTTTACGCAAGGCATCTTTAACCCGGAGGATCCTATGTTAAACGATCAGGAAAAACAGTATTTCTTTAAAAATCGTACGCCGCTTGCTCCTTTAAAGATTGTTGCGATGGACAACTGCCGCAAACTGGTGGAAAAAGCCGACAGACACATCGTAGCCTTAAGAAAGCAGTATCTGGCCGATCATCTGGAAGATGATCCGACCATTGCGTCCCGCGAATATGACCGCGAAAGCTATCTGATCCGCACCGAATGCCCCCGCTTCGGTTCCGGAGAAGCAAAAGGCATGATCCACGAATCGGTTCGCGGCTGTGATCTGTTTATCGTCTCCGACGTGACCAACAACAGCATGAGTTTCAAGATCAACGGCCGGACGCATTATATGTCTCCGGACGATCACTATCAGGATCTGAAACGCATCGTGGCAACCGCCCGCTCTTCCGCTTTCCGGATCAGCGTGATCATGCCTTTTCTTTATCAGAGCCGGCAGCATAAAAGACAGCGCCGCGAGTCACTTGACTGTGCCATGGCGCTGGAAGAGCTCAGCAGCATGGGCGTCGCCAATATCGTGACTTTCGACGCGCATGATCCGACTGTTCAGAATGCGATCCCGCTGCACGATTTCGACAACTACTCTCCCGACTATCATTTTCTGAAAGTTCTTCTTCAGAAACTGGACAGCGAAAACAACGATCATATGAGCCGCGGCGATTTTCTGATCGTCAGTCCGGATGAAGGCTCCATGAAACGCGGCGTTTTCCTGGCCAATACCGTCGGCGTCGATCTCGGCATGTATTATAAAAGACGCGATTACACCGTCGTGGAAGACGGGGTCAATCCGATTGTGGCTTCCGAGTATCTTGGCCCGGATCCCGCCGGGAAAACCGTTCTGATTCTGGATGATATCATTTCCACCGGCTTCAATATTCTGGAAGCGGCCCGGGATCTGCGCCGCCGCAATGCGAGCCGGATCATTATCTGCGCGACTTTCGGCCTGTTTGTTACCGGCTTCGAGAAGTATATCAAAGCGCATGACGAAGGCGTTTTCGATTATATGGTAACGACCAACCTGAACTACCGGGATCCCATCGTGCTGCAGCAGCCCTGGTATTTTGAGGCGGATCTTTCCGGCTATATCGGTAAGATCATCAATACGATGAATCACAATATCGCCGTTTCCAACGTGGTCAGCCCCATCGGCCTTCTGCAGGATCTGATCAAAAAAGGGGATGCGTGAGTCAGCTTTTTTCAAAAGCATTGGGATAATACACGATCTGTTCCTTATCGATGGCGACGACGTCGAACCGGCAGGGCGGTATGCGGTCCCGGCAAAACTGTTTTAAATACACCTGGGCGACCCGAAAGATGGTCGCCTGTTTTTTATGATCCACATGATCTTCTCCCCAGCCGAAGCGGTCGGAATAACGGTATTTTACTTCGACAAAGACAAGCGTATCTCCGTCTAAGGCGATCAGGTCGATCTCTCCGAGCCGGCAGCGAAAGCTGTGCATCAGAACTGTCATTCCCCGCGCCTGCAGAAATTCGGCAGCCTGCACTTCGTGCGAACTGCCTATCTCCCGTTTATTCATTTATTCATTTACTCCGTGAAGTTTTTGATGAAACTGCGGCGGTGCAGCGGCGTCGGACCGAGACGCTTCAGCGCCTCGATATGCTCAGCCGTGCCGTAACCTTTGTTTTTCAGCAGACCGTAACCGGGGTAGATCCTGTCGTATTCTTTCATGAGACGGTCGCGGCTGACTTTGGCAACGATACTGGCGGCCGCAATGGAAACGCTCTTCGCATCTCCCTTGATGATCGGAAGCTGCGGAATGGATATCGCAGGGATCGTCACCGCGTCGACAAGAAGAAAATCAGGCTGAAGCGCAAGACGCGAGACCGCCGTCCGCATGGCTTCGAACGTGGCCTGAAGAATGTTGATCTGATCGATCCGTTCGGCGCTGACATAGGCAAGACCGACCGCCAGCGCTTTTTCCATGATCTCGTCGTACAGAGCTTCCCGCCTGGATTCCGAAAGCTTCTTGGAATCATTCAGATAGAGAATTTCCTTGTCCGGATCCAGTATCACGGCGGCTGCCGCTACCGGGCCGAACAAAGGACCTCGTCCGACTTCATCGATGCCGGCGATCAGCCCCCTGTCGGCATAGCTGCGTTCATAGAAGCGCATGACAGAAAGCCGTTCTCTTTCTTTTTCAAGATCAAGGCGCGGCATTTTTGATCTCCTCCGGGATCAGGCTGGTCCTGCTGGCGAAAGGAAGAATGCGGCAGATCGCCCGCCCGACAAACTGAGAGCGTTTCACGGTGCCGACTGCGTAACGGGAATCGATGCTGTTCGTCCGGTTGTCACCCATGACAAAATACTCATCTTCTCCCAGGGTTATCGCTTTTTCGGCGGAACCGGCCGGAAAAACAGACTGGGTGGCATACGGATCTTCTATGATTTCCCCGTTAATGAGGATCTTGGAATTGACGATCTGCACGGTCTCTCCGGGAAGGCCGATCACTCTTTTGACATAGAAGGTATCCGGTTTATCCTTCAGACGGAAAACAACGATCTCATACCGTTTGGGGTTGCGAAGGAAACGGTAGCTGAAACAGTCTACGATCAGCTGATCTTTATCCTTCAGCGTGTCTACCATGGAAGTCCCTTCCACGGCTACGCGCTGCCCGACGCAGGTCAGAAAGAATACGACAAAAGCGACCATAAAGGCCAGCGAGAATACGGTCGAAAGGATATCTTTTCCGAGAGAAGGCTGCGGCACAAGAATGACCGGCTCGTTCTTTTTGTCTTTCTTCCTTTTTCTTTCCGATTTCAGAGAGTTTTCTTCGCTGTTCATGTTATGCCTCAAATTCCTCAGGTTTTTCCAGAGAGATCCGCCCCAGTCTGCCGCTTTGCCAATCGTTGAGCAGCCTTCTGGCCGCTGTTTCAGTGTCCGGGGAAGCTCCCTTTTTCAGAATTCCCTGCTTCACAGCCAGTTTTTCCAGAAACGAAGGCGGATCGGCCGGATCAAGAGAATACCGACTGTACAGAGCGCCGGAATAGGCTTTTTCCAGAAAACCGATGCCGTAACAGGCCAGCTCTTCTGCCGGGATGACTTCTTCGCTGATCGCTCCCATCAGAGCCAGATGAAGGCCGACCGTTTCCTCGTCAAATTTCGGCCATAGAATGCCGGGGGTGTCCATCAGTTCGACGCTGCGGGAAAGACGGATCCACTGAAGGCCTTTGGTGACGCCCGGTTTATCGCCTGTTTTGGTGCTGGCGCGGCCGGCCAGGGAATTGATCAGCGTGGATTTGCCCACATTCGGGATTCCGACCACCATCACCCTGACGGGACGGTTCCGGATGCCCCGTTTGGCATCCCGTTCACTTTTTTCCGCTGCCCAGACATCCAGCTGCTTCCGAACGGACTCCGCCTCTTTTTTCAGCCGTGAATCCGCGGAGACCGGCCGGTAACCTTTCTGCAGAAAGGCCTGTTCCCAGTCTGCGGTAACGGAAGGATCCGCCAGATCCGCTTTGTTCAGAACGATCAGCCGCTTCTTGCCCTGCCCCAGTGTTTTCAGATCGGGATTGGCACTGGAATACGGGATCCGGGCGTCGCGGATTTCTATGATCACATCGACCAGTTTCAGGTTGTCTTCCATAGCCCGTCTGGCCTTTGTCATATGCCCGGGATACCATTGCAGATTCATTGTCAGTCCTCAGCTTAAAAACTTCAGATTTTTAAAAGGCGCAAAGCGGATCCATACGGTTCCCAGTATGTTTTCCGCAGGGATATTGCCGACGTCGGTAAATCGGCTGTCCAGGGAAGCGTCGGCGTTCTCTCCGATCACGAAATATTCATCCTTCCGCAGCGTAAGCGGAGAAACAGCTACACCGGCATAGGCAAGCGTACTGGTGTATTCGCTTTCCGGCAGCGCTTCTCCGTTGATATAAACAACGCCCTGTATGATCTGCAGCGTTTCACCGGGAAGAGCCAGGACCCGTTTCAGATAGACGCCGTCCTGACCGGGCAGGTGGAATACGACGATATCGTAGCGCTTTACGGGGATGATCTTTCCCTTCACGCGGTTTAACAGCATGCGGTCACCGCCGGAGATGGTGGGGGTCATGGAACTGCCTTCCATGCGGACGCGGGTCCCGAACAGGTGTGTCAGGACCAGTCCCAGCGAAACGACAAGAATCACGTCAATGATCCAGACACTGACGGTTTTGACAATATCGCCTGCTGTTACGACTTCGTAGCTGCGTTTTCCGGCCATAAAACCACTCCCGTAAAGGAAAACTTGAAAATCGGGATCGGAGGATCCTCTTTCTGTCCGGCGAAGATTATACCACACGGCGGAGTGCGCCGCAAGAATCGGGCACAAAAAAACAGCTGTGGGTCTCACAGCTGTTTCTTTCATCAGCGGCTGGCTTCCTTTACCTTGGCTGCCTTGCCGACTCTGTCGCGCAGGTAGTTCAGCTTCGCTCTGCGGACTTTGCCGCGGCGGACGACTTCAATCCTGTCGATCAGCGGGGTGTGAAGAGGCCAGGTCTTCTCTACGCCGACACCGCTGGAGATCTTGCGAACCGTAAAGGTTTCGCGGGCTCCGCCGTTCTGACGCTTCAAGACGATGCCTTCAAACATCTGAATACGTTCCCGGCTGCCTTCTTTGATCTTCGCGTATACTCTGACGGTATCGCCGACGCGGAATTCACCGACGTTTTCTTTCAGCTGTTCATCTTCGATTTTCTTGATGATCTCGTTCATAGTTCCTCCTATTGTTCAGGTCGTTCATAACGCCCAAAGCGCCAGCGGACCGCTCCTATAATCACTCACTCTGCAGCAGCAACAATCCGGAAACGAATTAACGCTTCGAGAACTGAGGCGCACGGCGGGCTGCCTTTAAGCCGTACTTCTTGCGTTCTTTCATACGAGGATCGCGGGTCAGGTATCCGGCCTTCTTTAAAGTGGGACGAAACTCTCCGTCTACCTTTAAGAGAGCGCGGGCGATGCCGTGACGGATGGCACCGGCCTGTCCGGTAAAGCCGCCGCCTTTAACGGTAACGATGGCATCGAACTTGTCCAGGGTCTCCGTCGCCGTGAAAGGCTGACGGACAACGACCTTCAGAGTCTCCAGACCGAAATATTCTTCGATATCCCGCTTGTTGACGGTAATCTTGCCGGTACCGGGAATCAGATACACGCGGGCAATGCTTTTCTTGCGTCTGCCGGTTCCATAATACTGAGTCGCCATGATCTAATCCTCCTTAACCTTCGATTTCCAATACTTCAGGCTGCTGCGCGGTATGAGGATGTTCAGGACCTGCGTAAACGTGCAGTTTCTTGTACATCTGATTGCCGAGCGTTCCCTTGGGGAGCATGCCGCGGACAGCCTTTTCGATTACGGTGCACGGCTTGGAAGCAAGCATCTCACGGAGCGTAACGGTCTTGAGACCGCCGACATATTCACTGTGGCTGCCGTAGATCTTATCATCCAGTTTCTTGCCGGTGACAGCAATTTTTTCCGCATTGATGACGATCACATAATCGCCGGTATCGACATGAGGGGTGAACACGGGCTTGTTCTTGCCGCGCAGCACAGCAGCTACTGTTGCTGCAAGACGGCCGAGCGTTTTGCCGTTTGCATCAACCACGTACCATTTTCTTTCAACGGTTTCGGGGTTGGCCATGAATGTATTCATGGAAAAGCCTCCTTACAAATAATCCAATCAATATGACTTTCCTTTCGAAGCATTTCCTCACCGGGGCAGGTTTTTGGCAGGCTTCACAAGGCAAGCTTCACTATTATAGGACCAAAGAATTGGTCTGTCAACGATTTTTTATAAAAAATCCGGTGTTTTTCAATAAAATTTTACTGGTTTTCGCTCTCTTCTTCTCTTTCGAGTTCCGAAAGGAATTTTCGGTCCGCTTTGTCCAGATCGGCCTGTTCCAGGAGTTCCGGACGTACCTTTTTCGTACGTTTCAGAGACTCGTTCCGCCGCCAGCGGGCGATATTCGCATGATGCCCGGATTTTAAGATCTCGGGAACCGGCCGGTCCAGAAAAACTTCGGGGCGGGTATACTGCGGGTATTCCAGCAGACCGTTCATGAAGGACTCGTCTTCTCCGGATTCCTCGTTGCTCAGGACGCCGGGCACCATCCGGGAGACGGCGTCCATGATGACCAGAGCCGGCAGTTCGCCGCCGGTCAGCACGTAATCGCCGATCGAGATGCGGTCGGTGGCGATCTCCTCCAGGATCCGCTCGTCCACGCCTTCATAATGCCCGCAGAGAATGTAAAGCTCCTCTTCTTTGGCGAGTTCGGTGGCGAGTTTCTGATCGAAGACCCGTCCCTGCGGCGTGACGTAGATCAGACGGGGCTTTTTCCCGTCTCCCACCGCGGCTTCATACGCACGGTAAATGGGAGGCGCCTGCATGACCATCCCCGCACCGCCGCCGTAGGGGTAATCATCCACATGGCCGTAACGGTCCAGGGCATAGTCGCGGATGTTGACGCAGCGAAGAGAAAGGAGTCCTTTTTCCGCCGCGCGGCCGGTGATGCTGGTGGAAAAGCCCTGTTCGATCAGCTCCGGAAACAGTGTCAGTACGGTAAAGCGCATTACAGATCCTCCAGCCCCGGCATCATGCGGACGGTGATCCGGCCTGCTTCGGGATCGATTTTCCGAATGCAGTCCCTGATATTCGGCAGAAGATATTCTTTGCTGTCCGCTTTCTCAGGATCCTTTACCACGAATACGTCGTTGGCGCCGGTCGGCATGACTTCCCGCAGCGTTCCGAGATACCGTCCCTCTTCCGTTTCGACCCGGCAGCCCAGAAGATCCGCCACATAGTAGCTGTTTTCCTCCAGGGGCTCCGCGTCCTCGCGGGATACGAAGAGCGAAGCGCCTTTATAGCGCTCGATGTCGTTGATGTTGTCGATCCCCTTGAACTTCAGGATCACCATGCCTTTGAAGAAGCGGGCTTTTTCCACTTCCAGGTCCAGCTTTTCCTTCGGCGTTTCCAGGATCACTTTTTTCAGACGCGAAAAACGCGCGGGAGAATCTGTGGTCGGATAGACCTTGATCTCCCCGCGTATGCCGTGAGTGGAACTGAAGATCCCGATTCGGAAATACTGTTCCATCACCCGATATCCAGACTGACCCGCTTGTCTTCGCGGACCGCTTCTGCTTTCAGGACGGTGCGGATCGCTTTGGCAATCCTTCCCTGCTTCCCGATGACCTTGCCCATATCGGCCGGATCTACCGTCAGCGTCAGCACGGTTTCGCGCTCCGTCACCGTCTCCGTAACCACGACGGCGTCGGGATTGGTCACCAGCGCTTTCGCGATCACTTCAACTAATTCTTTCATGGGCCTACCTCTGAATTATTCGAGACCGGCGATCTTTAACAGCTTCGCTACGGTATCGGTCGGCTTCGCACCGTTCTTGATCCATTCCGCAGCCTTTTCGGTATCGATCTTGACGATGCTCGGATCAGCAGTGGGATCATAGAAACCGATCTGATCGATGAAGCGGCCGTCGCGGGGAGCGCGCTCATCCGCTACGATCACACGGTAGGTGGGGGCTTTCTTCTTGCCCATTCTGGTCAAACGAATCTTGACTGCCATAATAAATTTCCTCCCTTTTGGGTTATATACGCTGTCTGCGCTTGATTTATCTGTTCGTCTTTTCAGACGGAAGATGTGTTAAAAAGGCAGATTGAAGGGCATTTTTCCCTTCTTGCCCATTTTTCCGGTCATTTGCTTCATCATCTGTTTGCTCTGGTCAAACTGCTTTAACAGACGGTTGACCTCCATGACCGTGGTGCCGGCTCCGTTCGCGATGCGCCGGCGGCGCGAGCCGTTGATGATCTCAGGCTTGTGGCGTTCCTTCGGCGTCATCGAATAGATGATGGCTTCGACCTTCTTTAAAGCGCCGTCGTCCGGCATCTGCGCACCGCGGAGTTTGCTGCCCAGACCGGGGATCGCGCCCAGAAGGTCCGAGAGCGGGCCCATCTTCTTGATCTGCTGCATCTGCTCCAGAAAGTCTTCCAGATCGAATTCGGACTTGCGGAGTTTGCGGAGCGTCGCCTCGGTCTTGGCATCGTCCAGCTCCAGCGCTTCCGCCTTTTCGATAAGGCTCAGGATATCGCCCATCCCGAGGATCCGGTTGGCCATGCGCTGCGGATAGAACTGCTCCAGGTCCGTGAGCTTTTCGCCCATGCCGGCGTAAAAAATGGGTTTGCCGGTCACGGCTTTGACGGAAAGCGCCGCACCGCCGCGAGTGTCGGAATCCAGCTTGGTGAGGATCACGCCGTCCACGCCGATCTGTTCGTCAAAGGACTGGGCTACGTTCACGGCGTCCTGACCGGTCATCGCGTCCAGCACCAGCACGGATTGCGTCACGGGAACGGTGGCTTTGATCTCTTTCAGCTCGTCCATCATGGCCTGATCGACGTGCAGACGGCCGGCGGTATCCAGAAGAACCAGGTTATATCCCTTCTGCTTCGCCTCTTCCATCGCCATCTGTGCGATGACGGGCGGTTTGATGTCGCTGCCGGGCGAAAACACGGGAATGCCGAGCTTTTCGCCGTTGACCTTTAACTGATCGATGGCGGCTGGCCGGTAGATATCGCAGGCGACCAGCAGCGGCTTGCGGTCTTTCTTTTTCTGAAGAAGGGCGGCCAGCTTGGCGGCTGTGGTGGTCTTGCCGGCGCCCTGCAGGCCTTCCATCATATAGACCGTGATCTCGTTGCGCGGCAGAAGCTTGATCTCCGTCCCCTCGCTGCCCATCATGCGGATCATTTCTTCGTTGACGATCTTGATGACGGCCTGGCCGGGCGTCAGCGAACTCATGACCTCGCTGCCGACGGCGCGGGCTTCGACAGCCTTTACAAAGTCCTTGACGACCTTGTAGTTGACATCGGCTTCGAGGAGCGCCAGCTTGACGTCCCGCATGGCGGCCTTAACGTCCGCCTCGGTGAGCATGCCCTTGCCGGTCAGCTTTTTGAAGGTTGCCTGTATTTTATCCGATAAGCTTTCAAATGCCATGCCAAAAGTCCTTTATCTTAGATCGGTTTCTGTCTTTTCCCGTTTAAAGCTCTTCGATCTCTTCAGTCAGCTTCAGGATCTCCGCGATCTCGTCTGTTTCGCCGAGCAGCGCGTTGATCTTTCCGCAGATTTCCCGAATCCTCTCCGTCTTTTCTTTTACGGCCCGGAACTGTCTCACAAGGCCGAGCGTTTCTTCGTACTGGTCCAGCGCTTCCTCCACCCGGCGAACGGTATCATGGACGCCCTGGCGGCTGACGCCGAAGATCTCCGCCGCTTCCGAAAGGCTCAGATCTTTGAACTTGACTTCTTCGTAGATCTGCCTCTGCTTGTCCGTCAGGAGTTCTCCGTAGAAATCGTATAACAAGCTGTATTCGCCTAATTTGTCCATAGCTCTCCCGACGTTGGCGGCTTTCCTTTTATGGCCGCCGGAGTAAGATACCATAAAGGAAAACGCCTGTCAAGTATTTTTTCTTGACAGGCAAAAAAAATATTTTTACGGAAAAAGAAATTGCCTGTCGGGCAGGATCCCCTGACAGGCAATGCGGCATGATTCACCAATGAAGTTTATCTTTTCTTATAAACGACCAGTTCCGGATCGATTCCGTCCTTTCCGTATGTGCAGACCAGGATGAAATCCATATTGGCCAGCACGCCGAAGCAGCGGTCTCCGCCGAATTCCGACTCCAGCTGATTGCCCAGATAGGTCGTGTCATCGTTCAGAAATTTCACTTTCTGACCGCCGGGCAGCCGGTACTCGAGATTCACGTAGCTTCCGACCAGCGCATTCAGCGTTTCCACCTTCGGCATTCCTTCAATGTGAAGGGCGTTGATCTCCTCCATCAGCTGCTTTTTGAAGGCCTCAAACTGTCCGTTGTCGCTGAGCTCC
This sequence comes from Lachnospiraceae bacterium, assembly GCA_017619975.1. Classification (GTDB taxonomy): domain Bacteria; phylum Bacillota; class Clostridia; order Lachnospirales; family Lachnospiraceae; genus UBA6987. Next base: position 1,395 of record JAFZRH010000016.1, on the reverse strand, counting down.
TCATAACGTTTCCAGTAATCCAGTTTCGGCAGCGACTGCTTTAAGTACGTGCGGGCCTGCTCCTCGGAAAAGCCCTGCTGTACCATGTTCGGGATGCAGACGCGGATCAGATCGTCCATGTCGCTGTAGGTATAGGTTCCGTCCGCATAGCACCATTTACAGTAGTCCTCGTTCATCGACCCGTCCTGATTGTGCCCGATGATCGAATCCTCCAGCGGCATGCCGCAGCACTGGCAGACAAGCTGATGCGGAGATCCCAACAGCGTGTTGATAGAGACGTGAAACAGACCGGAAAGCAGTTTGAGCGTTTCCGTATTCGGGACGGTGTCCCCGTTCTCCCAGCGCGAGACCGCCTGTCTGGTCACAAAGACTTTCTCAGCCAGATCGTCCTGCGACAGGCCGTTCTTCGTTCGCAGTTCGTAGATCACATCTTTTGTATTCATTTCAAAATCCCTCCTGCTGAACGAATTGTAATCCACGGACGTCGGTTTTGCAAGCAACGCGCTGTTGCGGTTTTTCCCGGAATGATTGACACGTTCCGTTTCTTTGAGATATGATGAAATTACTTTGAACCGATCGATCCTGTTTAAGCGGAGGAAAAAGATGAGCAAGCAGATCACTGCCGTTCTGGTCGGCGCCGGAGACCGCGGCCGGACTTACACGGACATCATGGATGAAATGGCGGGAAAATACAAAGTTGTCGCCGTGGCGGAGCCTCTTGCGCGCCGCAGGGAGTATATTCGCGAAAAGCATCATCTTCCGGCGGACCGCTGCTTTACCGACTGGAAAGAGATGTTTTCTTTAGGGCGGATCGCGGACCTGGCCCTGATCTGCACCCTGGATCAGGATCATTTTGAGCCGGCCATGGCGGCGATCGCGCTTCACTACGATCTTCTTCTGGAAAAACCGGTCTCTCCGGATCCGGTCCGCTGTGAGCGTCTGGCGCAGGCTGCCGAAAAGGCCGGCGTCAAAGTCGTCGTCTGTCACGTGCTTCGCTATACGCCGCTTTTCACCGGGATCAAACGTCTGATCGAGGAGGACAGACTGGGCGAGATCATTTCGGTCAACCATGAAGAAAACGTCGGCAACCGCCATCAGAGCCACAGCTTCGTCCGCGGGAACTGGGGCAATACCGCCCGTTCCTCCAATATGCTTCTGCAGAAATCCTGCCATGATCTGGATATTCTGCAGTGGCTGATCGGAAAGCCCTGCAGAAAGATCCAGTCCTTCGGATCACTGCGGTATTTTACGCACGAGAACCGGCCGGAAGACGCACCGGAACGGTGCATCGACGGCTGCCCGTACGGAGAAAGCTGCCCTTACAATGCCGTTAAACTGTATCTGGACGATAAGAAAAACGCCTGGTTCCGGGAAGCGTGCACGCGTATCCCCTCT